>CAUZHA010000115.1:0-14326 GCA_963579555.1 Planctomycetes bacterium UBA1146
TGTGAGAAATTAAGAGAAGGTCGCCCCTTCATTCACCCAATCATGGAGAATTAAATTGGATAGCATCAAAGGCAACGCGGTTATCGGTCAGTCCGGCGGCCCCACCTGCGTTATCAATGAAAGCCTAGTTGGCGCAGTCCTTGAATCTGCAAAGCATGAAGCGATCGGCCATATGTATGGGGCCCGCCACGGCCTTGAGGGTCTCCTTACAAACGATTTAATCGATCTTACGCAAGAGACTCCGGAGACACTCGAAAGAGTCGCCAGGACGCCCTCAGCAGCCCTTGGCTCAGTCAGAAAAAAAGCCAGCGAAGAAGACTGCAAAAAGCTGATCCATGTCTTCAAGGAAAATAACATTCGCTATTTCTTCTATATTGGCGGAAATGATACCGCGGAGACGGCCAACATTGTTGATGAGCTGGCTCGAGGTGAGGATTACGAGTTCAGGGTCTGTCATATTCCCAAGACCATCGACAACGACCTCCGCGAAACGGATCATTGCCCCGGCTACGGGAGCGCCGCCCGTTTTGTAGCCCTTGCCCTCATGGGCGACAACCTCGATAACACCGCACTCAAGGGGGTTAAGATCGATGTTATCATGGGCCGCCACGCAGGATTTCTGACAGGCGCGGCTGCTCTCGCCCGCCAGAATGAGACCGATGGCCCCCACCTGATCTACCTTCCCGAGGTGGCGTTTGATGAAAACAGATTCGCCGACGATGTAGCCGGCTGCCTTGACCGGCTCGGGCGCTGCGTTATCGCTGTCTCCGAGGGGATCACCAGGGAGGATGGCAGCCCGGTTTACACGAGTGGCGAAAAGGATTCCCATGGCAACGTTCAGCTGTCAGGCACTGGCGCCCTGGGCGACTACCTTTCCGGCATCGTCAAGGAAAAGGTCACGGCGGCATCCAGGGTTCGAGCTGACACCCTTGGCTATATGCAGCGCTGCTTCCCCGGCATCCGCTCAGAGGTCGATGCCGCGGAAGCGCGCGCGGCCGGAGCCTTTGCGGTTCGCTCCATGGTGGAGGGCGAGCTCTCCAGCGGCACGGTGTGCATCCGGCGGACCGAGACCGATGGGCACTACGATTCCGAAATGTTCATCACGGAGCTCAACAAGGTGGCCAAGCACACCAAGGAGATGCCGGCAGAATTTATCAGCGAATCGGGAAATGACGTAACCCAGGCCTTCCTGGATTACGCCCGGCCCCTCGCAGACGACCTGCCCGTAATTGGACGGCTTGGAACCGGAAGCTGACCAGGCAATGAGCGCACCCCATCACAAATAAAGGCGATTTAATGAGCTCTCTTCCACGAGGAATCTTCCCTCCACTCGTCACTCCCTTCAGGAATGAAATCTTCGACGGGGAGGCCTATGCCGCCAACATAGAATCGTTGAACGGCACCCGCCTGGCAGGATACGTGGTCCTCGGGTCAAACGGGGAGAGCGTCTACCTGGATGAAGATGAGGCGGTCTGCGTAATTGAGACCGCGGCTGCGGCAAGATCTCCCGGGAAGGCACTGATCGTCGGCACGGGACGAGAATCGACCCGGGCAACCATTGAAGCAACCAGCAGGGCCGCATCGGCCGGGGCCGACGCGGCCCTCGTAGTCCCCCCCTCTTATTACAGAGGAGCCATGACTCCCGCTGTCCTCGAGGCCCATTACCTGGCGGTAGCCGAGGCGGCGGAGATCCCGATCCTTCTCTACCATGTCCCCAAGTTCTCACCCATCGTATTCCAGCCGGAGATGGTGCGCCGACTGAGCTCCCATCCGGGCATCATCGGAATGAAGGACACGTCGCAGGACCTTGTCTTTCTTACCAGCTGCCTTGCTGACTGCCCGCAGGATTTCCTGGTCTATGTCGGCACAGCCAACATCCTGCTGGCCGGCCTGACCCTCGGCGCAGCAGGGGGAGTCCTGGCCCTGGCCAATATAGCCCCGGAAGAATGCATCGAGCTTGCTGACCTTTTCAGCGAAGGAAACACCACGGCTGCCAGGGCCCTCCAGCAGAGGCTCCTTCCGGTCAACCAGGCCCTCACCGCGGGCTATGGCATTCCAGGCCTTAAATACGCCCACGACCTGCTTGGTCTTGCCGGAGGCGAAACCAGGAGGCCCCTGCTGCCCCTCCCCGAAAAGGACAAGGCGGCCCTGGAAGAGATCCTCAGGAACGGCCTCGGCCGCCCCTGAATCATTCTCGTCTGGTCAACCTCGTGGCTGCCTCTACGGCACCATCTGATTCCCTGATGCGATAGACCATCCCCGAGGCCAGATTCTCGAGAATCGACCTTTTGCCGGACGGCCAGCTGATCTCGAGGGAATCCAGCCGGGTTGATTTCCCGAGGCCGAAATGTGCCCTGACATCCCTGGCCGAAAGATAGCCTCCCCCTCGCCCCACACGCCTGAGGATCTTCCTTTCACCAACCATCCCGACAAGCATCGCCCCGATCCCTTCACGATTGCTCTGGGTGCCCGCCAGCTCGACAAGGAGTGAATGGCCTTCGCCTCGAGACTGGTTTTCCAGGAAAACAGGCCGCCCATCCTGAACGGTTACGACAATATCGATGTCGCCATCTCCATCGATGTCGCCCTGGGCGGCACCTCGATGCGCCCGGGCCTCCATGGCCCCGGGACCGATCGAGGACGGGGCCAGGCTGAAATTGCCCGCGCCGTCATTCAGGTAAAACAGGCACGGCTGCAGGTAGCTCAGAGCGGAGTTGAGGTCCGCCGCATCGGGATGTACGTGCCCATTGGCGATAAAAAGATCGTCATCTGAATCATTGTCAAGGTCCGCGAAAAAGGTGCTCCACCCGAGTGAAATGAAAGACTCTTTTCCGAACCCTGAGCCGACCGAAGCATCGCGAAATTCGGCGTCACCCACACATCGATAGAGCGCGTTTTGTTCCTGGGAGTAATTAGTCACGAAGATGTCAGCTCGGCCATCGCCATCAACATCGCCGATGGCGACCCCCATCCCTGCCTGCCCCTGCCCCTCAGCTCCGAGTGATGCGCCGGCGGAAAGCGCCTCATTGACAAAACCTTTACCCGCGACATTCATCCACAGAAAATTCTCTGTCGTGTCATTGGCGACATAAATATCAGGTCTCCCATCTCGATTGAAATCATCTACTGCAACGCCAAGGCCGTAACCACCAGGGGCCGCCTCAAGCCCGGCTTCGTCCGAAACCAGCCTGAAATGCCCATCTCCCTCGTTGTGATAGAGCCTGTCGGATGCGGGCTCGTAAAAATCCGGGCCGCAGGCCACCCTGGCCGCCCCCTCAATACAGGGCTCCCCCGAATTCGGGAGGTCAGCCAGGTCGAGCTCGACATAGCAGGCCACATAGAGATCGAGCCTCCCATCGAGGTCATAGTCGAGGAAGACGGCGCTGGTGCTGAGGCCGGGGTGATCGACACCGGCCCTGGAGCTCACCTCAAAAAACTTGCCCTGCCTGTTTTCCCACAATCGATCAGGTCCCCAGCAGGAGAGAAACAGGTCCGGGTCTCCATCGTTATCGTAGTCCCCGACAGCAACCCCGGTCCCCCAGCCGGTAAATTCGATTCCCGACTGGCTCGTGAGCTCCTGGAAAATCCCGGCGGAGTCCTGCCTGAAAAGAGCCACTCCCGGACCCTGGACAACCCGGCCATCTGCGAGAGTCCCGGCATTAGAAAAGAACAGGTCCAGCCTCCCGTCGCTGTCCGCATCGAACACCCCGACCCCTGTCCCGACATTTTCGACAATCACCAGCTTCTCGGGCCCTCCGGAAACCAAGCTCCTGTTCAGCCCCCGCCCCATCGCGACATCGACGAAGCGGACCCCTCCCGTGCTCGCCGCAGGCTCCTGGCGGGAACAGGCCGTCAAAAACCCGCAAAGGAGCAGAGGCGCCAGGCGCCTTCCGGAAATCAATATCGATAAGTTACTTCCGGGCATGCTTCCGTACTAATTCTCTCAGCTCTGAAACAGCTGGTTGATTGTCGGGCGACTGGGTGATCACCTTTCGATAGTGAAGGGCGGACTGGGCATAGGCGCCTGCCTTTCGCAGCGCCCTTGCAAGCAACAACCTTCCCCGGACGGATCCCGAATCCATCACGAGGGCCTGCCAGGAGTGACTCACCGCCTGGTTATGATCCCCGGTGGAGAGGTAAAACTCTCCCGCATCGAGCCAGGCGGCGGCATCTCCCGGATCTCGCCTGCATCTCTGCGATAACAGGTTTGCCTCCCGTGTGCGGGCTCTCTCCACTTGCTGTAGGTCTTTGAATTTTTTCATGGCCACCGCCGCGCCAGCCTTGTCCCCGCCCTCGCCCAGGCTCCTGACGAGTGAGAATGCGGCCTCCAGGTAATCGCTATTTGCGGCAAGGGCGAGGCGGAACTGTTCGGCCGCCAGCAGGGGCTTCCGAAGAAGCAGGAAGGCCCTCCCGGCCAGGTACCGAACCTCCGGGGTGGCGTGGCCCTTACCCATCGAGGTGAGGATCGCCGCGGCCTCGGAGGCCCTGTCGAGAGCAAGCAATGATCTCGCGCGGTAAATTTCACCGTAATAATCAAGGCTTCCCGCTTCTGCCAAAGCGGCAAGGAGCCCCTCTGCTTTCCTGTAATCGCCCCGCTCAAACGCAAGAACGGAAAGCCTGAAGCTTGCCCCGGGGAAATCTTCTTTCCCCGGCAACGAGGCCAGGATCTTTTCCGCCTCAGCGGTCTCGCCCCTGGAGGCGAGGACTTCCGCCAGGACATAGCTGCAGCGAGAAGACGCCCTGGCCCTGGGAGCGAGCAGCTCGAGAGCTTCGCCAGCCCGCGTGAAAAGTCCCATTGAGAGATAACACTCAGCAAGAGTGAGGGCCGCTTCCTCGCGCTCCATCCCCTTCTTCCCGGCCTTGAGCTCCTTCTCGAGAATCGAGATGGCGGCTTCGTAATCCCCCGAATGAATCAGGGCCCGGGTGTCCACAGGGCCTCCCGGGCCGGCAAAGCTGAACAGGCCCGCCAGGGTCGCGACTGCGAGCATCATTTGCTCACTACCCGCGGCCTCGGGGGCCGACTGGCCGCATTTTCCTCGGCCGCCTCGGCGTACTTCAGCAATCGCTGCGACATCTCTTCCCTGAGCGGCCCGTCTTCATCTCCGAGAAAATGTATCGCCATCTCCTGCGCATCAACGGCCTCCTCATGCTTTCCAATAAGGTGAAAAGCCTGGGCCATCGAATCGTACATTCTTGGACTCTTTTCGGCGGACATGGCTGGTGCCTTGAAATGTGAGGCTGGCTGTAGTGTTAATATACATCGAAACTCATCCGGTTTGACAACCCTGGACCTTTTTCGCCGCGGCCACAAGGTTTCCTCCTTCTTCTTTTCCTCTTACCCCGGCGACCTGTAAACTGATCCTGTTATGAGCAAGCAGTACAAACTCAGCGTACTGGCCGAGCTGGTCAATGGAAGCCTTGACGGAGATCCCGATGACTCCATTACCTCCCTGTCATCGATTGCCAGGGCGGGCCCTGGCGACCTCAGCTTCCTGGACAACCCCAGGCTTGCGGCGGAGCTCGACACAACCGAAGCAGGCTGCGTGATTGTCTCCACGGAGCAGGAGGCTCCCAACGCCCTGAATGTCATTCGCGTTGACCAGCCAGTCGTCGCCTGGGCTGTGGCCCTGGAGCTCCTCCATAAGAGAAAACGAATATTCGAGACTGTGTCCAGCGCCGCCTTTATAGGAGAGGGGGCGACTACGGCGGAAGGCGTCGGGGTCGGCCCGGGAGCATGGATCGGAGATGGCGCCAGCATCGGCGCCCGCACCGAAATTTTTCCTGGAGCGACCGTTGGACCCGGCTCATCCATTGGCGAGGACTGCATAATCTATCCAGGAGTCCATATCTACCACGATTGCTCTATCGCCAACCGTGTCATCATTCACAGCGGCGCGGTAATTGGTGCGGATGGGTACGGATTTGCCCAGGAGAACACCGGAGATCCCGCTGAGCCAGTGGTTCACCGGAAGATTCAGCAGGTAGGCTCTGTCGTCATTGAAGACGATGTCGAAATTGGGGCGAATACAACCATCGATCGGGCCGCCCTGGACTCTACCGTTATCGGCAAAGGCACCAAGATCGACAACCAGGTGGTCATCGGACATAACGTCACCACCGGCCGACACTGTCTCCTCATCTCCCAGGTAGGAGTCGCTGGAAGCTCAACCCTTGGCAACTACGTCACCCTGGCGGGGCAGAGCGGCGTGAACGGCCATACAACCATCGGCGATGGGGTCATTGTTGGCGGCAAGAGCGGGGTCATGCAGGACATTGAGGGCGGCCAGGGAAAAGTCTATCTCGGCATTCCCGCCCGCCCCGCGCTCACCACCAAGAAAATCTATGCCCTGATTGACAGGCTCCCTGAATACTCGAAAAAGATAAGAAACCTCGAGAAGCGAATCGTTGAGCTCGAGGGCGGCCAGGGCGAAGCGACCTGATCAGGCCAGCCCCTCCAGGACAGTGTCAAGGCGCGGGGCGAGGTCACGCCAGTGATATCGCGCCCCGACCTCCCGCATTTCTTCAGCCATGCCTTCAGGCCGCTCACGAAGGAACCCCTCCAGCATCTCCCCCAGCTCACCGAAGTCACGATAGAGACAGCTGGAATGGAATTTTTCAGGGAGAATCTCGGGATAGCTCAGCTCCCTTGGCAGCACCGGGATGCAACCGAGATAAAGGGCCTCGACAATCGATATGCCGAAAAACTCATGGGCGGCCGTTGACACGACAATGCTGGAGCTCGCCACGGCTGAATAATACTCCTCCTTGTTTTCAAAGAAACCAAGATGCAGCAACCGCTCCCCGAGAAGGGACCGGATCTCTTTGAAGGCCGGATAGGCGCCATCGAAGGACTCTCCGCAAATAACCACACCAAAATCAACTTCAGCATCGACCAGGCCCCCAAGGGCCTCAACGAAAACCTCCGGTCTCTTGTCATATTCCCATCTGTGATTCCAGAGTATCACCGGCGGCCCAGCCGCCTTCCCGGGAGACGCGGCCCTGGCCAGGTCATGACCAACGAAATCAATCCCCACGGGAAACACCTCGGAGTTGCCATGGACCCTGTCTGCAAGATCGAGCGGGACCCCGTCAGACATCAGGGAGAGCGCATCCCTGGTTGAGTCAAGAAACTGGCTCCGGTGAAATTCCGAGTTGAACAAGACCCTGTCGGCCGCAAGACAGGAGCTGAGGTTGATCCATCCGTAATCGTGATCTCCCTTGGCGTATTTACTCAAAGGGTAGCTGGCCTGGTTTTCATGGAAATACAGAACAGCGGGAATGTCCCGGAAGGGCTTCGGGCAGATCGCCTTCCAGTCGGCAAGGTTGAGGAAATCCGTGGCGAAGATGACATCAGGACAATCTTCCGGAGCCACCCTGGATGCGAGATCCGCGAAATGATACGCGGAGCCCCTCATTCGCCACTTCCATTTCCTTCCCGGAAGAGACCAGGTCGTCACGCTGTGCCGGGAGTATTCAGAGAAACCTTCCAGAAAGACGCTGTGTGAAATATTGTAGTAGGGCTCCAGGGCGAGTATTTTCAGGGTTTCAGACATATTGATCGCCTGGCCTCACAGGATGTTGTCGTGGCCGGAATTTTAGCCCATGATATATCCAGAATCATGACTGACTCCAATAAAACGCCCAAGAGTCCGGAGGAGCTCCAGAAAGAGATCCAGGACTTCATCAAAGACAAGTTCGGCGGAGAGGTCGTCACCTTTCCCGTCGGCCCGGAGGCCATGGGAAATCCTCCCCAGGTCGAGAACCAGGAGGAGGTTGTCGAAATCCCCGAGGCCGTCCTCGACTTTGACATGACCCCCGCCCAGGTAAAGACCTATCTCGACCGATTCGTGATCGGCCAGGACGAGGCGAAGAGGACCCTCTCCGTGGCAGTCTGCGATCATTACAACCACGTAAAGAGAGCTCTTGGCGGTCGAGGCGAAGACCCGGGAAGCTCCCTTGAAAAGACAGCCTCCGCCCGCGGGCCTGTTTCGGATTACGTAAAACAGAACGTCATTCTTCTCGGTCCCACG
This sequence comes from Planctomycetes bacterium UBA1146, assembly GCA_963579555.1. GTDB lineage: Bacteria > Planctomycetota > UBA8108 > UBA8108 > UBA8108 > UBA8108. The sequence goes on from CAUZHA010000115.1 coordinate 8,031, forward strand.
GGAGTCGGAAAAACCTACCTCATCAGAATCCTGGCCCAGCTCATCGGCGTGCCATTCGTCAAGGCCGATGTCACCAAGTTTTCCGAGACGGGCTATGTTGGAGGAGATGTGGATGACCTTGTTAGAGAGCTCGTGCGCTCAGCCGATGGAAATGCCACCGTTGCCTCACACGGGATCGTCTTCCTCGACGAGATCGACAAGATCGCTGGCGCCCAGAATCCGCAGGGACGAGACCCAAGCGGCAGGGGTGTCCAGGTCGGCCTCCTCAAGTTGATGGAAGAGACCGAAGTGAACCTTAAAAACCCCATGGACATCACCGCTCACCTGCAGGGGATGATGCAAGGGGGCGGCCCGCAGGGGCCGAGCACGATCAACACACGTCACATTCTCTTCGTGGTCAGTGGCGCGTTCTCAGGCATCGATGAGGTCATCGAGAAGAGGCTCAGCGAGCACAATATCGGCTTCGGGGCCTCTGCCCAGAAGGCCGAATCGGGCGAAGAAAGCTCGATCCTCCAGAGTGTGAATACCCGCGATTTCGTCGAGTACGGATTTGAACCCGAGTTCATCGGCCGGCTTCCCGTCAGGGTCGCTCTCGACGAACTTACCGACAACGACCTCTACAGGATTCTCCTGACCTCTGAGGGGTCGATCCTCAAGCAATACCGCCAGAGCTTCGAGGACTACGGCATCGACATTGCGTTTGAGGACTCGGCCCTCCAGGCGGTGGCGAGAAAAGCGGCCGACGAAAAGACCGGTGCCCGCGGCCTGATGAGTGTCCTCGAATCCTGCCTGAGAAATTTCAAGTTCAACCTCCCGGGCACCCGCATCGACAAGCTGGCCATGACCGCTCACCTGGTGGAAGACCCCGACCGGGTACTCGAGGAGGTTCTTGAAGATCCCGCGGCGGCCGCCACCAGCTACTACATCTACGTCGCCCGGGAATTCGAGGCGGAGTTTGCCAGGCGCCATGGAGTCATGCTGTCTCTTGACGATAATGCAGTCCAGATGGCTGCCGGTAAATCCACAGAGCAGGGCCTCTCCGTTAAGGATTACCTCTGGAGCGTGTTCACCGACCACGCCGACTTCCTTCAGAAGATCTGCGAGAAAACAGGGAAGTACGAGCTGCCTGTCACTGAAGAAATCCTTGCGAGGCCCGGAAGCGGAGCTGAATCCTGGTTCGACAGCTAGGCGCGGAAAAGGGCGGCCCTCCCCTGCTCAGACACACCGAGTCTTCCACTTCCCCCGGCGAAACCAGAGTATCAGCAACACGCCCTTGAGCGCTGCGGTCGAGGCGATGATCCACCAGACGCCCGAGACCTCGGTTTTTTCCCCCAGGGTAATCCAGGCTGCAAGTGGAACCCGGGTGGCGGTGATCGAGGCGCTCAGGAGCATCGGCGAGAGGGTGAGCCCGGCCCCGCTGAAGGCTCCCCCGAGAACAAGATCACAGGACTGGAAGACAAGGCTCCATGAGGTGATCTTAAAATACAAGGCCGCCTCCCGCACCACCTGCCCATGATTTGCCGCCTTGCTGTCCAGGAACCAGGCGGCGATATGCTCTCCGAAAAGAAACAGGGTCCCACCCCAGATCAAGCTGAGAACCGCGCATTGAAAGACTGCGCGCCAGGCGAGTTTTTCAGCAAGGTCTGTTCGGCCCTCCCCCATATACCGCGCGACAAGGCTGGAGGCCGCTGCGGAATAGCCGGTATAGAAAACCCACGCAAGCCCTTCGCCTCGATGCCCAATGGACAGGGCCGCAACGGAGGTAGGACCGCCTGTGGCGGAAACGACCCGCGCAAGAAGGAGATAAACCAGGGAGAAAAAGATCCCGGCCATGGCTACCGGCTGGCCTATTCGAACAAGCCGCCTCAGCACGGCAAGGTCAAGACCGAGCTTCCCCGGCCTTGAAAGGAGAGTGTCCTCCCGGAGCCGAAGCTCCCCATCTGAAGGCCTGGCTGGAGCGAGCATCCCTCTCTTTTGAAGAGCCCACAACATGAGAAGCGTGCTTGCCCCGGAACAGATCACTGTCGCCCAGGCCGCGCCCCCGACCCCCATAGCCGGAATCGGACCCAGGCCGAATATAAACACAGGGTCGAGAACGACATTCAAGGCCAGCCCAACGAGGCCCATCAGGAAAGGAGTGCGGGTGTCTCCATGGCCGCGGAAGATCCCGGTGGCCGCATAACCCAGAAGAATAGGAAGCCCCGCACCCCAATAAACCCTGACATAAGGCGTGCCCACCTCCAGGAGATCCTCCTCGGCCCCAGCCAGCTGGAAGAATAACGGGGCGAGAAAATAACCTGCCGCGGAGCAAATCCCGGCCAGCCAGATGGCGCCCCGAAGTCCCTGGCTTCCGGTATAGCAGGCGCCAGCGAACCGGCCGGCGCCGCAATAGCGGCCGACGACCGCTGTCAGGCCGACAATTAATAACGACCCGAGGGAGCCGTAAATCCAGACCGTAAAGCTGGCAATCCCAAGAGCCGCGACGCCAAGGGCTCCATCTGAGCTCCGTCCTATCCAGGCGGTATCGACCCAGGTGTAGGCCAGTGCGGTCAGGCCCGCGCCGGCGGCTGGAATGGCAAGGGACAGGATCTCGCTGTCGGCCAGATTGCTTTTCTGCTGAGTCTTCACGGGGTAGACTCTATCCCTGATGAAACAAGACATCGAATTGAAAGATATCAGGGAGCTGCCCCGCTACCACGGCGAGACCATCGCCGATGAATACCTGGACATCATGGGCCACATGAACGTCCAGTGGTACGTAGCTCTTTTCTCCAGGGCCGTCACCGGGCTGTTCAACCAGCTCGGGCTTACCGAGGAATATTTCACCCCTGGCGAGTCAGGCACCTTCGCTCTCCGCCAGTACATCAACTACCTTGCGGAGGTAAGGCCGGGCGAGACCATCTCCATTCACTCCCGCCTGGTGGGAAGGTCTGAAAAGAAAATTCACCTGGTCCACTTTATGGTCAACGAAACGCGCCAGGTCCTATCCTCAACCCTGGAGACTCTCATTTCGCACGCGGACCTCAAGCTGAGAAAAACCTCCCCCTTCCCGGCCGAAATCGCCGCCAGAATCGACCCCCTGGTCGCTTTCTCAGACAAGCTCGAGTGGGAGCCCCCACTCAGCGGAACGATGCAGGCCTGAGGCGCCTTTCAGGCCCGGCTCGTCATGTGGTTCAAAATGATACCGGCTGCCACCGACACGTTCAGGGAGTCCGCGCCGCTGGCCATAGGTATGCAGGCGAGCTCGTGACAGATGCCAGCCAGCTTTTCCGGCAAGCCCGCCTCCTCGTTGCCGAGAACCACGCACCAGCCAGCAGCCGGAACGATTCCGGATAGCGGTGACGCTCCCGGTTCGGCCACCGCGCCGACCAATTGGACCCCCGGCACAGAGCGAAGCCTCTTGAGGTCTGAGGCGACGGAATCGCATCTGTAGACGGGCAGGGTAAAGGCCGCTCCCATCGAGACACGGATGCACCTGCGGGAATAGGCATCGGTGCACCGTTCCCCAAGAATCAAGGCGTTCAGGCCAAGGCATCTGGCCGTCCGCATGATGGACCCGAGGTTCTCCGAATCCGTAATTTCCGGACAGGCAACAGCCCTGAGCGCGGGCTGGCCGGAGCCGAGGAGCCGATCGAAGCTCAGTTCCTCGGGCCTTTTCCCGCAGCCAAGCACTCCGCGATGAAACTTGAAACCCACAACGGCTTCAATCTCGTCATCATCAAGAACAAAGACCAAAACGGAAGCTGGGAGAAGTGAACGGAGCTTGTTGATTTTGCGCGAGCTGACCAGGACCGAGACGACCTCCAGGGAGCTCGAGAGAAGTCTTTCGACAAGGTGCTCGCCTTCGACTATGAAATGCGCAGCGCCGAATCCCGATCTGCCCCTCAGGTCCCTGTATGGACCCAGGCGCTCGTCCCCTGCGGAGCCCAGCTCAAGAACGGTCAAGGGAAAGCCGGGTGTAGAAGGTGCGGGAGGCGCCGGTCATTTTCCCGGCGGCTTCAATTGATACCGCGCTTTTCCGTCTTTACCGTTCCAGACGTGAAGAACGCTATCGTACCCGCCGGCCACCACGACCGAGGCGTCAGGGGTAACATCGATGGAATACATATAATCACCCGCCCCGGCAAGGTTGCGGAAGTTGTTTCCATCGTTGGCGCGATGCATCTTGACGTTCCTGTCACCGCTGCAGGAGAGGGTCTCCTGGCTGTCGCCGATAAAGCTGATCGCGCTAACCTGCTTGGAAAAACCACCGATGGTTCGCTTGACCTCGCCGCTGCGGAAATCCCAGATCTTGATCACGTTGTCTGCCCCGCAGCTGGCAAGGATATTGCCGTCTGATTGCCAGCTCACGCCAAGCACGTGAGCCGTATGCCCCTCGTAAAACCTGACCCGCTCACCGTCGAGAGCCTTGAAGCTCCTGGCGAATTTATCCGCCCCGCCGGTGGCTATATACTCCCCTTCGGCGGAGTAGTCGACGGCAAATACGGTATCACTGTGGGCATCCTCGAGCTTCCAGACAAGCTCTCCTTTTTCAAGCTCCCAGACAGACAGCTCCCCTGTGCGGGAGGCCTCGCCGCCGCCCGCGGCCAGGCGCTTGCCGTCAGGACTGAAATCTATGGAAAGAATCCTGTCAACGAGCGGGCTCTTCCCCTTCGGGGCGCCCAAGGTCTTGTCTAATTCCCATTGTCCAATGGGAGCAATGTGCCGTATGGAGCTTTTGCCCCGGCAACAAACTACCCCCTCCTCCGTTGCGGCAAGAATTCGCCCCTCGCTCTTGAAGCTGTGCAGCCCCGCCCCGGTCTCTGAGCTCCAGGCCACCATCGCCTTATTCTGCCCAAGCGTGTAGAGATAATTCCCGTCGGCTGAGAACGCCACGCCTGCAGACGGCTTCCTGGCAGCAGCCTCCGCCGCCTTGGCAGCAGCGACCTGTCCCCCTGGAGCGGCGACCTTGGCCTCCGCCTTCTTGATTTCTTCATCGCGGGATTTCAGCTGACCCTCAGCCTTCGTGATATCCTTGCCGCTCTCTACGAGGGTTCGCTCTGCCGAATCAACCGAGGACTGAGCCGTCTTGGCTTCCTTATCCGCCTTCTCGAATTTCTTTTTATCCCCGCCTTTTTTCGCCGTCTCCAGGGCCTTGTTCTTGTCATCCCTGGCCTTGGTGGCCTTGGCAACAGCTCCCTTTGCGGCCGTGGCCTCATTGGCAGCCATCTCGATCTTCTTTTTGTCCCGGCTCTTTTTCGCCACCTCGATGGCCTTGTTTTTTTCGTCGCGGGCCTTGGAGGCCTTCACCACCGTCTCGGCGGCGGCCTTCGCCTCATTCTCAGCAAGCTCGAGTTTTCCCTTATCCTCTCCCTTCCTGGCTTCTTCGAGAGCCCGGGACTTTCCTTCACTGGCCTTGGTTGCCTCGTCCAGGGCCGCCTGCGCGGCCTTGCCCTCATTTTCAGCAAGGTCGACCTTGGCCTTGTCCTGAGCGCTCTTCGCCACCTCCAACGCGGTATCCTTCTCCTGGCTGGTCTTTGTCGCCAGGTCAAGAGCGGCCTGGGAAGCCTTCGCTTCCTTGTCGGCCATCTCGATCTTTTTCTTGCCCTCGGCCTTGATGGCCTCTAGGGCCTTGTTTTTCTCATCCCGGGTCTTCTTGACCTTGGCGAGGTTCTCCGTGTTTTTTTTCTGGGCGTTCTTTTTGCCCTCCAGATTTTTCACATCCCCTTCCCGGCTTTTTTTCTGGGCAGCGAGACGCCCCTCCAGAAGCTTGAGATGGCGCTCCTTGCGGGCCGTGATCCGTCGCAGGGCAGGGTCATCCTGGAGCTTCGCCACCTCCTTGCCATCGGCAAGGGCCCAGAGCGTGACCACCGGAGCATCTCCGGCTATTGCGATTCGGGCTCCATCCTTGCGGACGACGGCTGACCGCACAGGCGACCCGTGCTTGAATACCCGGACCTGCTTTCCACCAGGCGCATCCCAGAGCCTCACGGTCCCATCTTCGCTTCCTGAAAGGAGTTGTCCGCCAGCGCGGTCGACGCTGACTACGCAGGTAATCCTTTTCGCATGACCCTTGAGCTCCTTGATCGGAGCTGGAGGGGCCGGAGCCTTCCCGCCCTCTTCACCTTCTTTTGCCTCCACGGCCGGCGCGTCCGCCCCTGGAATGGCCCACAAGAGAACGACCCCATCCTCTCCGCCGGTCGCCACATTCGCATCCTTGGCAAGATAGGTAACAGCGGTGGCTCCGGGCGGCAGCGCGATGGACCCGGTCTTCTTTGAGCCCTCGACAATCCAAAAATCAAGCTTGCCGGCCTTTG
>CAUZHA010000116.1:0-13950 GCA_963579555.1 Planctomycetes bacterium UBA1146
ACAGGAAGCTTGTCCAAAAAGAAGCCCTGGAATTTCTGAAAGAGTCCTGGGATCAGTACAAGGCGGACGAGGGAGAGTTCGGCGGAGCATCTTCTCTGCCGAATCTTGCCCAGTGGATCGATGCCGGGGAGGTTCTCTCCGGACGGGTCAGAGAGATCTCCGCGAAGTGGAGCCATCGGGATTATCTCTGGGTTGAGTCCAATACCCGCAATCCTTCGCGAGAAGCCGGCGGCGATCGCTCAAGCAAAGCCTTTGCGAGTTTCCTGCAGGATGTTCGCTACGAGGTGAAAAAGCTCGCAAAGAAGAAGCGCTGACGGCGCTCAGGCTCCCCGATCTTCTTCAGGCGCCTCTGTGGTGCGCGATTGGTCCCGGGTCGGATAGAGAAGACTGTCCATGCTCAAATGGCTGGAGTCTCTTCGCCGGGCCCGCTGGATGAGCATCGCTGCGGCGTTGCGCAGATGCCGGGGCCGGGTGCTGCGAGCTATGAACCGATTGAAATAATTCTGCGAGTGCATCCAGTTTCCGTTTCGTCGACACAACTCGCCTACGAGGTAGAGATAGACAGGGTCCTTCTCCTTGCGCAGCGATTTTCGAAGATAGGCTATCGCCTGCTGGAGGTATCGATGCCGCAATCTCTCGATCGCGTGTTCATCAAGGGCCGCCGGGGTGTCGAGACGAAGACCCCAATACGCCCGCAGCATCCTCATGCCGGTTTCAAGCGGCGCATACCCGAGCAAGGGTGAAAGCAACCCTGCCCAGTAATATTGGAGGTGAGTGGGCGGGTCTCCCGTAGAGCGGTCCGCCTCAAATTCGTCCTCGAGCTTTTCTATGTATTCCCTGAAATAAGCCTCGATGGTCAGGGCCGCGATGCGGCCGCCGAGGAAGTCCCGGCTGTAGCCGGAGAAACGGCAGTCGGGGCAGGAGTGGATCTCAACCCGGATGACATGCGGAGCCTTGGTGTGAATCAGGAGATCCGTGTCCTGGCCCAGCGCCTCGCAGCCGCCGACCTCGCGTACATGGAGCTGGCAGCCGCACATGGGGCATACGGTTTCAATCGTCGACCAGCAAATCATGGCAGGGCGATACTCCTAGTGGCGGTGGTTGCGTTATTTCAGACAGGGCAAGGCTGTTTTCAGCCGGGTTGGCCTGCCGCTTTGCGCTGTCTGCAGGATCAACCTCAACTCAATTATATCACCTGTCTGCGGGCGCGCTCCGAAAGCCGGCCGGCGATTGCTTACCGGTTGCGGACAAATACCTCACAGAAGACTGACCTGCCGCTGAACTCGCACAGGGTATGCGCCAGTCCCCGGCTGTTTCAGGGAATCCTGGCCAAAGAGGCTTCCATGCCAGTGACATGGAGGCTGGAGAGAGCTCTCAGCGTGTCTTTTTACTGCCGGGGAGGGCCCGGCCGATTCTTCGCCTCGCGTTGATCATCTTACGCCCGGCCTTGGATTTCATACGGTAGAGAAATCCCCTGCGCTCGCGCTTTCTGGAGGTGGTTCGAATTTTGACTTTCATCGATCGGCTCAGTCTCTTGCTACGACTTTAATTGAAGCCGAGGATTATATTCTCCCGGGGGCGACAATTCAAAGAACAATCTTGCCGCGTCCCAGGATGTCGTGAAGGTGGATCATTCCGTCTGGCTTGCCCAGGGGGTTGAGAACCACAAGTGAAGTAATGCCATGTACTTCCATTATCTGGAGTGCATCTTTGGCAGATGCTGTGGCATCGATGGTCAGGGGATCACGGGTCATCACCTCACCTGCTGGAGTTCCGAGATCAATTGCTTCGGAGCTTTCCTGCTTCTGAACGAGAATCCTGCGGAGGTCCCCATCTGAGAGAATACCAGAGAGATCTCCGCTTTCGGAAACGACCAGGGTGACGCCAAGGTTTCCCTTGTCCGTCATCTCGGCAATAGCTTCCCGGAGGCTGGCCTCTACTGTAACGGTCGGAAGATCCTTACCGCTACGCTGTATATCCCGCACCTGGTAGCGCAGGCGCTGGCCGAGGTCTCCTCCGGGGTGGTAATGGGCGTAGTTCTCAGCGGTGAAGTTTTTCTCTTCCAGGAGGGCCATAGCGAGCGCATCGCCAAGGGCGAGGGTGACCGTGGTGGAGGCGGTGGGCGTCAGGCCAAGGGGGCAGGCTTCTTTCTCTACCCCGGTGTCGAGGGTCAGGGAGGCGAGCTTGCCGAGGGAGGATTCCCTGTTTCCCGTGAGGGCGATGATTTCGACTCCCAACTGGCTGGCCGCGTCGCTGACGGCGAGAACCTCGGAGGTTTCTCCGCTGTTGGAGATCGCCAGCAGCACGTCGGACGATGTCAGCATTCCGAGATCTCCGTGCAGGGCATCCACGGTGCGGAGATAGAAGGCCGGGGTGCCGGTTGAGGAGAGGGTGGCTGCAATCTTTTCGCCGATGGTGCCGGATTTTCCGACCCCGGTCAGGGCGACACGGCCCTCAAGCTCGAGGAGCTTCCTGACGAGCAGGCTGAAGCTTTCGTCAAGCTGGGACGCCTTCTGGAGTATGGCATTGCCTTCCTCCTCGAGGATTCTCCGTCCTTTTTCAATAATGTCGTCGGAATGGGCGCACATGAAACTGAGGGTTAACACCCCGGGGAGGCTGTGTAAAGCGATAATGGCTGACTGGTATTGCCGGGTCGGCTAATAGTCGTTTCAGACGCGTCGCCGGCATTCCGGCTCTCTGCGTAAAAAATGCAGATGGCAGCGAGCATCTGTATTCGGTTATCTTGCGCCAATCATGGCTGGAAGTAAATCCGCACCAGAAAAGGAAACCTGTCTTCTTCGCGGGGCCCGCGTGCTCAGCGGCGGAGAGGATCTCGGAAGTCCCGGGGTTCTTATCAGCGGCGGCCGGATCGTCGCTGTAGGTCCCGAGGCGGCTACGCTGGCCAGGGGGACCCGCTGCACGAGGTTGAAGCTGGATGGATTCACCCTCACTCCCGGTTTTGTGGATCTCCATACCCACGGGGTCGGAGGGGTCGATTTTGTCGAGGCCTCGGCCGAAGAATTTGAGAGCTCCATGGCTCATTACCTTGCCCATGGAGTGACCTCTCTGCTGGTCAGTGTTTACCCGACCAGCTGGGCGAGGTCCTTGAAGGTGATCGAGAAGCTCAGCTCCTTTATACGGCAGGGGCGCGGGAGAGGGGTCGCCTTCGGTCTTCACCTCGAGGGGCCGTTTGTGAGCCCGGCTCGTCCAGGCGCCCTTCCACGGAGCTATTTCCGCAGTCCCTCGGTAAAAGATTTTCGCAAGCTCCTCGCTGCCGGGGATGGACTGGTGCGTACGATGACCCTGGCTCCGGAGCTGAAAGGAGCGGCAGGGCTCATTCGTTTCTGCCGGCAGAAGAAGGTGGTGCCGGCCTTTGGGCATTCCAACGCCGATTACGGGGAGACCTGCGGCTCCATCACCGGCGGCATTCGCTACGCCACCCACCTGTTCAACGCGATGAACGGGATCCATCACCGGTCACCGGGAGCCGTCACGGCCTTGCTGGAGGATCCCCGGGTCGCGGTCGAGGTGATCTCCGATGGGCATCATGTCCAGCCGCCGGCACTCAGGCTTATCAACAGGATGAAGAGCGAAGACAGGATCATCCTCGTCAGTGATTCGACCCATCCCTGCGGCCTGAAGGATGGCCGCTATCGTTTTGCCGGTACCGAGGTCTTTTTGCGTGACGGTGTTGTTCGGCAGAAAAACGGTACGCTTGCAGGTAGCGCCTTGACCCTCGATAGAGCTATCGAGGTCCAGGTGAAAGAGGTCGGGGAGCCGCTGGAGAAGGTCGTTCGCTATTGCACTCAGAACCCGGCCACCGCCGTGGGAGCCTCGCGACAGCTCGGCTCCATCGCTCCCGGCAAGCGGGCTGATCTCGTCCTCCTGGACTCCAAGTTCCGAGTAAAAGCAACCTGGCTCAAGGGGGTGCTTTCACACGTCAGAGGTCGTTTCCCAGTATAGGTTTATAGATGCTTGTCGACGGGGACAGATCTTCGGGATCGTGGTAAGCTTGATGGTACGCGCCGAGCTGGCGCTGTCTGGAGGTCTCCACAAATGCGTAAACACACAGGTCTGTGCTTTATCATCCTGGCCCTGCTGCCTGGATGTGACCGATCTTCGATACCCTTGCCTCGGCTGGTGATCAACGAGGTGATGGCTCGAAATGAGTCTTTCTCGGATTTCGAGACCAACGGTCTGCCCCTCGACTGGGTGGAAATCTACAACCCCAACGATAAGCCGCTGCGCCTGGAGGGCTATACCCTCTCGGATAATATCGAGAGGTCCGGCAAGTACCGGTTTCCTCCGAACCTGACCCTCGAGCCCGGTGGATTCGCGCTGGTCACGCTCGTGGGAGGCAATGACCTGGCCGCCGCCCAGGCCGCCAGGGATGAGCAGGGGGTCGTTCAAATTGTTCTCACCGCGCTGCACGCCGATTTCGGTCTCAATGCCGCGAGGGATTCCATCTTCCTGTTCGCCAACGGCCGCCAGATTGACCGTATAGGTGTCCGAAATCTCTCTGCTGATTCCAGCGTGGGACGTTTTCCCGATGGCGCTGATTCGATTGGCACCTCCTTCGCTCCGACTCCAGGGTTCGGCAACAATCCCCACGGCGCTCTCCAGCCGCGTTTCGCCGCCGGCGGCCAGCCCCAGCCGAGTCTTTGCAGCGCCTCGGATGAGCCGGTCCGCGTGAGGTTTACCATCCTGACCGATCCCGATATTCCCCTGCCGGAGGTAAGCATGGAATTCATTGGACGGCCGGGCTGTGATGCGGCTGACCAGGATCCCGAAATCTGCCGGGCTCTCTTCGGTGAGCCGGGAGTGGTCGTGAACACCGCCGCGGTGGATATCCTTCCGGGCGGCGAGCTCGAATGCCAGGGAGCCCTGGTTCCCGGGCAGGGTGACACCCCTCCCCAATGCCCCCAGGAGACGGTCGATGGGAGCTACGGTAACCAGGCTGTCCGCGTCCTGACCTACGAGGCCCTGCTTCCCTCGGCCGATGCGATGGGCGAGGTGGAGACCGTCCTGTGGAACCTGACGATAATCGATGAGCTAGGGGAACTGAGCCTGTGCCGCTGCTTCTCCTTTGGAGGTGGCTGCGTCACCCTGGTGATCAACGAGTACCAGGCACGGAATATCGATACGTTGAAGTTTGTCTGCGAGACCTGCGAGGACAACCAGGCGGTGCGGACGCCGGACTGGATCGAGGTTCACAATTACGGCTCCGAGCCGATTGACATCACCGAGTTCGGTCTGGTCGGGCGGAACGCCGCGAGGGACAATAATCTCGCGACCTGGATGTTCGGCCGTGACACCGATGGAGAGCCCGACCCGGGCTACCTGCTGATCCAGCCGGGAGAGTGTCGACTGGTCCTGGCCGATGGAGATGGTGGAGATGTGAGGCGGGTTTACAGGATGCTGGTTCCGGATGAGACCGGCAATTTGGTGCCTGACCTGACGCGGAAATTCTATTCAACCCGTTTCGCGCTGAACCCGAACCGCAGGAGCGGGGCGGATGAGTTCGCCCTGACCGCCACAGTGGGCGGCTTTCATGCGGTGATTGACCGGGCGGTGCTGGATTTCAGCGCCTACGCGGCCGCCCATCCCGAGATGAACCTGGCCGATGATGATTTTTTCCTGCGTGATCTTTCGGCGGCAAGATTTCCGGCTGAGGACTTCCCTGAGGCCGAGACGCTCCAGGAGCGATACGCCCCGGAGGCCTTGAGTCCCGGGCGCGTGACCGATTGTCCCTCGCCGCCCGCGGCGTTCGATGATCTCGGCGCCTGCGTCAACCGCCTTGCCTGCGATAAACCTCCCCGTTTTATCGAGGAGGTGGTCGTCCGTCCGGGAGTTTCCGCTTCGGCGGCTGCCGGGAGGCGGTGTCCGCGGGTGGATGAGCCCGCGGAGGTGGTGACCTTTGTCGCGATAGACGCGACGAGCTCGGCTGCGAGAGAGTCGCAGGGCGAGGCGGCCTTTACCGTCGCGCTGAATTATCTTCACGAAGATGGATCCTCGGACACTCTGGATGAGAGCTCGGGATTGATGATCCGGCCGGCCGAGGGCCGCTCGGAAGACACGCCGCCAGGCATGATGCTGTGGGAGGCGACGGCCATCATCCCACCGCTGCCCGCCGGGCTGGTAAGCTTCAGCCTGACGGTTATCGACCAGCGCCAGGGGCTCATCGTACTCTTTGATGAAGAGAACGCGCCGCGGGAAGATCCCGAAGGCGCGCCGCAGATTTCCTTCAGCTACCTCTCCGGCGGGTTCCCCGGTGTACCGCTCAGGCTCAGCGAGATCCTGCCTGACAACGAGAGCATCGAGCTTCCCGGGTTTGCCGGTTTTCCCTCCGACAGGTCGCCGAATTACATAGAGCTTCATCTCCCGCAGGACTCCGAGGCAGAAATCTACGATCTCTCGGGTCATTACCTGGCTGTCGAGCCGGAGCCCGGGGATCCTGTTGGCAGGGCGCGGGCCTTTGCGCTGCCGGATGGGATCGCCCCCGTGGCCCGGGGCGGCTACCTCCTGCTGGCGCTGGGGCTGGTTCCCGACGGAGGGCTTCCCGTTCCCACGGTCGGGCTCGATGGCTTCGAGCTCGACTCCTGCTCGAGCACCCTCTACCTGGTGGGGCCTGATGAGCTGGGTAATTGCGTCGTTGACAGGATCTCCTGGAGTTGCCCCGCCGATTTCCAGGGGGGCGAGATCACCGAAGACCTGGCCTACGGCGTTCCCTGCGAAGCGATTGGTGAGAGCATGCTGGTCAGCCCGACACCGGGCGCCGACAACGGTCTCGAGCCGCTCTTCTTCTCGGCTTTTCATACCGAGGCCGGCAGCGATGATCCTAATCCCTGCGTTCTGCCGGGATCTTTTCCTGTCCTCGCGGCCATCTTTTTTCTCGATGAGGCCCTGGTGGCGGCCATGGGGGAGGATGCGGTCGCCGGCGCGGAATTCGACATCAGCGGCGCCATGGCGCTGGGATTTTCCAGCAGGGTTCTCCTCGGGGAGACCTTCATCTCGCCGCCGGGCTATAGCGCGGTGCGTGTCAGCCAGCCCCTGCTTCTGAACGGAGGGGCGGGCGTTACCCGGGTCGAGTATTCGGTCTCGATCCAGGACGCCTGCGGCAATGTCGTATCATCCTGCGAGGCGGAAGGCCGCTGCTTCAGCCTGGGGATCGGAACGGCCGAGCTGCCGGCGATTTTCATCAACGAGGCAAACAGGAGCTATCCTCTGCCCGGCAGCGGCGGGGAGGCGCGCCCCTGGCTGGAGCTCTACAATGACTCGGGGACGAACATCGAGCTTGGAGGCATGTTCCTCTCGGCTGATCCGAGCGATCCCCGGGCTGTTCCGATTCCGGCCGGGACCATTCTCTCCGCTGGCGGCTCACTGATCGTGCTGACCGATGGAGGGGTCCCGCTCGAGGGCGCCGAGGCGCCGGCTCACCTGGTCGTCGAGCTCGAGTGGGTAACCCGCAGGCTCTTCTGCCTCGACCCGAACTCTCCCTGCGATGACCCCAATGGGGCGGACGTGATCAGGTCAACCTGCGGGTTTGACCCCGAACGTCCGGGGGACTCCGCGCCGCCGGTGCGAATCTATCTTGTCGACAAGGCGGAGCGCGGTTCGTGCCTGATCGATGTGTTCGGTTTTCAGTTCCCCAATCCGGACTGTTCGGATGGAACCAGCCTCGGACGTTTTCCCGATGGGGGCGGAGGTATTATCGTTTTGGCGGAACCCACCCCTGGGGCCGGCGCGGAGCCGGTTACCTTCATTCGCGGTGATGCGGATGCCAACGGGGAGGTGAACATGACCGATGGGACGCTGATTCTGAGCGTTAGCCAGGAAGATCCTCCCTCCTGTATGGATCGCTACGATGCGAATGACGATGGGGAGGTGAACTTCATCAACGATGGAATCTACCTGATGAATTTCCTGAACTCCGGCGGTCCACCGCCTCCTCCTCCCTATCCGGAGGAGGGTGCAGATCCTACTGCAGATGACCTCTCATGTACGAGATGACAAGGGGGCAGAGCTCAGAGGCCGGTTTTTCGGAACCTCTGTCCGGCGTTATCGCCCCCCGAGTGCGGTATTTCCCTGTTCCACGGATAACTGGAACGATACAGGACATCTGATGCCGATATCTAGCCTATGAGAAATCTATCCATGAAGCCTGTTTACAACTGGTTGGCCGGAAGAATGAGCGTCGCCGCCACGCTGCTCTTTACCATAGCCCTGGCGCCGATGGGGCTGGTTCTTTCTCAGGATGCCGCTCCAAAAGCCGGAGTCCAGGAGCAGCTCGAGAAGCTCAGCGAGGAGGTCGATGACCTCAGGGCGAAGCTCAAGAAGCTCAAGGACAACAAGTCCGCTGACAGCCTGGTTACCCTTGGAGGAGGGGAGCTGAGACTGGGCGGAAAGATAGAGCTCAATTTTCTCGATTCGCAGAATGACGACCACCTCAGCGATGAGCTGGGAAGTAATTTCGTTCCAGAACACCTGGATCCTCACCTTGAGCTCCAGCGTCTGCGGTTAGCTCCCGTCTTCGTGCTCAACCGCTGGATCAAGGTGCAGTCGCAGCTTGATTTTCAGATCGATGGCGACACGATTCTCAAGGAGATGGCTGTTCGCCACGATATCCAGCCCAATTGGTGGCTGCGATCGAGGTTCCAGCTCGGGTTGGATGACCGGTTTATTCGTCCGGCTCGCAGGACCAAGACCTATCCACTCATCGGTAACGCCTTCTGGCGTGATGAATCACTGGCCGCAGTGTGGCAGTTGACCTTTGGACACAGGAAGGGAACGGTCGCCGGTGTCGAGCGATTTGAAAAGAACAGTGAAGGTGGCGGCTTCTCAGGCGGGGGAGCTTTCACAGAGGGCTTCGCGGAGGATACCGGGGGAGACGAAGGCTCTGCCGGTGATGTGCAGGGCCCCTTTGACTTCTCCAATAATTGGGGAGCCTTCAGAGCGTTCCTCTCTCTGGGCCAGGGCTACCAGCTGGGCAATAAAGAGGTCACCTTTGACGCGGCCCGCTTCAATGACATCATCCAGGATGACCGTGAGCTCGAGGATGATCTCGCCTTCGGTGAGCTGGGGATCGGCCTGGGCTGGCAACGCGATTTTGAGAGGTTGGGGGATGTGACCGTCTCGGCCTTTTACTTTACGGATCAGCTTGGCGATGGCTCGATCGCTTTCCTGACGGGCGACCTGATGACCAATCGTCTTCCCGACAATTCCGTCGAGTCCGGCTATGGAGATTCCACGTCTGACGGATCGAGCCGGTACGGAGTTGGATTCGATTACTTCCTCGCGGCCGAAGACATCTTCCCGGGCAGGAAGAAGAGCCTGCGTAAGCAGGATGGCCTGCGGCTGGCCTTTCAGTTGATTTCCGCCGAAGATGGCGAGCTGGACCGTGATGGCTGGTATACCCAGGCCTCTTATCGCTTTTCGTTCGGTAAGCTGCTGGGCGACCGCTATTTCCGTAGTGTCGAGCCCCTGGTTCGTTACGGCGTCCTCAATGTGGATGCCCCTGGCTCAGGAGGGGCGCCCTTCAAGGATCCAGGACTGCCGGGTACCTGGGATCGCCAGGCCCTGACGCTGGGCGCCATCGTGGAGGTGACCGGTGATATTTTCATGAAGTTTGAATACGTCATGAACTCTGAAGATGGCGGCGGGGTCGAGGTCGATAATGACGAGCTGCTCCTCCAGCTGCTGCTGACGTTCTGAGCGGGTACCCCTCCTGGTCGTACCGAGTCTCTTCCGGTCAGTGATTGTTGACACGCCACGGTCACGCCCTTATTATCGAGTTGCGTGTAATGCTTTGATCTTCAGGGCTTTACACCATTCGGACGGCAGTCTTTATTCGCTGGTGGCAGTGGCGGCGCGATAAGTTCGCCGGCAGGGACTTCGGGGCAAAGAATTTAGCGAAAGTGGGTTCTTCCGTGCTTCAGGGCAGAAGCGATAACGGGCGGATCGTTGACGGAAATCTTCGTGGGCTCAGCCCGAATTTCATTCATCGATCCGAGCAGAAATACGAGCTCACCGAGGCGGAGACGGCCGTGCTCGAGGACGAGATCCGGGGTTGTCTCCCGGTCTATGAGTTCAACCCCGGCTATCCCTACACTTATATTACAACGGTGTACTACGACACCCCCGAGCTCAGGCTCTACGAGCGGGCCAGCAGGAGCTACGACGACAACCTGAAGATCCGGGTGAAGGAGTACTATTACAAGGACCGCTCCGAAAAGGAGCTGGTGTCTCCCTATTGCTTCATTGAGCTGAAGCGCCGCCGCGAGGGGATGGTCTCCAAGCAGCGCTTGAGAATCGGCAAGGAACATCTCCAGGCTTTCCTCCGGGGAGAAGACCTTCGCGAGGAGCTCCGGCCGGAGCTGGCGGAAGAGACCGGCAAGGGTGATGAGCTGCGGAAGAGCTTCGACAGGGCCTATGACGCCTTGCGGGCGGAGCTCTCGAGGATAGAGGTGGCCCCCGTTTCGGTGATCAACTATCGACGCAGGGTCTACCAGAGAGATGAACAGGACCTTCGTGTAACCTTTGACGACCTGATAACAGTCTACTCTCCACCTGTCGGGCTCTACGGAAAGCGGGCCTCCCTGGCTGCCTCCAGTCTTGGTGAACCGGCAGGACGGGCAGCGAAATTGATCGCGGAAATTAAGTGTAGAAAATTGTCTTCGGGTTCTTATCCGGGCTGGCTTGAAGTTATACTATGCTCTCTCAGTGCCAGGTCGCTCTCCAAGTTTACTACGAGCGTCAACTTCATATTAAACAAGGGCCGAAAAGGTCGGCGGTTTTCTTCGGTGGATGGAGAAGCCGGCGTCGCCGCCAGGATCGACGGCCCAGTGGATAATTGAGCCATGTCCGATACTGCTTCAGGTAACCCTGCGGAGGGCGCTCCAGCGGAAATGGAGCCTGTCTTCATCGATTTCGAGGGAATTGACGGGAGTGGAAAGACGACCCTTTCCAATCGTATCTCGCAATACCTTATCGATAGCGGGATTCCCGTACATCACGCCAGGGACAAGGGGGTGTTTCGTTCCGAAATATCCAAGGCGATTCGTAACCTGACGAGGGATCCTCGTTTTCTACGCATGTCCGATGTCACCGAGTTCCTGCTCTATGTCGCCAGGGATACGCAGATGATTGACGAATACATTCGTCCGAAGCTGCTGCCCGGGAATCTCGTGTTCTGCGACCGCTACCTCTACAGCGCCATCACCCACTCGCATCACGCCCGCGGGCTGGCGCGCGAAGGTGTCGACAAGGTCCTCGAGCTCGCAGCGCGGGATCTCTGGCCGGACCTGGTCATCTATTGTGATGTCGATCCGCTCACCTCTCGCCTGCGGAAGAAAATCCAGAAGGTTCGTGACAATAAGAAGGCGGGTGATTTTGGCCGCAAGGGACTCATGGGAATCGGTTTCCGCGAGGACATGCGTGATGGCTTCTTCAAGCTGGCGGCAGAAGATCCCGATCGCTGGCTGGTGATCGACAATGCGAATTCCACCATCGAGGAGTCGCTGCAGCGAATTATCAACCGCATCAGGGAAGTGCTTGTACAGAAGGGCTATCCCGAGATACCCGATCCCTGCTGGGCCGAGCTCAGCTCCGAAGAGAAGCCTCTTGGAGAGTTCGCATCCGCCGTGCTGGAGCTCTGCGATAGCGAGGGAGAGGAAGAGCGGAGAGCGGCCCTGACCGAACTCTTCTATTCAGATCTCGACAGGCTCAGTGAAGATGCGCCGGGATTTACGGCGCTCTTTACCGCCAGCCTTGATACCCCCGAGGCCCACGCCTTGCGTGAGAAGGTCAAGGATCGCGAGCCGGGCCTGGTGGCGAAGGGTCTTGGCGGCCTGCGCTCCGAGGAGGCTATGGAGCTTCGCGAAGAGCTCAAGGGCGAGGTTCCCGTCTATGTCGCCGGCAGCCTCTCCGGGATGGGGAAGAACCCGAGGGCCTGTCAGCTTCGTCTCGAGCTGGCGGATGTGGCTCCCGGGCAGATTGCCCTGACCGTTCGCGGCAGCGATTCCGAGCACGCCTGGGAAATCCGCGACAAGGTTGGAGATACGGCGGCTGCCGAGGTGTTGATGAGCTTGAGAGGAATGGATACCGAGCGCGCCTGGGAGCTTCGCAAGGAGATGAACAAGGACAAGTATACGCGGGAGCTGCTCGAGAGCCTTGGGGGCATAGATACCGAGGAGGCCTGGGAACTGCGTGATCGTTTTTCCGATGAATACCTCCCCTGGGTTCTGATCAGCCTGCGCGGGCTGAAATCGGATCGAGCCTGGGAGCTTCGCCAGGAGCATGTCTGCAGGGCGCCGAAGATTATCATCAAGACGATCGGCTACAGTGACGATCCCAGGGCCTGGGAGATTCGCGAGGCTTCCAAGCCCTACGCCAAGGAAGTGCTGGATTCACTGAGTGGATTTGATTCCGGAACCGCCTGGCGTCTTCGCCTGGAGCTGAAGGATAAATGGCCCAATACGGCGGTTTCGAGCATGGGCGCCGCAGCCCAGTCCGAGCGGGACTGGACCTTCAGGTGGGACATACTGAGGGAACACCCCGGCAACCATCTCCTCGCCAAGCATCTTGTAAAGGCTCATCGAAAGAGCCTGGCGAGGCGGGCGAAGGAGGTTGCGAGGAAAGAGTCGGGGACCGTCTGATCCGCGGTTTTCTTTTTCCGGAGCGCCCGGCGCACCGGCCATCGGGCCACTACTCCTGGCAGTCCTCGCCGCAGTGATGATCATGGTGATGGTGGGAGTCCTCCGTCTCGGCTTCCCCCCGGTTTACCCTGTGGCTCTCAAGGTCCTCTTCAAAGAGCCAGCCATAGTTCTCCTCCCAGGCTGTGACCGTCGGCACGAAGGGGATGCCGTCAGGGTTTTCTTCGAGCAGCTCGATAGAATCCCGGATGCTGGCATTTCTGCCGTCAAAGACCCCGGCGAAGATCTCGCGCAGGCTATCGAGAAATTCGTGATCTCCAAGGCGAGCGCTGGCCGCGACCGCGTCTTCGACCGCCCGTTCACCCGGCTCCCTGGCCTGCTCTCGAATAACGCGCGTCCTGAGAAATTCTTTGATGTCCTCGATATAGCCCTGCTCGTCGAGAACTCCACAGTCCCCGAGCAGGCGGTAGGTCAGCCTGCGCAGGTCGGTGCCGGGCTCCTCGTCAACCCATTCCATCAGGGCTTCGATTGCCGGAACCCCGATTCGCAGCAGGGCGATTCCTGCCGCGTGGGACAGGAGCTCTTCTTCCTCCATAGCGAAGCTTCTCAGGAGCGTATGGATGGCTGTCTGGGAGCGAACCTCGGCAAGGACGGCTACGATCCAGAGGACCGCCTGGTCTTCTCCGCAGCCTTCCTCGACAGCGGTCTCGATGGTGTCGGCGAGCCGGCGCTGGAACTCGCCATCCTCCAGGCATCGATCGACCAGCGAGCGGACCGCACCCGCGATCTCCTGTCGGTCCTCGGCCAGGAGCGAGAGCAGCTCGGGCTCATCCACGAAGTCCTTGAACTCCGGAACGTCCAGGATTTCATCGAACTCGGAGTCGGACATGGGATTGTTCGCGGACGGTGAAGGACTCAGCGCGAGTCGTCCTTATCCTCAAGGTCTTCAAGCTCGGAATCGATATCGTCGGGTACGCCGCCTTCTTCAGGCTCCTCCGCGGGCTCCTCTTCCTTCTCCCCGCCGCCGCTGACGCTGGTCTGGACCCTGATGGACTCGATATAGGCGGTGGCGTCTTTTCGGATGGCGTTGTCGCCGTAGAGCTTGGCGCCCTCGGCAACCTGGATGGCTTTCTGCGGCTCGCCCTCGCTCGCGAGGTCCTTGATCTTCATCTCGTCGCTCTCCCACTGCTTGATCATAGCCTTCTCCGCCTTGAAGTAGAGCTCGTCGATCTCGGTTTCCTTGGAGGCCTTGTACTCGATCTCGGCATCACGGATCTTGTCCATGGCCGGGGCCCAGAGG
>CAUZHA010000117.1:0-13557 GCA_963579555.1 Planctomycetes bacterium UBA1146
ATCTTTCAGCCACCCTCGAAACGCCTGAAGAGCAGGGCGATCACCGAGCCGGTCACGCCCCAGAGAATGACAGCATCGACAAGCTGGGCCAGGATGAAGGTGTTCGGGTAGCCGAACCAGGTCCAGGAGGGTATGATGAATGCGGCGAAGCCGAAGAGTGCGAGGGTGAGCGTGACGCCCAGGCGCCGGCCGAAGCTTTTCCTGCCCATTGCACACAGCAGCGCCGCCAGCGCAATGGAACACAGGCAGCAGGTGATGAATTGCAGAATGAGGCTCTCAGTCATTGGCTTGCCTCCATCGGGCCTGATCGCTGCGGTGACGAACATCCCCTTGGGGATGGCTTCGATCGCAGCCTGCCTGGCCTTTGCGGCCTCTTCATCGGAAAGCCCGCTGGTGTCGGGATACGGGAGCATATAGAAACCCGGCTCAGGAGCGTTTTCACCAAGGACCGCGGCAACCGCTTTTTCATCCTTGAAGCTTGAGACCTTGGTGGTGTGGAGCGATGTTTGCTGGAGCAGACCGGCAGTCATGAAATTGGCAATTCCGCCGATGAAGCCCGCGATGATAATTTTTTTCATCAGTGATTCCTGTTTGTTTTCAGTGAAACAGAGCGTTCAGAAGAGCTCGCGGATGGGGTTGCCATCGGTGATGAGCTGGCTCAGCTCAGCCGGCAGGTCAGTTCGCAGCCGGGTCTCTCCCACATCGAAGAGGGTCTGGAGAACTGACGCCATGAGATGCTGCGGCGTGTAGGGTTCGGAGGCGGGATGTCCGCCGCTTCGGTCGGAGCGGCCGATCACCTGTCCCATCTTCAGTCCGCCGCCGGCAAGCAACAGGGGAGCCAGGTTTCCCCAGTGACCGCTGCCGCCGCCTTTTCCCTTCTTGGGCGTCCGGCCCATCTCGGCGGTGATCACCAGCAGGATCTCATCGCTGAGACCGCGCCGCTCCACATCCTCGAGGAAGGCGGCGACCGCATGGTCGAGCTGGGGGCTGAGGGCATCCATGCCCATCTTGACCGGCGGATTGTTGCCGTCGTCATGGAAGTCCCAGCAGCTGTCAACCACGGTCACGAAGCCGCAGCCGGCCTCGCAGAGCCTGCGGGCGAGCAGCATCTGCTTGCCGAGCAGGTTGGTCGTACGGTTGAAGTTGTTTCTGTACCAGGGGCCGCCCCGGCGGATCTTCTTCATTGGAACCAGCCCGCTGGTGTCGTATTGCTCGATGACCTCTGGATCTTCCTTCGAGAGATCGAAGGCCTCCGAGATTCCCCGGAACAGTACATCGTAGGCCTGTTGCTGGGCGGCGCTGGCACCCTTGAGCCCGGGGAGTTTTTCGAGCTCCCGGCGCAGGCGGCTGATCTTCGAGAGGAGCTCCCGGCGGTCATCGAAGCGCTTCCTGGGGACGCCGAGCTTCAGGTTCTCGATGAGCTGTCCGCCGCCGGCCGGGTCAAAGGGCTGGTACTCGGAGCCGAGCTTGCCCGGCGTGCAGAAATATCGCCGCGTCTGGTTGTAGGTGAAGGCGCCGCTGGGTGTTCCCAGCTTGATGTCCGGATCGATGGTCTCAGGCAGGATGATCGAATTAGTCGGCAATCCTGTAGCCGGGTTCAGGCTGCCGGCCGCGCGGGAATAGATGGAGCCCATGGGAGCATCGAAGGTGTTTTTATTACCGTTCAGGAGGGCGGTGTAGCCGTTTTCGTGCGAGCCGCCCGCGGCGCCGATCCTGAAGGAACGCACCACAGCCATCTTGTGGGCCAGGCTGGCCATCTTCGGCAGGCCGCCGCCGAAGTAGACGCCGGGCAGGGAGGTCTCAACCTTGCCGGTTACGCTGCGGATTTCCGACTGCCCATCAGGCTTGGGGTCAAAGGTCTCGATCTGGGGCGGCCCTCCCTGCAGGAAGAGGAGGACGACGGATTTTTTACGCCCGGGACTGGCCGCGCCCAGGCTTGCCGGCAGGCTTGACAGGCCGAGGCCTCCGAGCGCCAGGCCTCCAATACGCAGGAAATCACGTCGCCCCTGGCGCGATGGTTCAAAAATCGAAAACATCTATCTCTCCCGGTTCCCGAGGCTTCAGTGGAGGCACTTCTTCTCTACAGCCGATCATATCTGGAGCCTGCGCCGAGGTCAAATTCTTCGCTGTGGCTGGAACTTCGGTCAGTTCATCGACACCGGTCAACAGGTCAAAAGACTCAGTTCCTGCAGTCCTTGACTGTCTCGACGCAGCCGAGCGTCTCGTCGGAGGGGCGGGCCGCCGTTCCGCAGGCCGGAAAGGGAGCCGGGGGCGGCGCTCCGCCGAGGAAGCTGAAGCTCAGCAGGTAGAGCGCGTCGGTCACCTGGCCGCTGACGTCGCCATCGCCATCGGCATCGCAGGCGGCGATGCAGGCGGGGGCCGGGCCGCCGGTGAAGTTGTAGTTGAGCAGGTAGACCGCGTCGGTCAGGTCAATCACCGCATCGGTGTTGCAGTCTCCGCGGATGAAGCGGCCGGCAGGGGGCTGCCGAAGTCCGTTGTGCAGTACGCTCAGCAGTGAGCCCGCCTCATCGTCGGAGCTGAGGTCCCAGAGCATGACGCCGCCGAGGCGCTGCTCGTTGACGTAGTCGACCTTGAGGGCGAGGGACTCGGAGTCGTCGTAGCTGATCATGATCCCGGTGGCGGGGTTGTAGAGCCAGGGCACCTTCGCCTCCGCGTGCCAGTGACGCGTGTAGGTCGGCAGGTAGTTGTCGACGAGATCCGAGTAGTCGAAGACGCCGTTCTCCCAGGTGCCGTTGGACACACCCCGGTGGGCCTGGTGAAGGCCGTTGTTGACGTCGGCGACGCCGCGCCACCCGCGGCCGTAGAAGGGCACTCCCATCTGGAGCTTCACCGGCGGCACCCCGGCCGCGAGGTAGGCCTGGAGAGCGTCGGTCGCGTTGAGGCCGGGGATCTTGTTCTCATTTTCCGTGGCGGCAAAGAGGCCCGCGTTGAAGCCGGTCCGGGCGCTCCACCCTCCGTTGAAGTCGTAGCTCATCAGGTTGATCCAGTCGAGCAGCGGGTGGATCCGGCCGAGCTCGATGTTGGCGTAGATTCCTGACCCGGCCGGGGCCGCGATCGTGAGCAGGTAGGAGCGTTCATCTGCGATGCCGCGTGCGTCAATCTGCCGGCGCAGCTCGGCCAGGAGCAGGGTGAAGTTCTCGCGATCCTCCTCGCGCGTGCGGTTCGAGGCGAGCCCGCCGCTGACGGGGTACTCCCAGTCGATGTCGACGCCGTCGAATCCGTAGCGGGTCATGAAGTCGACGCAGGACGTGGCGAAGCGGCTCCTCGTCGCCTCGGTCAGGGAGACGTCGGAGAACCGGCCGGACCAGGTCCAGCCGCCGACGGAGATCAGCGTCTTGACATGCGGATGACGTTCCTTGAGGTTGAGCAGCGCGTTGAAGTTTCCCCGCAGCGGGTCATCCCAGGAGTCGCCCGGGTAGGTCTTCTCGATGTCGGCCCAGCGGTCGCCGAGGACGATCTCTCCGCCGGAGATGTTGGCGAAGGCATAGTTGATGTGGGTCAGCTTCTCCGCCTGGATGTCGGTGACGAAGAAGTTGCGGGCGTAGATGCTCCAGGCCGTGTAGTAGGCAACGATGCGTTTGCCTCCCTGTTGGGCATTGGCCGGCGTGGCCAGCGAGCCCAGGGAAAACAGTACCGCCGCTGTAAGTAGAAAAGGTCTCATGGCTATCCCCGTTCCCAACCCCTGATTTTAATGCTCCTGCCCGTTGAGGGACCAGCCGGGTCCCTGCCAGATTCTGCATTTATTCAACCTTCTCAGATGCTTGCTGGCAAGGTGTTCTTCACGTCAAAACAGCTACTTTGCCCCGGGGCGAAAAAGTTGATTTCTTCGAGGTTTTCAGTTCTTGACGCCCAGAAAAAGCATCCTTAGCATTGATTTTGTGGGAGCCGGATAGGGGCATGTAAGTTTCCGGCTGACCCGTCGGGCAGATAAGTGGGCTTTAAGGGATGGCACCCCCGCGCCGCCTGGCCCATGTTGTTGGGAGGGCAGGAAAGATGATACAGAGAACCTGTATCCGTTTTGTGGTGAGTTTTTGCAGCCTGCTGGCGGCCGGACAGGCCTGGAGCCAGTGCGAGGACCAGTTTCCCCTGAGCAATACGGAGGGGGCCGGCACGGTCATGTGTCCCTGCTTCGTGGAAGGGGAGGAGGCCGGCGTGGTGCTCGATGTACCGGCGGAGGACTACCCGATCGAGATCATCCGGATCGGGGTGGCCTGGGGGTCGGTGCTCGGGGATACGCCGAATACTATCCAGTCGGCCCTGCACGTCTATGAGAACGGGCTGCCGAATCCGGGCGCGCGCCTGGCGAGTCTCGAGGGGCCAGCCTTCATCGATGGCTTCGTCAACGAGTTCAATCTCGAGGAGCAGGGTGGGGTTCGGATCGAGTCCGGTCCCTTCACGGTGACCATGGAGTTCATGGATACGAACGCCGAGATGCTGACCGCGGCGTCGATGGTTCACGATGGAGATGGCTGCCAGCCCGGCAAGAACGTCGTCAAGGCGATCCCCGGCGGCTGGAGCGATGCCTGCGCCCTCGGCTTGACCGGCGACTGGGTCATGCACGTGATCTACCGTCCGGTGGATTGTGGCGGCGAGGAGCCCGGGGAGGGCAAGGAGCCCGCCGCGGAAATGTTCATTCGCGGCGACGATAACGGTGACGGCAACGTTGATCTCTCCGACCCGATCTTCAGCCTGACCCACCAGTTCGCCGGCGGCCCGGCGGCCGGCTGCATGGAGTCGATGGATTCCAACGATGATGGTCAGCTCAATATTACCGATTCGATCTTTACGTTGACTCACCTCTTCGCAGGAGGTCCGGCGCTCCCGGCACCCTACCCGGATTGCGGCGCCATGACCGGAGGGGCGAGTCTCGGCTGTGAGACCTCGTCAGAATCCTGCAATTGATTTCTTGAGCGCCTCCTGGCGCGGTCCCCCGGGGAGCAGCCGCTCGTCCGGAGGATTTCAGAAGCGGGGGGCCCCCGGCTGCGGCCGGGGGCTTTTTTCCTCGTTTCGATTCCCGCCTGGAGGCCGATGATCCCAGGCAGAGTGTTCATCGATTACCGGGAGTCTTCGATGGTCCTGGCCGGCCTCCGCCGGCGGGCCTCCTCGACGAAGGCCTTGACGAGGCCGAACTGCAATTCGTCGCGCACCGTCATCTCCGGGTGCCATTGGACGGCGATGGTCCATTCGTCTTCGGACTCCGAGACCTCGATGGCCTCGACGGTTCCCTCCGGTGAGCGGGCCACCGCTCGCACGCCCTCGCCGAGGCGTCCCACGGCCTGGCGGTGGTAGCTCGTCACGTTCTCGACTTTTCCAGCACGCATCAGCTTCGACAGCAGGCTCCCCTCCTCGATCTCGACCGGGTGTCCCCTGACGCCGTAGTGGATCTCCCTCAGCTCCTGGTCGCCGTCAAGGTCGACGAGTCCGCCGCCGAAGGCCACGTTGAGGATCTGCGCGCCGCGACAGATCCCGAGGATCGGAAGCTTCATCGCGCGAGCTTCCCTGATGAGAGCGAGCTCGAAGTCGTCCCGTTTGCGGTTGACGAGCTCAGCCGTGTCCGGGTCGCCCCCGTAGAGCTCGGGGTCGACATCGCCACCGCCGGACAGCAGCAGGGCCTCCATGTC
Source organism: Planctomycetes bacterium UBA1146 (assembly GCA_963579555.1). GTDB lineage: Bacteria > Planctomycetota > UBA8108 > UBA8108 > UBA8108 > UBA8108. Next base: position 5,643 of record CAUZHA010000117.1, read on the forward strand.
GGCGAGCCTCTTCCTGACCTCGGCCGGCTCGAGAGCTCCGGGCTCATCGGGGACCTCCAGCTTGACAAGCCGGCCGCCCGCGCGGCTGAAGATCTGGTCGTAGGTCAGGGCGGTGAACCCCAGCCTCGCGATCCAGCCATCGTCGGGCGTCATGGCGATCCGCGGGGCGTCCTCGGGGAGCGAGGCGTTCCACAGGCGCAGTCCTCCCCAGAAGATGAGGTAGGAGGCAACGCCGGCCGTCAGCAGGATGAAGACCAGCAGCAGGAAGTGCCGCTTCCGGCGGGGAGGGGAGCTCTCGCCTTCACTCATGAATCCTCGTCGCTCTCTTCGGCCGCCTTGGGGGGGCCGCTCTCGGAGGTCAGCAGCTCCATGTTGATCTTGCCGTGCTTGAGGAAGACGACCAGGGGATAGAGCGCTCCGAGCATCGGCCTGGGATCATCGGATGAGAAGAGGTCGTTGACGGTGTTCTTGTGCACCTTGAAGAGGTCCTGAACCGTCTCGGAGCGGCCCTTGACGTCGACGAAGTCTTTGAGGCCACCGAAGAGCTGTCGCAGCCCCTCGCGCCTGGAGCCCTCGCTGAACTCTTCTCGCGCGCCCTTCCAGACCTCCTTCAGGTTGTCGCTGTGGGTGGAGCTCTTCGAGATCTCCTGCAGGGTGGCGAGGAGGCCGACGAGGGGCGCCTCGGTCTTGACATCGTAGCTCACCTCATCGGGAGGGTCGACCTTGCCATCGACCGCCAGGCGGTAGAGCAGCCAGGGGTAGTCCCAGCCGGACTCGACCGCCTGGGTCAGGCCGCCCCAGAAGCGCGGATTGACCTCGATCAACCACGGGTCATCCTCTTCATTTCCCGTCCAGCGGAAGTCGATCTCCGCGACGCCGTGCCAGCCCTTCGGGCCGAGGAGCGCCTCGCATACCGATTCCATCTTCTCGGCCTTCACCGTCTCGCGCACCACCCCGGCTCCCTTGTCGGCGGGGAACTGGCGGATGTTGCGGTAGGTCATGCAGGAGATGAGCCTGCCCCGGTCAAAGAGCGTGGTGACGCAATAGTCGTCGCCGGGCACGCCCTGCTGGACGATGGGGTAGTCCTCCGGGGCGAGGCCGTAGTCTTCGACCAGGCTCTTGAAGTAGGTGATGAGCTCTTCTCGGGCGTCGACCTTGGCGATGCCGACGCCGGCGGCCGACTCCCGCAGCTTGACGAAGGCCGGCAGGGCGATCTCATCAGCCCGGCTCTCGAGCTCTTCGATGCTCGAGGGGAAGATGGTCGGCGGGGCGCAGAGACCGTTGTCCTGGGCGTAGGCGGCGAGGGTCCCCTTGTTGTGCACCTCCTCGATCTGCTCGATCGAGGGAATCGGCACCCGGATATGGGTCTCGAAACGCTCACGGTGCTTCGCGATGAGGTAGGTCTCCTTGTGGATCGGCATCAGCACGTAGGGCGTGTCGGGATCATCGGGCTTGTGCTTGATGATCCCGCTCTCGAGCTTGTCGAGAAACTCATCGGGGCTCTTCGAGCAGTCGGGGTAGGTGAAGCTCGCCGTTGAGTATTTCGAGAAGGAGGTCGGCGTCATGGAGACCTCGTCGGCGGTGATGACCTCCACCCCGCGGCGTCCGAGGCTGCGGGTGACGGCGAGCGACTGCCAGCCGCGCGCGTAGGTGACGATGACCCGGCCTGCCTTTTCACTGCTCATACCATCGACCTCCTTGGCTTTTATTGCGCCCCCATACTAATCACGGAGCGAGAAGGCTGGCAATACGCAAACTGGCGGCAGGCGATCATCGAATTCGTATTCATCGCATGGGGAGGATATCCCATGCCCCGGCTGGTGGTTTCAGCTCTGTTTCAGAGCAGGCCGGGGATCGGGTGGCCGTCGGTGATGAGCTCGCTGACGGTGGAGGGGATGTCGGTGCGAAGGCGCATCGCGGTGGTGTCGAAGAGGGTGTGCATGACGGTGGCGAGCAGGTTCTTCGGGCCGTAGGCCTCGGTCGCAGGGTGGGCGCACTGGCGGTCGGAGCGGCCGATGACCTGCCCCATGTTCAGGCCGCCGCCGGCGAAGCACAGTGAGGTCATGTTGCCGTAGTGGTCACGTCCGCCGCTGCCGTTGATCTTGGGTGAGCGGCCCATCTCGCCGGTGATCACCAGCAGGATCTTGTCGCTCAGCCCGCGCTCCTCGACATCTTCGAGGAAGGCGGAGACCGCGTGGTCGACCTGGTTGCCGAGCGGCTCCATGCCGGTGAGCCGGGGGAGGCTGTTCTGGTTGCCATGCATGTCCCAGCCCGCGTCCGCCACCGTGACGAAACCGCAGCCGGTCTCGCAGAGCCTGCGCGCCATCAGCATCTGGTGGCCCAGCAGGTTCGAGGAGCGGTACATGTCGTTGTAGCGGTTGAGCACCTTCATGTCGAAGAGCCCTGTGGTGTCGTAGCGCGCGATGGTCTTCGGGTCTTCCTTCGACAGGTCGAAGGCGTCGCCGACGCCGCGAAGAAGGATATCGTAGGCCTGCTGGCGGTAGCGGTTGACCACGTCGAGCCGGCCGCTCTCCTCGACATCCCTGCGCCAGCCGTCGAGGGCCGAGAGCAGGTTGCGGCGGTTCGCGAAGCGCGATTGGGGCAACTGGAGCTCCATGTTGTCCCTGGCGGCGCCACCGCCAACCGGGTTGAAGGCCTCGTAGCTGCTGCCGAGAGTGCCGCCGCTGGTGAGGCCGGGCAGCGCGTTCTTTTCGAAATTGCCGCGCAGCTTGAGGCCCTGCTTGATCGCCTCGGGAAGGATCAGGGTGTTGGACGGCAGCCCCGTGTTCGGGTTGCTGGTGCCGGCGGCTCTCGAGTAGAGGGCGCTCATGCTCGCCTTCAGGGGATTTTTCGCGCTCACCACGTCCTGGTAGGTGTGGCCGCCGTTTCTTGACTGGTAGGAGCGGACGATCGCCAGCTTGTCGGCGAGCTTGCCCATTTTCGAGAAGGTGCCGCCGAAGGTGATTCCCGGGAGCTTCGTGGAGACCTCTCCCGTCGTCGAGCGGATCTCGGAGGGAGCGTCCATTTTCGGATCGAAGAATTCAATATGGGAGGGGCCACCCTGGAGAAAGAGCAGGACGACGGAGACGTCCCTGACCGAGCCGCCCGCGGCGGCTACCTCGTCTCGCGCCCTCAGCAGGTCAGGGAGGGTCAGCCCGCCGAGTCCGAGCGCTCCGATGCGAAGCACCTCTCTGCGGCTGAGCCCAGCGCAGCTTTTGTGAACACTCGTATCTGTGAGGTTGAGCATCCGGATTCTCCAGGAGCCTCGCGGAGCAGGCAGCGAAGCGCGTTCTGTTCTCTCGACGTGCGGCAGGCGGTACCGGACGTCCCGGCGGCTTGTCTCGCTGTCTATAATCTAAAACCCGCGCCTTCGCTTGTACAGGTTTATGTGTCGAACCCCTCTGAAACCACCTGGCTCGGGAGCTTTTCTGGGGAGCATCTTTCCGGGGAGGCTTGGTATGCGCGTCTTCTCGGGCTACGATAATCAGCCGCGGCAGCCCTGTCGCTTTACCTGGAGCTGAAACCAAGAGAGAGAAGGTACAGGATGAATACCCGAGTATTGCTTGCAGCGTCGATGGCTTCCCTTGTCTTCTCGGTGGACTCGCCCGCGCGCGCCGACGTCAAGCTGCCCAGCGTCTTCGGCAGCAACATGGTGCTGCAGCGCGACATGCCGGTGCCGATCTGGGGCTGGGCCGAGCCGGGTGAGGAGGTCAAAGTGACCTTTGGCAGCACGAAGAAAACCGTCAAGGCGGACGACGAGGGCAATTGGCGCGTGGTCCTCAAGAAGCTCAAGGCCTCCTCCAGGAAGCGGGGCAAGGAGATGGAGATCAAGGGGAAGAACAGCAGCATCGTTTTCCAAAACGTTCTCATCGGAGATGTCTGGGTCGGTTCAGGGCAGTCCAACATGGAGTGGGCTGTACACCAGACGCGCAAGGGCCGCGAGATGATTTCCAAGGCGAACCACCCGGCGATACGCCTCTTTCATATTCCGAAAGTTCAGAAGGGGGCGCCGGACAAGAACGTGAACGCCTCCTGGCGGGTCTGTTCGACGCAGGCCGTGCCGGGCTTTTCGGCTGTACTCTATTATTTCGGCCTGAAGCTTCAGAACGATCTCAAGGTTCCGATTGGTTTGATCGCTTCCTCCTGGGGAGGCTCTCGCATCGAGCCCTGGACGGTTCACGCCAATAGCGACGCCGGCGGCGGGATGTACAACGGCATGATCGCCCCGATCGTTCCCTTCGCCATCAAGGGGGCCATCTGGTATCAGGGCGAATCGAACGTCGGCAACGGTGTGGGTTACCACGATCTGAAGAAGAACCTGGTCGAGGGCTGGCGCAGGGTCTGGAAGCAGCCCCTGCCTTTTTACTATGTTCAGATCGCTCCCTGGTCAGGTTATGGCGGCGGGCAGCTTCCGGCGCTCTGGGAGGGACAGACCAAGAGCCTGGCAATCCCGGATACCGGCATGGCGGTGATCACCGACCTGGTGGACAATGTCGGAGACATCCATCCCCAGATGAAGTACGAGGTCGGCCGGCGGCTCGCTCGCTGGGCTCTGGCGCGGACCTACGGAAAGAAGAAGGTCGTCTTCTCCGGGCCGCTGTACAAATCGATGGAGGTGGAGGAAGACAGGATCCGTCTTCATTTCGCGCATACCGCGGGGAAGCTGGGCTCTCGCGATGGAAAGCCCCTGAGTGAGTTCCAGATCGCCGGAAGTGACGGCCAGTTTTACCCGGCGACAGCCCTGGTTGAGAAAGAGACCGTGGTGGTGAGCTCGCCGGAGGTCAAGTCGCCGACCCAGGTTCGCTTCGGCTGGCACAAGCTCGCCAATCCCAACCTGGTTAACAAGGCGCTGCTGCCGGCCTCGCCTTTTCAGACGAATAACTGGAGCGGCGGTACTGCCGAGGTTCATGTGTCATCCGATCCGGCCGAATCCTCCAGCGGAAAAACAATCACTGGCTCCAAAAGAAAATGAAATGCGCTCTCGCTGTACTCCTGTCCGCCCTGGCTATTTGCTCGCCAGCGCAGGCCCAGGACGAATCAGCTCGCCGCAAAAAGAGCGCCGAGCTGCGCAAGGAGTTCGGCGATGGCTACAAGGTTTTTACCACCCGGCACTGGATTCTCGTCTACAAGGCCGACATTGGGTGGGTGAAGGCCTGCGGGGAGATGCTCGAGCGCACTCATGACACCTTCGTGGCCACCTTTGAAAAGGCCGGCTTCAAGCTCAGGAAGCTCGATGAGGACCTGGTCGGGGTGCTGATCGGCGAAGAGAAGGACTACCTCGAATACAGGGAACGCCAGCGTTCGCAGAGAGGACGCTCCGGTCCGTCCCGCGGAGGCGGCGTCTACTCGAGCCGCACCAACCGCATCACCTTCTTCGATGACCGCACCCGGCAGCGATCACGCTCCGGCTTGCGATCGCGGCCAGCCGACCTGGTGAACATGAGCAAGGCGGCGCACGAGGGGGCCCACCAGCTGGCCTTCAACCTCGGCCTGCACAAGAGGGGGGGGCGCTACCCTCCCTGGGTCGTCGAGGGCCTGGCCGCCAACTTCGAGATGCAGGACGCGAGCAAGCCCTTCGGCCCCTATTCGAAGAACCTGAGCCTGAGGAGACGGAGCCTGCTCAAGCTCCTTGAGCGCGGCAAGACCCTGCCGCTGAAAGATTTCGTCGCGATGAGAAAGCCCCGTGATCCGCAGCCTGGGGAGCTGGGGTTGATCTATTCCCAGGGCTGGGGGCTGTTCCGCTTCCTGCTGCTCAACACTCCCGGCAAGCTCCAGGGGTATCTCGAGAGCTTCACGGCCGAGGGAGCCGAGCTCCCGAGTCCAGAGGTTTTTCGCCGACGCTTCGAGAAGGCCTTCGGGTCTTTCTCGAAGGTGGAGAAGAGCTGGGGCGTCTTCCTTGGGGAACTCGAGAAGACCGAGGGCGGTCAGAAAAGTCCGCGCCGAAAACGCCGTCGCCTGTAAGGGGCGGGCTTATTTGTCGCCTCCGGGAGAGGCGAGCTCTTCCTGCAGCTTCCTGAGGCACTCGATCCTGTCGGTCGTGAGGGGATGGCTCTGGTGGAACTGGCCCCAGCGGGATTGGCCCTCGCGGTATTTGCGCTCGACGAGCTGGTAAAATTCCAGGCAGTCGGCGGTGCTGCCGTAGACGGAGTGAACCAGCCGCATGCCGAATTCATCGGCTTCTTGTTCCTGTCTGCGGGAGTAGCCGGCCTCGGCCAGCTGCAGGAAGAGAGCTATCGAGCCTCCCTCGGTGTCGCCCAGGAGGACCGCCAGGATCCCCCGCATCAGGAGGCTTCGGCCTAACCTCTTCAGGCAGTGGCGATGCTGGTGATGTCCCAACTCGTGGGCGATCACCATGGCGAGGCCTCTCTCGCTTTCTACCTCCTCGAGCAGGCTGGTGGTAATCCCCACTGCTCCGCCGGGCAGCGCGGCGGCGTTTGGCTTGTCAAGGTCCAGGCCGTAGAGCTTGTAGGGAAGGGGGCGAAGGCTCTTGTCCGCGGTCAGGCGCTTGAATATTTTTAGCGCGCGGCCGGAGGAGATTCTCGATTCAAGCATGGAATCGGTCCAGGAGAACCAGCGGGCCTCGGTCTCTTCCGAAATGTTCGACGTGATGGCATCGGCTGCCAGTCCCAGGCCGAGGTAGGCGAGGGAGATGACGACGACGACTCCCAGGATGTTCTTGATGAGATCACGAGGAGTGGTCTGCGCGCGTGAGACGTCTGCGGTCTTTTCGAGTTTCTTCGGGACGAACTTCATCCGTCCAGTCCGGCAGTCCCGGGAGCTTCAGTACGGATATTTTCCTCGGGGGGCTCTTCGGATTCAGCGTGGAGGTCCTCCGTCGCCTGGTCGGGATGGGTGGATCCCTTGGCATAGGTGATCGCGGTTGAATAGGCGATCACCTCGACCGTCCCCATGGCCTTGCCCTTGCCTGAGCTGATAGTGGAGGTTTCCATTCTGCAGTTGATGTATTCATCCGCCCTGGGAACGGACTCCTTCATTCGAAGGAGGGCCTCCCTCTTGCCGCGGTCAAGAAGCGGGGAATAGGACTTCAGCTCCCCTCCGAAGATCATTCTCCAGGACGAGAGGAATCGCTTGAAGTAGTCGATCGAGACTACGACCGAGCCGATGGCGAGGGCTGCGTGAGAGATGTTTTCTCCCGAGGGCACCCTGGCGGTGATGGTGGGTTTGTCCAGGAAGGCTTCCTCCCGGATACCGATACTCCTGTAGTGTCTACGCTCTTTGGATTTGCCGACGATAAAACCCAGCAGCAGGAGCACTATGAAAATAACGAGCTCCATCCTCAGACCCTCACGGCGGTTCCGTAGGCTAAAATTTCAGCGGCTCCGGCAGCCACAGAAGATGTGGCGAGACGGACGTTGATGACCGCGTTGGCCCCAAGCTCCTCGGCCTGCTGACACATTCTTTCGAGAGCCTGGTTACGGGACTCCTGCAGGAGCTCCGTGTAGCCCTTGAGCTCCCCGCCGACAATGTTCTTGAAGCCGGCCATGAGATCGCGCCCGAAATGTTTTGCCCTGATCGTGGACCCCTGTACCAGTCCATAGTGTTCCTGGACCTTTTTTCCGGGGATCGTCTCTATATTGGTCAGAATCATTTTCTATCCCTCCTTTGTTTCGATCCTACTGGAAAAAAGAGACGGCAGGCAAATACAGTCTTTGCCATCGGCAGGATGATGCTGGCCGGGCCCGCGAGGCGGCACCTGGATTTTTCCGATTTCCGCGCCGCGGCTATCTGGCCGGGTTGGCCTTTCCAGGGCTCGGCTTCAGCGAGCGTCCCTTGCCCTTCGCTTCCCGGTCTCTTCCGAAGGATCGGTCCTGCTCCTGGGCGGAGAACTGGAGCTCATCAAGGATGGCGTTCTGGTCCTTGTCCCTGTCGACAAGGATCAGCGTCTCGCCGGCCC
>CAUZHA010000118.1:0-13372 GCA_963579555.1 Planctomycetes bacterium UBA1146
AGCGTAAGGGCTTTCGTAGTCATTGCGCCAGGCTTCGAACCTACGGCCTTCTCACCCCCAGTGAGAAGTCATAGATGCGATAGCAGGCCGTGTTGATGCCACCTGGCCCAGAATACTTTTGTTTCACCCCGTTGCACCCTGTTGCCCGGGGTCACAAGCCCTAATTAGCCAATGACTTATCCCCCAGCACTACTACAGTCAGGGGGCGGAGACACCTCCGCCAGCGCATCAACAACGCGTCAACAAAGGCCCTGCTCACGAGCAGAACGACCTGCCCACACCACCCCCTGTCATGCACTACTCTTCACCCTTTCGCCTCTACCTGATCACCGACCCGGAGACGGGCCGTCGATACCAGAGGCATGGCAGAGAGAAGGGCGTGGCGCTGGTTGCTGATCGCCCGGGGCGTTGCTGCGGGTGCTTAACAGGCGAGATTCTTACGCAGGCACCTATTGTGTCTTGCCCTCGCCTTCGACCACAGAGATGACTCGATCGACACCAGGGACGGCAAAGGTCTCCTCGCTGCCTCCGAGCCACTGGACAGTCAACGCCTCAACCGTCGTCGCAGGGCCGAGCCCGAAGCGCGCCACGGTCTCGGAGTGGGACGCGTAGCTCGACCCGGCACGCAGACGGCGTCGTTGCGTCTTGCCGGAGGCCCGGACCGTGACGATCGCACCAAGCGCATCGCGGTTTGACTTCGTGCCCCGGCAGCGTACGCCGAGCCAGTGATTGGTGGGCCGTCCTGTGTTTTCAAGCAGTGTCGGCCTGTCGTCGATGTTATTGATGACGAGATCTATATCACCATCGCCGTCGAGGTCGCCTGAGGCCGCGCCGCGCGAGGACTTGATGATCGCGAGACCCGGGCCCGAGCTCACTGAGGCGTCGCGGAACTTACCGCCGTTGACTTGCAAGAAGAGCTTGTTCGGTTGCCCATAGCCCGGCGACGAACGGATACTCTTCGCTTGCGGCACGACGTGTCCCTGGGCTATGAACAGATCTTGATCGCCGTCGAATTCGGCGTCGAAGAATACCGTTCCCCAGCCCAGGTACTTAAAGCACGGCGCGGCCAGGCCCATCGGACTGGTCATTTCGGAGAAGAACAAGTCGCCTTCGTTACGATAGAAGGTGTTGTTGTCGTCTTCGTAGTTGACCACAAAAAGATCTTCGCGTTCGCGCGAGCCAAGGTAGACCGCTTCGACGCCCATACCTGCCTGCGCTATCGCTTCGTCGTTGAGAGCCACTCCACTTCGCAGGCCGACCTCTTCGAAGGTGTTGTCCCGGAGGTTGCGAAAAAGCAGGTTTGGCTTGGTGTCGTTGGCAACGTAGATGTCGAGCCATCCGTCACCATCGGCATCGAGTACACAGACGCCGAGACCGTAGGTGGCATCGCGCAGTCTCACCTTGCGGATGCCCGACTGCTCGCTGACGTCTTCGAACGTCCCGTCACCGCGGTTGCGATAGAGGGTGCAGGGAGCCGGGGGAAGCCCGACAGGGCCGCACAGGATCGGCTGGCCCTTGTACTCGCAGGTGGGGTCGGTGCCGCGTCGCTTGACCGCGGCCGGGTCGAACTCGAGATAGTTCACGATGAATAGATCGAGCCAACCGTCGCGGTCAAAGTCGAGGAAAGCACAGCTCGATCCCCAGCGCGGGTCCAGGGTGCCGGCAGCTTCGGTGACGTCCTCGAAGCTGCCGTCGCCTCGGTTCTTCCAGAGAGTATCGCGACCCCAATTAGCGACGAAGATGTCCGGGTCACCGTCATTGTCGTAGTCGCCCACCGTCGCACCACAACCCCACGCGGATTCGATGAGGCCGGCTTTTTCGGTGACATCGCGAAAGCGCAGGCCGCCGAGGTTCTCGAAGAGCGCGTCGCCTGGCGGAGGGGATCCCGGCCCTGACCCGTACGGTTTCGGCAGACGCGAGCCGTTGACGAGGAATACGTCGAGATCGCCGTCGAGATCGAAGTCCAGCAGAGCGACGCCGGAACCGTTGACTTCGAGTACGTAGTCCTTCTGCGAATCACCGCAGATGGCGACGAACTCGAGACCTGATTCTTTTGTTCTGTCCCGGAAGCGCGGGCCTTCTCCACTTTCGTCCGTCCTCGATGTTTTCGTCGACAGCCCCCCCCCCGGTGATCCCTGCTCCTGGTTGCAGCCGGATAATACGAGCAGCCAGAGAGTTATCGTTGCGGACCAGGCGGCAGCGCGTCGGCGGCGAATTGTCGTCATGGCGTTGTCTCCGTCTGCTTCTCACGCAACGCGCTGCGTAGCTCGAGGACGAGCTCCCGGCGGCTCGGGGCCTTCGATTCCGGGTCGACTTTGGCGAGTTCACGCTCAAAAACGAATCGTTGGAAGGTGTCGGCCGGAGAATCGAGGGCGGCGATGAGCGCGCGCAACACCTCGGGCGCGTCCGGCGCGGAGGCGCGCGCGGCATCGAGCTGTTCGCGCGCCCCGGACCGGTCGCCGCTCTGCACGAGCTCGGATGCGACGACGATTCGTGCGCGCGCGGACTGGAGCCCCGTCGTCGTCGCCGCGCCTCGAAGCAATGCCAGGTGCCGCTCTTTTCGAGACTTCGCATCTGCGGCTTTCTCGCGGACGAGCACGGCGATTGCGCTAATCTTGGATGAGGAGGTGCCAGGGGGCAGGAGAGGCCTGAGAGCCTGGAGTCCGGCCTTCGCTTCCAGCAATCGGGACACGAGCGACCAGAACTCGGCAGGGCGAGCGTCCGATGGTGTCTGCCTGGCGTACCGAGCGAGAGCCTCGCCGGCCTCGAATGACTTCGATTGATCGAGATGCGCTCCCGCAAGTGCCAGATCGCCTTGCCGCGCCGCCCACTCGTGATCTTCTCGATTCTGGCCGGATAGGAGCGTGAGCGCCAAGCCGGCATTTCCCAACAGCTGCTCGGTGCGCGCGAGGAGAATAGAGGCTTCGGCGTTTGGACCGAATCGCAGGAAAGCCTGAATCCACTTTCGTGCGTTGACAGCATCCTGGAGGTCTTCCAGGAAGAGATCAGCGAGGCGAAGTCCCCAGATTTGAACGTATTTCGGATTCTCAACCAGGAGGTCTGTGAGACGTTGTGCCGCTTCACTACTGCGGCCTTCGGCACGCAGCACCATCGCCGACCAGCCTCGGCCGGCGGGCTCGGTCTTGCCGACCCGCGCGCGGAAGGCTTCGACCTCCTGGCGTACCGTGGAGATCTGCCCCGTGTCGTACAAGTACTCGATGAGATAGATGTGCATTTGTGGTGAACCGCCGCTGTTGCGCAGCGCTTCGCGAAGCACGCTGGCGCCTTGCGCGTACAGCCCGCGCAAGCGAAACGATTCCGCCTTCGCGCGCTCGGCCCGGGCTCGATTCCCGATGCCGCGAAGCTCGATTTCGCGTCGTTCTTCGCGGTTGGCCGGCGCGAGCTCCTGCGAGCGTTTGAAGAAGGCTTCAGCACGAAGCGGAAAACCCAGGCGTACGAGACACCTTCCAAGTTGAAAGTGCGCTTTGGTCGCGCTCGGATTCGCGGTGAGGAGATCGACGAGTGACGACAAGGCCGCGCCGGCGTCGCCATGCTTGAGCTGGGCAAGAGCCAGTTCAAGCAGCGCCAGCTCGGCGTTTTTGGAGGACTTCCCGCCAGTTTCTTCAAGGAACCTGAGGAGAAGCCCTGCCGCCTCCGCGTAATTCCCGAGCTGGCGTTCCGCGACCCCCAGGGCCATGAGCGCGTCCTGCGAGCGCGGCTCAAGCTTCAGTGCCGCGCGAGCGAGTGGCGCCAGGCGCTCGTATTCGTAAAACCGGTGCGTCACCTGGAGTGCGAGCTGGATCGTTGGGACAGCCTCTCGATGTCTTGCATAATTTCCGTCGGGGTAGGCAATGAGACGGAGCATCTCGGCTACCGCGGCGAGACCTTTCTCCTTGGCTCCGAGCGCCTGGTACGAAGCCGCCAGCTGGCGCCATGTGCGGAGGGACTTCGGTCTTTCAATGACGTATTTTTCGAGCATCTCGATCGCTCCGGTAAAACGTCCCGCCTGGTACTCTGCCTTACCAACCGTCTCAAGGTGGTCGATCGCAGCGGGATGCTCTTCGATCCAGCGTCGGCCCTCGACAATCGTCGTGCGAAGATCTCCGTTCTTCTGGCATGCGATGAGGTAGAGGTTGTGGAAGGGGCTGAGTTCATCCGGAAGCCAGCCCGCCCGCGCGAAGGCTGCGAGCGACTGACGAGCGAGTCCAGCGAACGCAGCAACATCGCGGCTGCGGAGGGCTGTGATCGATTGGCCGTAAAGCGCAATCGCGCCATGCGCTTCCGTAAGTCGCTGGGACGGTAAGTCCGGCGGCGGTCGAAGCGCCGACACGTCGATGGGTTGCACCGCTTTGTAGACGACCGTCTCGAACGTTGTCGGCCCTCGCGCCTGGGACGGTTCCGAGGAGTCAGGCTCCGCGGCCGGCGAGAGGAAACGCCAAGTCAGGAATGCGGCGACGAGAAGAGCTCCGACACAGGCCGCGATCGCAACAGACCGGCTCTTTCGCTGCGCTCCTGGTTTGTCTTTCGCGTCGCTCCGACCCATGGCATTCGTGCATTCCCAGAAAAGGAGTATTATATACCCTATTATCAATCAAACCCAGCCAACAGCCTATGCGAGGCCATGGGAGGGGGCAAGGAGAGGGTGGAATAGTCAACTCAGGGCAATCGACTTCTCAGTGCCAGGCCTCGATGGCTTTCCTTAGTCGTCCCACAATCTGTCGGTGTTTCCCGGACAGATCGTTCTTTTCGTGCGGGTCATCCTTGAGGTTGAACAGGCGGACGGGCGGCTTGTCCCAGGAGTGCACGTTGCGATATTTTGTCGTGTCCTTGCCTGAATAACGCACGATCAGTTTCCACTCGCTCTCCACGCACCAAAGATACTGCTGGGTGTCATCAGGATCGCCAAGCGTCATGTTGTGGATCGAATGCGTGACCCCGAAGACCTGCTTGCGTCCCTTCCGCGCATTGGGATCCAACAGATTGATGCCAGGGAGATTCGCCGGAGACTCCACGCCGGCCGCCGCGGCAATGGTTGGAAAAAAGTCGATGGCTTGTGCAAGGTCGTTGATTCGCTTCGGCTTTAAGCGACTCGGCCATGAAACCATGATCGGCGTGCGAATGCCGTTCTCATAAGGCGACCCCTTGGAGCGCAAGGCAAAGCCTCCCCACTGGCCCTGGTTCGGATCATCGGCATTGGTGCTCACGGCCGACCAGCCGTTGTCACAGATGTAGAGAACCAACGTGTTGTCCGCAATCGCCCTCTTGTCGAGATGGCCGAGTAATTCGCCGCAGGTTTCGTCGAACCACTCGCACATGGCGTAGTACTTCGTAACATCGTTCGCACGACCATCTTTCCTGTATTTTTCCAGCAAACGCTTTGGCGGATTGTGTGGCGTGTGTGGCAAAAACGGCGCGTACCAGACAAAGAACGGCTTTTTCTTCTCGATCGCCAGGTCGATAAAGTCCGTTACCGGATTCATTCCTTTTCGTCCGATGTTCAACCCGGTATCACCATGCCGCCCGCCACGCTTCGGATCGCCATGGGTCATGCCATGGGTGAATCCACCATCCTTCCACGACCCCTCCCACCACTTGCCTGACTGGTGGGCGAGGTAACCGCTGGCCGTTAGCGCCTTGATAAAAGTTGGATGTTTGTGGAATTCCGCACGCAAGGGAATGTCCAGCGCGGCGCGGCTATTACGACCATCGACATCATTGCCCGTGACTCCGTGCTGGAAGGGTTGAAGTCCGGTCGCAATCGAAGCCAGGGATGGGCGACAAAGCGGCGAAGCCACATAACCGCGGCCAAACAGCAGACTCCGGCTGGCGAGCTTGTCTAGGTGGGGTGTGTGAATCGCCGAATGCCCCATGTACCCGTAGTCGGTCCACGCCTGGTCATCACTGATAATCAGAACGATATTAGGCAGTCGATCGGTATCCCGTGCGTGCAGAAATCCGCCAAGGAAGGCGAGCGCGAATACAACAATGCGTTTCATGTCTGTACCCTCTCCAGAGACCAGTCAAACCCAGCCATAGCCTATGCGAGGCCATGAGCGGAGGCAAGGAGAGGGTCGCCCCGGTTGCCGATCACCCACCGCATCTTGAGCCATGAGAAAAAGCGCCTGCCCCCCTTGGACCGATAAGAGCAGATGTAGAATAATCGGTTGTCCTGCCCCTCCAAGGGGGGCAGGATGCTCTTGCAATAGAGGATGAGCAAGTTGTGAAAACACCCACCATAGCAGGATGGATCATCGCAGGAGTTGTGCTAGCGGGCTGCTCTCCGCCGCCCCCCGCTGTTCCTACCGCCGGCACCAAGGCCATGGCCCTTCGCCTCGATGGCGTAGTCGGCAAATGGGAGGCCGCCCCGTATTCGCCAACGGAAGAAAAACCTTTCCGGGCCAACCGCCCCGGCTGGATCCCGGCCTACCGTCAGCGGATCGCCTCCAGCCAGGAGGCCGGCAAGATGCTCGAATTTCGCCATCGTCTCGCCCGGGAACTGCTCTGGGATGGGCAGACGAAGGCCGCGCTGGGCGAGCTGAACAGGCTTTCCGCGATGGTGGGACAGTCGACCGCTCCGGAGCGGGTAAAGGAGAGTTTTTTCAGCATGCTCAGGACCGATTTTTCGATTGGTTTTCTGCGCCTGGCCGAACAGGAAAACTGCCTGGCGGGTCACAATCCGCAATCCTGTATTTTCCCGATTCGAGAAGCCGGTGTACATCGTCTCCAGGAGCCCTCCAGCGCCGCCATAGGGGTCTTGCTGAAAAGTCTCACCGCGAATCCAGATGACCTCGGCTCCCGGTGGCTGCTCAATCTCGCCTATATGACTCTTGGTAAATATCCGCAGGAGGTTCCCCCTGAGTACCTGATCGATGAGAAGATCTTTCAATCCGAACACGACCCGGGGCGCTTCCGGGACAAGGCGGCCAAGCTCGGAGTCGCCGCAGTGGGGCTGGCCGGCGGTTGCTGCGTTGATGATTTCGACGGGGATGGAGACCTCGATATCGTGGTCTCTTCCTGGGGACTTCGAGATCAGCTGAGGTTGTTCTCGCAGAACGCCGAGGGAAGCTTTGATGACCGCACCCTTGCAGCGGGCCTCTCGGGAGAAGTCGGCGGACTCAACATATGTCACGCCGATTACGACAACGATGGAGCGCTCGATCTCCTTGTCCTGCGCGGAGGGTGGCTCGACGGAGCCGAGCAATTCCCCAATTCACTCCTTCGCAATCTTGGCGGAGGTGTCTTCGATGACGTAACCGAAAAGGCGGGCCTGCTCTCGTTTTCCCCAACCCAGGTTGCCGCCTGGGGAGATTATGACAACGATGGCTGGCTCGATCTTTTCATAGGCAACGAGTCCAATGCCGCCGGCTCCTACGACAGCCGTCTCTACCACAACAACGGCGATGGCACCTTTACCGAACAGGGCGCGGCCAGCGGCCTGTCCAGCCTGGGGTTTGTCAAGGGCGCTGCCTGGGGAGATTGCGACAACGATGGGTTCGTCGATCTCTACATCTCCAGGGCGGGAGCGAAGAATCTTCTCTTTCACAATGAGGGCCGGGAGAGCCCCGCCCCCGGAGGATGGAGCTTTCAAGAGCGAGCGGCATCAGCCGGGGTAGAGGAGCCGGTCAACAGCTTTCCCGCCTGGTTCTGGGATTATGACAACGATGGGTGGCTTGATCTCTTCGTCGCGGGCTTCGATGGGACGGGAATCGATGGGGTAGCGGGCGACTATCTCGGCCGCCCGCGGCTCTCAGGGCATCCGAAGCTTTACCGCAACCGAGGCGATGGGACCTTCGATGATGTGACCAGCGCGGCCAGGCTCGACCGGGTTCTCCTGGTCATGGGCGCCAACTTCGGCGATCTCGACAACGATGGACACCCGGACCTCTACCTTGGCACGGGAGCTCCAGACTACAGGACCCTGATGCCCAACCGGATGTTCCGCAACAACGGCGACGGGGCCTTCCAGGACGTAACCACGGCCGGCGGCTTTGGCCATCTCCAGAAAGGCCACGGGATCGCCTTTGCGGATGTGGATGCGGATGGAGACCAGGATGTCTACGCGGTGATGGGCGGCTGGTATACCGGCGATGTGTTCCCGAACGTTTTATTTGAGAATCCGGGACACGGCAATCACTGGATCACGCTGAGGCTGCGCGGCAACAGGGCCAATCGTTCCGCCATAGGAGCGCGGATCAAGGTTACGGTGAGGGTGCCGAGTGGTTCCCGCCAGATTCATGCGCTGACAGGAACCGGCGGCAGCTTCGGCTCGGCCAGCCTGCAGCAGGAGATTGGCCTCGGGAAGGCTGAGGCGATCGAGGAGATCGAGATCTGGTGGCCGGGACAAGAGGGTCGCCAGGTCTTCAGGGGCCCCGAGATGGATCGGGCCTACCTCGCCGAGGAGGGAGCCACCATGCTGCAACCGGTGAGGGGAGGGGACTCATGAAAGGTGCCTTTTCCATGGTGGCGATCCTGTTCCTGGCCGGCACGGCGCTCTGCGCTGCAGGGCAAGGCCAGGTTGACTTCAAGGCCTACGCCCGCAGCCTGGAGATGGTCAGGGAGGAGCTTGCCAGCCAACCGGACAGTCCGGCGCTTCTTGTAGCGCTGGCGGGAGTACATGAACGCTCTGGAAATTACAGTGACGCTATCGAGGTGCTGTCCGAGGCTGCTGCGAAGCACCCGCGCCGCGCCGACCTCCTGCTTCGCCTGGGCGCCTGCCACCTTGGGACCCTGGATTACCCGGCCGCCATCAAGGTCAACACGAAGGCCGTCTCTCTCATGCCGCGGCAAAAATCGGCTCCCGCTCGCCTCTCCCTGGCACGGTCCCTTGCGGGCCTGAGAAAGTACGCCGCCGCGGTCGCCGAACTTCGCCAGGCCATCACACTGGGAATGGAAAACGCGGACGTTTTTTTCAGGTTGGCGGAAGCGCAGGATGGGCATGCGCGCTCCCTGCGCGCCTCCGGGGCAGAGCGAGAGGCTGCCGAGGGAGAGAAGGAGGCTGTTGCCGCGCTGGAGAAAGCCATTCTCATGGAACCCGGACATCGTAGCGCCAACTACCTGCTGGGGCGTCTGCTGGTACGATCAGGGCGGCGGGCGGAGGGCAAAAAAGCACTTGAGCGTTTCCGCAGCCTGCAAAAGACCAGTGCAGAGGCCAGGCGCCGGGCCTTTTCTGAAAATATGAAGACAGCGCCGGGCCGTCTCGAAGCGGATACTGCGCTCGAGCTGGCCAGGATTCGCCGCAACCGGGAAGATATTGCGGGAGCCCTGACTTTTGTCGAGCGGTCCCTGGCGGCGTATGCCGGCTACGACAAGGCCCTGGCCCTGAAGGGCTCGATCTACAAGCGCTCCGGACGCACGGCCGAGGCGGCGGCGGTTTATTCCGAACTCCTGTCCTCGAGCCCGGAACACCCGGAGGCTTTATGGAATCTCGGCCTGGCTGAACTGGGCCGCAAACGTCTTGGTCCGGCGGTCGACCTCCTGGAGCGTGCCGCGCGCGTGAGGAGATCAGCCGATGCCTGGGAATTCCTGCGCGGCCTTGCCAGGAGAGAAAAGAGTCTCGAGGGCCGCCGGGTGGAGTTTTCAAGGCAAGCCTTACGGTTTCGATCTTCGCCGGAGAACTATTTTCAATGCGGGGTGTCGCTTATCGAATCAGGGGACCGTAAGGGCTGCCTCGAGGTTCTGCGAGAGGGTATCGGCCGGCATCCGGGAGACTCGCGACTGCGGGTTTTCTTTGCCCAGGCCCAGGAGCCTCCAGGAGGTGGAGGACGATGAGGAGCCGACTTGTTGTCATCCGGGCCTCTGCGGCCGCCGCCCTGGCGCTGGCGGCGGGTCTGTGCTCGTGCAACCGGCCGGGGGGAGAGCCTGGCCCCCTGGCGGCATCAACCGCAGTGCCTTCCTTCGAGGATATGACTCCATCTTCCGGCATCGACTTCGAGCGGGATAACGGACACGACACAAAGAGCTGGCGGGTAGTGGAGACTGTCAATGGAGGCCTGGCGCTGCTGGATTTTGATTCCGATGGCCGCCTCGATATCTACTTCACAAATGGCAGGCCTCCCGGGTCGGCGACGGCAGCCGGGAACCGGCTGTACAGGAATGCCGGGGACTGGAAATTCGAAGATGTTTCGGCAGCCTCCGGCACCGCCGATGATTCCCTTGGACTGGGTTGCGCGGCGGCCGACATCGACGGTGACGGGCTGGTGGATCTTTACGTAACGAACCTCGGGCCAAACAGGCTCTACCGCAACCTCGGCGGCGGACGCTTCACCGACATCGCCGCCAAGGCGGGAGTCGCTGGGGACTCTATGGACGCCGGGGCGGTTTTCTTCGATATGGACCGTGATGGAGACCTTGATCTCTACGTCGCCAGCTACATGGACGACACCAAGGTTGAACATGCGCCCCTGGTGTATCGCGGAGTTCCCGGCTACTGGCCGCCAACAAGCTATGAGGCCGCCCCTGACCAACTCTATGAAAATCTCGGAAATGGCTCCTTTGTCGACGTCTCCGAGACTTCAGGAATCCGGACAGTCCTCCCTGGCCGGGGGCTGGGAGTGTTGTCCGCGGACTTCAACGGCGATGGAAATGCCGACCTCTATGTCGCCAATGACATGTCGGAAAATTTCATGTTTATCGGCGATGGGGAAGGGGGCTTCGAGGAGCAGGGACTCTTCAACGGTTCGGCGCTGGGGCAGGATGGAAGTCCCCTGGGAAGCATGGGCCTCGACTCAGGCGACTTCGATGGAGATGGACACTCCGACCTCTTCGTGACCAACTACTACTCCCAACCCAACAACCTCTACAGGTCCAGGGGCGGCGCTGACTACGAGGACTCCGCCGATGTAACCGCTGCCGATGCCGGCAGCCTGCCCGAGGTCTCCTGGGGAGTAGGGTTTTTTGACTTCAACCTCGATGGGTGGCTGGACATCTACGTAGCCAATGGACACCTGAACCCCTTTGCCAGCGACATCGTTGACACGGCCAGCTATGCCCAGGGCAACAGGCTCTACCGAAATCGCGGCGACGGTGGTTTTGAAGACCGCACCACCGCAGGCGGGAAGGCGCTGGAAGTTCGCCAGGTGAGCCGCGGGGCGGCCTTCGGAGATCTGGACAATGACGGGGATGTCGACATCGTAGTCTGTAATTCCCGCGGGCTACCGCAGCTCCTTCGCAACGCGGGCGTCTCCATGGGACATTGGGCGCAGGTGAAGCTGGTCGGCAAAGGTCTGAATACCGGCGCAATAGGCGCCCACGTGAGTGTTTCCGCTGGCGGCACAGAGCAGCAGAGAACCCGCCGCAGCGCCGCCAGTTACCTGTCTGTCAACGATCCCCGCCTTCACTTCGGCCTTGGCCGGGCCGCGAACATCGAGCGCCTCACGGTCAGCTGGCCCGGGGGAGAGAGACAGGTACACGAAGGCCTGCCGGCCGATCGGCTGCTGGTTGTTCGCGAGGGCGAAACCGAGATTGAGATCATCGATCCGGGTCCCCAATAATGCAGGGCGCTCGATTTCCTGAATGAACCGACGCCCTAGCCCAAGGCCGCTATTGGCAGACAGCCGCGGTAACTCCGCAGCCGATTCCGTCCTCGGTTGGGTCTGTGCCGCACTCGGCGAACGAATAACCGGGACTCTCAGGAGCCGGTGGAGCCGGGGGCGCGCCGCCGGCAAAGAGCCAGCTGAAGATGATGATGGAATCGGTAATCTCGATTCCTCCGGTATCGTTCGTGTCCGCGGCATCGGCGCAGACCGGGGGCGGGCCGCCGCTGAAAAGAAAGAGCAGCGGTATGACGCCATCGGTAAGGTTCACGCTACCATCGGAGTTGGAATCCCCTCGCACAAAGAGCACCCCTGCAGGAGCCTTGCAGGCAGCCTCATCTGAACAGTCATCATCATCACAGTCGGCGTTCCCATCTCCATCGTCATCGATTCCGTTATCGCAGATCTCGATGGCCGGCTGGCAATTGGCAACCTCAGCGCAGTCGGTATCTTCGCAATCGGCAAGACCATCTCCGTCATCATCTTCGCCGTTGTCGCAGATCTCATCTTCAGGCTCGCCTACGCACGGGTCCGGCCCGAGATCTGGCATCAGGGTTTCCGACACTCCCCCGGCATCATTCCCTATGACCTCCCCGTTGATGTCGTTGAAATCATCGTTAACCGATGTGTAGACTACCGTTTGCGGGATCGCTCCATCTGAGTTGTGATCGCTGTTGGCGAAACCGACGAAGACGAACTCAGGCATCGTAGGTCTGTTTTCCATCGCCCCCGCAACCCAGGAAGCATCATCGTAAGGATCGTCGGGAAGCTCAGCGGCCCACCAGGACTGGAAAACGTCACCCCGCCTGGTCAGCCGGATCGCAGCCGGGCGCGGTCCCGCGCCGTCCATGAGGATCTCGTACATGCCGCCACCGGCGACGCCGTGCTCACGGCGACCGGCCTGGCGGGACACATCGTCGTTGGCGGGCCCGTGGATCTGGGTCATGACGAATTCGGAATCGCGGGTCAATTCACGGCGAGCCATGAGACCTATTTTCCCCCAGCGGCCGGCGCCGGTTTCGTGGAAATAGTCGAGGATTCCTACCGCGACATCAAAGTCCCCGCCGAGTTCAGTATAGTCGAAGTTGAAATCGTCTCCGCCTGTCCAGATATCTCCGCCCGTGGAGCTGGTATTGATAACCTCACCACGCTCGAAACAGGGTTCACCGACCGGGCCCCCGCCGCCCGGATCGCCGCCGCCTGGATCACCGCCGCCGGCAGGTTCCCCATCTACCAGGGTGACCGACCCGCCGCCCAGATCATTACCCACGACCGCGCCATTGACCTCGTTGAAATCATCGTTGAAGGAGTTGTAGACCACCGTCTGGGCTATGGCGCCATCGGAGTTGTGTTCTGAGTTCGCAAAGCCGACAAAAATGGTTTCCGGCATCGTGGCCCGCACCTCACGGGGTCCCGCGATCCAGCCGGCATCATCGAAGGGATCATCAGGCACCTCGACGGCCCACCAGGACTGGAAATCGTCTCCTCTTCGGGTCAGGCGAATCACCGCGGGACGGGCCCCGGGATTCCCGGCCATGAGTATTTCGTACATACCCCCACCGGCGTTGCCATGCAGGCGTCGTCCGGCCTGCCGCGCAATGTCATCATTGACCGGGCCGTGAAATTGGGTCATGAGGAATTCCGAATCCCGGGTCAGCTCCCTCCGGGCCATCAGGCCCATCTTTCCCCAGCGGCCGGCGCCGGTATCATGGCTGTATTCGAGGATCTCCATAGCCACATCGAAATCGCCGGTAAATTCGGTGTAATCGAAGGTGAAGTCATCTCCGCCTGTCCAGATATCCCCCCCCGTTGTGCTGGTGTTGCTAATGACCCCCCGGTCA
>CAUZHA010000119.1:0-13256 GCA_963579555.1 Planctomycetes bacterium UBA1146
CTACCCGGTATTCTTCTCGACGGATTGTCGGTGGAGTCCGCCTTCAGACCTTCTCCCGGGGGATCTGCAGGCAGGGTTACCACCTCAGCCTTCGGGGCCGGCTTTACCGCAGAGACCAGCTTTCTCTTTTCAGGGCAAGCTGGAGCAGGAATCGCTGTTGTTGAGACGCAATTCGTTTCTTCGAGCCACGTTCTGCTGACCCTGGAGCTGACGGGGCGGACTCTTGCGGGCCTTTATCAGCTTCAAGCCAGCAATGGGGACGCAAGCAGCGCCCAGTTGCAAGACGCCTTCCTGGTGGATGAAGGGGGCGACCCCGGGGTGCTCGAGGTGAGCCTGATCGCGGCGGGGGAGGTCAGGCCTTTTCGTTCGCGTCCATTACAGGTTCGCTACAGCAACAGTGGTGGAGGCTCTTTCGCGCCGCGTTTACTGCGGATCCATCCGCCCGCGGGAGTCCAGCTCAAGCTGGCTGGCGACTACGCGTTCGCTCCTCCTGATGTGCCGGTTGATATCCTGACGGTTAATTCAGTAGGCTACCCGGGTTCGCTTCCGTCTGGGGCCTCCGGTGTACAGAACCTTGTCTATATGGTGATCTCCGTTCCCGACCCCGGGATTGAGGGGTCTGAGCAGCTGGAGTTTACCGTTGAGGAGCTTTCTTCCCAGGGTGATGACGCGCTTTGCCTGGAGGCCGGACCGGATTGCGCCCCGGGTATGCTTACCATACCGCAGGCTATGCCCGCGCCTGCCTGGGCCAGGATGGAGGACGTATTGGGAGAGAGTCTTTCTGATTTCATTGTATCCCTTGGGGAGCTTTCGACCCGGGTCGCTCTTCGCGGGGGCAACCCCGCCTCCGTCTCGGAGGCTCTGCGGCTGGCCGCTCATACGGCCTGGACCCTGGAGGATCCCGGGAACCATTTCAGCGCCGCGCTCTCCGGGATTTTACGTGATTCCTTTGGAAATCCACTGGCTGAGGTCAGCGTGGCCGCGATTCGCGGGGCCGAACGAGCGTGCGCCGTAACGAGCGCCTCAGGTTTCTTCGTGATCGAAGGACTCCAGGGCGGCCCTGGCGTCTACCAGCTCGAGGCGGAGGGCTTCAGCCTGGGCTCGACCGGGGTTGTCGCCGCCGGTGGAGAGGCATCGCTTGGCAGTGTCGTGGCCGTCGGCCAGGCGAGCAACTCTCCCTTTGAGTGTGAAATTTTCGCAGATTCTCTGCAGGTGGCGCCATTGACTACGTCCCCTGACCGCCTGGTCGCCGTGGCCAATATTTCCGTAGAGATCATTATTCCCATCGATCCCAACTACAAGTCCGGTACCGCGGGGCAATCCACGGTCAGGGAGGTAGACCTCGGCGACATTGTTCCCAAGGGCAAGGATCTTTCCGGTGTGCAGGCGAATGTCTGGATCCCGTACGCCGATGATGGAGTGGTCAGCCAGGAGTTTGATGGCCGGACGATTGTCTACGAGATCACCTTTGAGAACGACGAGAACGCCGGAGCGCCCGCGCAGAAGGTCGATGTCTTCGACTGCCTGCCCCCGGAGCTCGACTGGACGACGGTCCGCTTCCTCGGCGCCGGCGTAGACGACGATTACGATTGCACGAGCAATACCGGGATCGCAAGCATCGGAGGATTCAATACGGAGGCGGAATGTATTCCCGACTCAGGAGGTATGACCGGAAACGCTCGTTTTGATATCGACCTGGAAGCGGATGAAAATGTCGATGTGAAGATTCTCTGCGAGCAGGATGAGAATCTCCTGTCCTGGCAGTTTATCTCGCTGCAGGCCGGCACCCAGGCGGAGGTGGTTGATGACCAGCAGGGCTTTCTACAGCCTCATATTCCCGAGACATCCACGGGAGAGGCCTGGGTGCAGTTCTCGGTGGAGATCAAGGATGAAAAGGACGCGCTGGCTCCTGGAACCCTGATTCGAAATGATGCGACGGTCGTATTCAAAGACCTCGAGATCCCGGAGCCGGAGCCTGGACAGGTTGTGCTGCCGCAGGACAAGGAAGAATGGGACGGTCTTGATTGCGAAGGAGATGGAGGGGCCGCCGGGATGGGGGGAGCTGACGAATCCGGCTACGTGCTGACGACCGAGCCCGTCTATCACATCATTCCACAGGAAAACTATTTCCCCGATGGCTGCGACAATGGCGTGGATGATGACCTGGATGGCCTTGAGGATTGCGATGATGACGATTGTGATACCGACCCGTTCTGCGTGCTTAATATGACTTTCCGCCGTGGTGATGCCAACAATGACGGGGGGGCTGACATTTCTGATGCCAGCACGCTCTTCAATTATCTATTCATGGGGGGCAGCGCTCCTCCCTGCGACGATGCCGCCGATGCCAACGACGATGAAGGCGTCGACATCTCCGATGGGATCTTCTTGCTCTATTTTCTGTTCCAGGGCGGGCCGGCTCCCCAGGCCCCCGGCGCGTTTGTTTGCGGTGAGGACCCGACCAATGCCGTAGACGGAGACAATCTCGGCTGCCAGGAATCAGTTTGCCAATAGAGCAGCCGCCCTGTAGCGGGGTCTATTCATTCATCCGTACGGCGACCAGTCGGATCCCGGCATCGTGCCGGGCACTTGAGGCTGGGCGGCCAAAACGGGTCGAGGCGTGAAACAAATAGTCATCGGCGGTTCCGTGCCACCCGCCCCTGAAGGAGACGTAGCCGCCGATGGTGCGGCTGGTCGTCGGTTCCAATACGGAGCCCGCCAGGTCGCGTATGCCGTAGACGCTTTCATCGTTGGGGAAGACTCCCCTGGATTCGGGGAAGAGCAGGTCTCTCCACCTGGACTTTTCTGATCGGCAGAAGCTGCCGACGGGCTGCTCGCCCCAGACGTGGGTTCTTCCGTCCACTCCGCGGGCCGCCTTTTCCCATTCCAGGTCCGTTGGCAGCCGGTAGAGGAAACCATCATCTCGATGGCCGGTATACCAGTGGGCGTACTCGAGGGCCGCAAGCATTGAGATCCCGCACAGGGGTCCCTTCGGAGGCACCTCGCTTCGCCTCGCCCAGTTGCCGCCGGCCCTGCGTCCCAGCAAGGCCTCTCCATTGTATTGCGGAATGAGCGACACCCGGGATGACCCTCCGGCTAGCCCCCGTCTCTTCAGCTCGGACCAGTCTGCAAGGGCCCCGGCTGTTCCGTTTTTGTCAGTGCGGGCGAGTACCTTCGGATCATTCAGAAACCGGAGGTAATCTTCAAAGCTGACCTCGAGTCGGGAAATGAAAAAGCCGGGCTCTGAATACCAGAACGGCTCGAGGTTCTGCCTGGCCTGGGACTGGTCATCGCCTCCGGCGAAGAATCTTCCCCCGGGGATATAGCTGAAGCCCGCGGGAACCTTCTTCGGAATGCGTACGTTGATATCCGCTGTTGATCCCGGGACGACGAGCGGAACTCTTACCGGGGAGTTCCCCTCGAGCGCGAGCACCAGGAGATAGCTTCCCTTTGGGATGTTCATCGAGCTGCTCCCATCGAGGGGTGTCGATCCAAGGAGGTTTTCCTGGCCGCGGGGCAGGGGAGTCCCTGTAAAGGTGAAACCGAGCTGGTGGTAGATGTTCAGAAGTTTTCCCGGCTGGATTGTCCGGGCAACCTGGGGCAGGAGATCTTTCGGCTTCTCCGGACCTGTCGCCGGAAAGGGAGTCCAGGTGATCGACAGTTTTTCCCCAGCGCGGAGAACCTGCGCGGTGATCGATTCCGCCGGCGCCACCTTGTCGAGCTCGCCTGCAAGATCTGTTCGCGACCGGATTGGCTTGTCGCCCAGGGCCAGGAATCGATCGCCGGGAGCGAATCGACCCGCTCCATCCTGGAACTGGGCTGAGTAGAGCTCCGTGTTGTGGATGGCCTCGAATTCGAGGACTGCCCGGTCAAGGAGTTGCTCCTCGGGAAGGGGCTCATCTCTTTGGGGATGGAAGGGGAGCGCGAGAAGGTGAAACTCATGTTCAACATAGCGATAGAGGTAGACCTGCGCTCCGGCGGGCTTCGTCCGTACCGTAATCGACAGTGACTGGTTTCTTGGCGGCTCCTCAATGAAGGAGGCGGCCGGTAGCAGCTTGTCCCGCTGCCGAAGACCCTGGCGTCCCCGGTTGGCATAGATCTCTTCCGTGTTTTTCTTGATCCGGTCGAGCAGAGCCTTCTCATCTTCGGGCGCCTCCTGCCCTGCCTCAAAGAGCTGCCGGAGCGCGGCGGCGAATTCGGTGTCCAGGTGGGAGCGGGTGTCGGTGAG
The DNA here is from genome assembly GCA_963579555.1 of Planctomycetes bacterium UBA1146. Lineage (GTDB taxonomy): Bacteria > Planctomycetota > UBA8108 > UBA8108 > UBA8108 > UBA8108. The sequence goes on from CAUZHA010000119.1 coordinate 4,229, forward strand.
GTCCCGGCGGCTCTCAAAAAGCGTGATCGTTCCCGGATGCCAGGCGGGGAGCCAGCCCTGGTGCCTGCTGTTCTGCAGCTCCCAGGCGTCAGCGTCGCTCTGCAGCTTCCTGGATAGCGCGAGGTAGTTCTCCTGGTGTCTTTTTGCCTGGTCGAGCTTGCCGGCGCTTCTCTCCACTCGCTGCAGCCGGGTTTTCCGGATGCCGGTCTGCCAGGTAAGAACGGAGATGACCGTGGAGATCAGCAGCAGGGCGGCGATGGAGAGAATCCCGGTCCGGTGCTTGCGGGAGAACTTCTTCAGCTTGTAGCGCAGGGTCGGGGGGCCGGCGAGGACGGGGTCGTGGACAAGGTAGCGCTGGATGTCTTCGGCCAGCTCGCCGGCTGACTGGTAGCGTTGGCTCCTGTCCTTGTCGAGCGCCTGCATGGCGATCCAGTCGAGGTCGCCTCGAAGCCTGCGTTCGAGTGACGCGGGAGTCAATCCGAAGGCCTGGCAGAGCTTCTCCTTTCCGGCAGATTCAGCCAGGCGCTGGCTGGGCTCGGCCGGATCCACCTCGCAGATCAGCCACCTCATCTCGGTATATCCTCCGCCCCGCAGCGTCTCCGAGTCAAAGGGCAGCAGGCCGCAGATGAGCTCGTAGAGAATGACCCCCAGGGCGTAGACGTCGGTCCGGGTATCAATGCCGGCCGGCCCCATCTCGGCCTGTTCGGGGCTCATGTATTCCGGCGTTCCCATCATTTGCCCTGCCTCTGTTTCGAGGGGCTTGTCGGTGAGGGGCTGATCCATGGAGCGGGCGACGCCAAAGTCGATGATCTTGACCACAGGCTTCCCGCCTTCGTTGCCTACGAGGATGTTCGATGGCTTCAGGTCGCGATGGATGATTCCCTTCTGGTGCGCGTGCCGGACTCCATCACAGATCTGGAGAAAGAGGTCGAGCCGTTTTTCCAGGCCGAGTTTTTCTTTTTCGCAGTAGCTCTTCAGCGGCATCCCCGGGGCGTATTCCATGGCGAAGTAGGGGTTGCCATCCGGGGTCGTGCCGGCGTCGAAGACCTTGGCGATGTTGATGTGGTTCATGAGCGCGATCGCCTGGCGCTCCGCCTCGAAGCGTACGAGGAACTCTTCGGAGGTCAGTCCGCTGCGCACGAGCTTCAGGGCGACCTGGCGCTTGATCGGTTCGGTCTGGGCCGCCAGGTAGACAATGCCCATGCCTCCCTCGCCAAGCGGACGCATGAGGCGATAGGGCCCAATCTGGAGGGGTTGCTGAGAGGCGCCTGTCTGCCGGCCGGCATCTGAGTTTCCGGCATCGCCCTCTTCCCCGGAGGCGGGGGCGGCCAGGGTCTCAGCTTCATCCTGAGCCGGAATATCGAGGGTCGCCGCCTTGAATGCCGAGGTCTCACCGCTCCCCTGCAGGCTCTCGTAGCGTTCGGCGAGCTGGTCTTCGTAGCCTGGAAAGCGCTCCTGGTACTCCACCAGCGGACGGATCTGTCCCGCCTCCTGGTCCTCGAGGTAGAGCTTCAGGAAGGCGTTGAGAATCGCCGGTGAGTTTTTACCGTCCGGGTCTCTCATCGATTAACTTTCAGAGTTTTTTCCGTTTCGGAACAGGTATGATCTGCGGGGGGGGGGCCAAAACCGCCCGAATTGTACTATATAGTAGCCTCAGGAGGCTTGGATGGAACCCGAGACACCCCCGGACAACGGCGACCAGCTGACGACGTTTCACGTGAGAAGAGCACGTGAAGGAGATGCCCCCAGCCTCGAGTGGATTGTCAATCGTTTCGCCCCGGTGCTGCTGGCGAACGCTCGCTACCGCCTGGGGAAGGGCCTGTCGAAGATCTACGATCCCGAGGACATCGTCAACGATGTCTGGGCCGTGGCGCTGCCGAAGCTCGCCGATCTTCCGGCTCGGAACAATCGCTATACCCCGGTGGTGATGAAGTACCTCTCGACCACCCTGGTCTACCGGATCAACAACCTGGTGGAGAAGCACATCAAGGGCAAGCCGAAGAACATCGGCGAGTCCGCATCGAGCGATACCGAGGCGGGCGGCCCTCTCGACAACTTAGCGGCCGGCGAGACAGGCGTCTTTACCGTCACCATGCGCCGCGATACCCGCGATGAGATCCTCTCCGCCCTCCAGGAGCTCGATGAGCGGGACCGCGAGCTGATCCTCCTGCGGGGGGTCGAGGGTCAGTCCTACAAAGAGATCGCGGTTTTGCTCGGGGGAGACGCGAAGCAGCTGGCCGTCACCTACCAGCGGGCGATCAACAAGCTGCGGGAACTTCTGCCGGGCTCGATCTTCCAGGATTTCGACTCCGATTGAAGAGGGTGCCTCTCCCGTCCTCTTCTGTTTCCTTCCCTGGTTGAGCTCACATGACGTGAGCTTTTTCTCGTTATAGAGCGCCTCTTTAACACACTGATTGATGGGACGGGATTCTGAGCCCGTCGATCGGTTAAGCGTCAGTGTTTTGAAAGGAGGTATGAATGGCTTTCGTCCAGTGACAGGGTCGCCTCTCGTGGGCAGCCCGCAAGGTCCGGCTCCCACCGAACTTTCCGCTCTCTCAGCTGTCGCGGTGGGCGATCCCTGTCGCTCTCTAATAGAACATCACCGGCGAAGCGGTCCCGGGTGGTAGAGACCCGGAAAACTAACTGATTTAGGTTCTACCACCCGGCACCCTGCCGAAATTTCCCGTGGGGCCGTTCTGTGTTTTGCTCTCCGCGGAGCTTCCCCCGGCGCCTGGCCTATCCGGCCAGGCGCTTTTTTTTATACCTGTTCGATTCACCGTCGGGAAAACCACCGGGAATTTTCACTTTCCGGGTTATGTCCGCGCCCCTCGTCACACTGGTTGGTTGAGGCGGCCAGGGAGGTCGTCCGGAGCGAAAAACGACCAGTGAAACTGAGAGAGAGAGGGATGCGATCATGACGACCAGGATGAGCCTGAAGATGGAAGCGCGGAGAACGGACAACGCCACCCGGGGGACGTTCAGCCTCAGCTGCTGGGAGTGGGCGCCGCTTTACTCCCTCCTGGTGGGCTACTGCTCTTCAATGATTGACGAAGACACGCTTCGAAAGGTGGCGGACCTTGGTGGAGAAGGCCCCCAGCTGCAGGATTCCTGCGACCTGGTCGCAAACGCTCTTGAGCTCGCTATTTACGTCGTCGAGCCCGAACGCTACGGCAAGGACAGCATCGATGTCTTCGCCATCGCCAGCGAAGAGCTTCGAGTGAACGAAAAAGGCAACCAGATGACGCCCGCGGAACTCGAGGATTCAGAACAATTCAGAAACAGCGTCACTCCCTATCGGATCTCGACGGAGCGGGTCGAGGAGTTCATCGCGTTTCTGCGCCAGTGCGGCGGCTTCAAGGTGTCGTGAAACAAGCTGAAAAGGCACGAAGAATCACATAAACCATTAAACCGTAATGACCTGTGAAAAATAACACGGGGCATCAATAACTCAAGGTGCGGCTGCCCGGCCCCAGGCCAGGCAGCCGTTTTTTTGTCATCCGGGTCTTCACGATCCCACGGGAAAAAATTTCAAAATAATCCGGTTTTCAGGTTATCGCGAGCCGCTTCGCCACACCGCTATAGCAGACGGATCAAGAAGGTCCGCAAGTGAATCGCAGGTCGATGAATCCAAATAGAAGGGAGCTAATCATGACGACCAGCAAATTTTTCGGAGGTGTGAGGGGCTTTGCAATCGCGGATCTTGGGGGGAGGGCTTTCGTTCTGCTCGCCTTTCTCTGTATGTACTGGGCCCAGCCGGCCTGGGCCCAGGATATCAGGGGGGGCGGTGATGATGTGCAGCCCGGCCCGGACATCGGAGTGCCAGACATTCCTGTGCCGGGGCCTGATCTCATACCCGTTTCAACTCTCAGCGGCACGGTTTTTCTCGATCGCGACGGAAACGGCGTCAGGATTGAAGATGAGCCCGGTCGCGCGGGGGTAGAGCTGGTCCTCGAGAGCCTGGGTGTCGAGCTTGACAGGACGGTTACGGACGAGAAGGGAGATTATTTCTTTGAAGGCGTTCCATCGGATGAGACCTACGTTATCCGTGTTGCCAAACCCCTCAGGGACGCTGTCGTGACCGCCTTGCCGGCTGAGCAGGCGGAGAACCGGGGAAACGATATGGTTGTTCGCAAGAAACCCGGCCGCACGGTTTCCACCTATCCGGCGACTGTAGTTCATACGGTCCATCCGGATCCAGGTTCGGTATCAGGCCTTCATTTCGGCCAGGCAGAACCCTGTCCTATACCCACGAACCCGGTCGTCATGGTCGGTGGTTCCCAGGACAATTTCTCGAGCTCACCGGATGCCCCGAACAACCCGGCATCCTCCTCGAGCTGTTCCAGGGACTTTGATGAGATGGGTATCAACAAGTGCTTCAATCATCAATTCCTGATGCCCGGGCAGGAGAACTGTTATCTGAGCGATCTTCGCATCGAGATGCGCTTGCGCCCGGTGGGCAGCGACCTGGTCAGCAATGACCGGATCTATATCCGCAGCAATGGCTCGACCCTCTGGTCGGCGAACCTGACCACGCTCAACAACGGGTCCTGGTCCGTAGGAGCGGATGTTTTCTTCAATCTCGATCTCGCCTACCTTCCGACTGATAACGGCAACATTGTCGATATCATCTCAGGTATCGGGGGAGACCTCGAGGTCACCATCCAGGATGACACCGCGGTCGACTTCATCGATCTCTTTCCCATCTGGTGCTGCGCTCCCAGGCTCAGCGGCTTCAAATACGAAGACCGCAACGCGAACGGCCAGTGGGATGCCGGTGAGCCCAGGCTCAGCGATTGGGACATCAACATTACCGAGCCCAACGGGAACATCGTGACCGTCACGACCGACTCGAGCGGCTACTACTCCTACGATGGCGACCAGGTGGGCACCTATCTCGTCAGCGAGGTTCAGCAGCCGGGCTGGTACCAGGTTGGCCCCTCCAACAACGAGTACGAGGAGCAGCTGACGACCGTCGCGGGCTCGCTGAGGGGGAACCTCAATTTCGGCAACGTCCCCTGTGACAACGCCACCGAGGATTGCTACCGGCGACGTGCCGGAGATGCCGCGGTGGTCAATTCCGACGAGCTCCAGGAGGTTATCGATTCCTACATCCAGCTCAGCTCTCATCACAACCAGCAGCTGCAGTTCGGTCCTGCCTCCACAAATCACGTTTTTGGACACAGCATCGCCGTCGATGTTCCCGGCGGTTGTACGATGATCGCCGCGTTCTTGAACCTGGAGCTTGACTGGCAGGGCGGCAATGACTGGATCCATCTGATCAATCCGGCTACCGGAGCCCGGGTCTGGTCAAGGAGCCTGGGTTCTTTGTTCTCGACCCAGGGTGTTAACCAGCTGTCGCTCGACCTGGCGGCTCTTCCCGTCAGCGGAGGCGGCACCGCCAATATCCTCGCGGACCTGCAGGATGGGAAGATTGATCTCTACATCCAGGATGACACCGGGGTGATGAGCCTCGATTTCTGTTATACGCTCTGCTGCGAGTGCCTGCCGGGAACGCTCTGCATCACCAAGTACGAGGATCTCAACCGCAATGGTGTTCGCGATCCCGGAGAGCCCGGACTGTCCGGATGGGAATTCCGGATCCACGGCGACACCGTGTCCTATGCCGACCTGACCGGCAATAGCGGCAGGCTCTGTATTCAGAATCTTCCGGCCGGAACCTATACGATCGAGGAGATTCAGCAGGCTGGTTGGGTACAAACAGCCCCGGCCACCGTTCTGCAGACCGTCAAGATCTGCGGCAAGCCTGACGAAGAGAACGTCACCTTTGTCTCCTTCGGGAATTCAAATTGCGAATGCGAATCAGATCAGAAGGTCGATTGCATTTACGGTGATCTCAACGCCACTCCGGGACCCGAGCTGCTCTCGCTTCTCTCCAGTGTCCCCAGTGGGTATACGACCCAGATCGATGATCCGGGTGTCGACCAGCACTTCGGCCATACCTTCACGAACATGCATCCTCCCGGCTGTCTGGTCGTCGGAGCGAACCTGACGCTGGCTCTTCGTGCCGCCGGCGGCCTCTCCATCAATGACAGCCTCTATCTGATGGAGGGCGCGACCACTATCTGGAGCGCCAGCATTGACGCGCTCACCGGCGCCAACTGGGCCCAGCAGGGCGCCCAGGACAGTGTCGTTCTCGATCTCGCCAACCTGCCGGGCGGCAACGGGCCGAGCAATATCCTTGCGGCCCTGGCCGATGGTGATCTCGACTTCCGTATTCAGGATGACACGGCCGTTCTTCGCGCCTGCCTCCGGGTCGAGTACTGCTGTGACGCCTCGATCTCCGGAATCAAGTACAACGATGAGAACGGCAATGGCGTCCAGGATCCCGGTGAGGCTCCGCTTGCCGGTGTCACGATCGAGCTGAATGGTGGTGAATTGCTCCAGGGTACTGTTGTCACCGATTCCATGGTGACCAACAGCCAGGGTGAGTACAGCTTCAGCTGTCTCGAGCCCGGGAAGTACTTCGTTTCCGAGATCGTGCCGACGGACTGGACCCAGACGCAGCCGGCCGCGGCAGGGTATCCGGTCGGACTTTTCTCAGGAGCGGCCTCATACTCCACCTTCTCCGGACTCGATTTCGGCAATAAGCAGGCCTGTGAGGAGCCCATGAGGATCGAGTGCATGGTCGGCGACCAGGACAACTTCAGCCCTGGCGATCCTGTTGACGGCCCACTGGATCCTTCCTCCGCTCTCGTTGGCGAGGTCCTGCAGCAGATGAGCAGCGGGAACGTGCTCTACTCGACGGATGTGATTCCCACGGACCAGCCCATCGGCCACACCTTCAGGTGCTGGGAACCGAATTGCACCGTGAAGGACGCGTGGCTCGAGATCGGTCTGAAGGCCGGACCCTCCAGCCTGTCTTACAACGACTCGATCGGCTTTTACCAGGGCAGCCAGCGGGCATGGAGCATGAGGATCAACAATGTTGTCGATCCGAGTGATCCGAACGCGTATCCCTGGGGACCCGGTCAGAGCGTGGTGCTCACGCTGCACCTGAGCGACCTGCCCATGGACGTGGACACTGTCATCGGGATCATGCAGGACGGCGACCTGGATATCGCCATCCAGGATGACACGGGTATCGACTATATGAAGCTGACGGTCGATGTCTGCTGTGAAACTCCTGGTCCCGATATGGACGGTGATGGAGTTCTGGACACGGCTGACAATTGCATCCGGGTTCCGAATCCGGACCAGGCCGACTCTGACGGTGACGGTATCGGGGATGCCTGCGAGCGTGTTGACCCCAGGTACATCCGCGGTGATGCCAACGCTGACGGCCAGGTGAACATCTCTGATTCGCAGAGTGTTTTCGGATACCTGTTCCTTGGCCGAGCTGAGCCGTCTTGTCGCGACAGCGCGGATGTTAACGCTGACGGCAAGCTGGACATCAGCGACGGGATTCGTCTTCTGCAGTTCCTCTTCATTGGAGGGGGCCAGCCGTCGGCTCCCTATCCGGAGTGCGGCAGGGCCGAAGACCCGGGTGTGGGCTGCGAGGAGCCCATCCTTATCTGCTCTGATTAGAGGAGGGGAAGGCCCCTTTCCCGCCTCGAAGACCGACTTGGCTCTCGGTTGGTCTGCTGTCCTGGAGGGCGCCCGGTATTTTCCGGGCGCCCTCTTTTTATTACGAACTTCTTCCCTGTGGGGTACTTCATAAACAGTAGGGAGCCCCAGGGGGATCTCGTTGTTACTTCACCCCTGACACTCAGGTATATCGATAGCGATACCTTGGTCACTATAGCCGGCCACCGGAGCCGGCCACCGGAGCGGGCCACCGGAGCGGGCCACCGGAGCGGGCCACCGGAACTGGGGGACTGCTCCCCAGGTGATGTTTACCTGTTTTGAGAAGGGAATTGATAATGAAGAAAGTTAACTGGTTTGAAAATTACGGAGGCTCGAACAGCCGCGGTCTTGGCAGCCTTCGCTCCGCGGTTTTCGCCGGAATTCTGTTAGTGGCCGCCTTCGCGCCGGATCTGGCCCGGGGGGATTCGGGCAACGTTTCGGAGCCCGCATCAGATATGAGGCCTGTCTGGCTGGTCAGGGATACCTGAGGCCTGAACCATTTGCGGCAGGTGCTGCCGAAATCACCCGAGTATCACAAGCTCCTCAGTTATAAAGGGCGAAACCCATGGAGGGTCGTTCCTGATGATCCCGAGGGGCGGGTCTACTTAAGGAGGATTATGTATGAAAGCCGCGAGCGTCTCACCATCCAGAGACTTTCGCGGCTGGACTCTCAAGGACAGAAGATGGAGTCCCGCCTCGAGCAGTATTCTTTCGGCCTGGAGTTCCTTGAAAAGAAGGCTCAAAGAGAAAAGAAGAGTTTTTCGTCACGGAGCCGCAGCGATTATTTGAGAACAAACGGTAAAGGAGGTTCTTTTAAGCGCTTGAGCGGGATGAATCCGGGCGACACTTATTTATATCCGCGCACTATAGGGAGCGGCGCACCGCTGACCGCTTCGGATTCACTTTTCCTGCGTGGAGACATCAACCAGGATGGAGAGGTGAACATTCTGGATTCGAATGACCTCCTGCGGTTCTTCTACGATAAGGAATATGAACCGCCTTGTCTTGAATCCGCCGATGTAAACAACGATGGCCTGGTTCAATTAGATGATGCTCTTCAGCTCATCAGCTATGTAACCCATGGTCTGTCTCCGCCCGCGTTACCTTTTCCCGCTTGCGGGAGGGATCCTGACGAGCCCGGCAGCGGAAAGGATATCGGCTGCCTTTCCCACGAGGCCTATCCGAAAGAAACCGAAGACGAAGACAAGTAAGGAGACTCCGCAGATTAGAAACCTCGGTGTTCATTACAGATAAGCTGGCCTTAAGTTGGCTTATCAAAGAGGACGCCCGGTATTTTCCGGTCGCCCTCTCTTCATTGATCCGCGTTAACGCAGGGAAGGGCCGCCCGCCGGGTATTCTCAGACGAGCTCTTTCATCGGCTGGTGGCCGTCGACGAGGTAGTGGGGACGTCCCTGGAGGTCCTTGACCGTGGTCGTGGGCGCGT
>CAUZHA010000120.1:0-13095 GCA_963579555.1 Planctomycetes bacterium UBA1146
TGTGATGAGAAAAACACCCGGCTCTGTCATCCTCGGCTGAGGGCAGGGTGCAATTCTTTCCGGAGATCTCGATGGCCGGCAATGAACAGAAAACCAGCGGCGGCCAGGACTCGCGGGATCTCTACGACGCGGTGCTCTCTTTTTGCACTGGAGATCGAAAGAGCGTGGAGGTTCTCGCCCTCGAGCTGGCCCGCCGCGGGATCCGGCTCTATCGGGATGAGACCTCCGAGGCGGAGGCCTGGGGAGCCCGGCTGGGAGCGGCCATTCCGCCGACCGCGGGCGTTCGCTCCCGCTACGTCATCATCTGCCTTCCGCGAGAGACGGCTCGCGGGATCTGGGACGCGGCGGAAGCGACGGTGGAGCTGGGCGGAGTCTCCTCCGGGTCTGAGCCCAGCGCCTCGATCAGCTACCTGTGCTGTCCGCCGGAATCGGTGGTCAGCATAGCCGACCGGGTCTCCCAGGAGCTTCGCAAGGCGCCGGAGTCTGTTCCCAGGATCTGGCGGGTGCCCCTGGGCATCGGAACAGTACCCGGCGCGGGAGTTCCCGTTTTCGAGGACAAGCCGCCGCCGGAGTGAGTCGCCGGAGCTTCCAGAGCCGCCGCCTTTTTTTAAAGGCCTGGCTTCCAGAGATAGTACAGCCCCGCGGAGCTGTTAAACCCATCAAGCCGCAGGGTGATGCTGTTCTCCCGCGCCATCTTCGCTCCTCCCTGGGTGTAGATATTGGCTCCCTTGCCCGCGCTCCTGGTATAGCGGATGAGCGCCGGCTTGCGCTGCGCCCCGTCGAGGCGGGAGGTGAGCTCGCTGACGGCGTCCTCGATGTAGCCCGTCCTGTCCACCAGGCCTGCCCTGGCGGCCTCGACGCCGGAGAAGACGCGGCCATCGGCAAGAGCCAGGACCTTTTCCCGGTCGAGTTTTTTACGACTGGAATCGACGACATCGACAAAGCGCTGGAACATATCGTCGACCAGCTTCTGGAGCACCTGGCGTTCATCCTTCGTGATCGACCGCCAGGGGGAGTTGAGGTCCTTCATCTTGCCGGACTTGATCGGGTCCATCTCGATTCCGAAGGCCGCGATCGCCCGGCTCAGGTCCATGCTCTGCATGATGACCCCGATACTTCCCACGATGGCCGTCGGATGGCTCATGACAGCATCAGCGCCCATCGCCGCGTAGAGGGCGCCCGAGGCGCCGATGTTCTCGATGTAGGCGACGACCGGCTTGCCGGTCTCGGCCCTGAATTTTTTTATCTCGTGGTAGAGGTTGTCGCAGGCGGTCACCTCGCCGCCCGGGCTCGAGATCTTGAGCAGGATCCCCAGCACGCCGCTGTCCGCCGCGGCCAGGTCAAGTTGGGCCCTGAGACCCGAGACGCTGTTGTCGGGGCTGGTGAATAAGAAGCCCCCGGCCTCGGAGGAGAGCACGCCGCTGAGCTCGATGACGGCCAGCTTGCCTGCGAAGAAGCCATCGCCCTTTTCGATAACCTGCTCGCTGTAGTCCGTCTCACCCACCAGGCCGGTGAGCGGAATGACGAGGCAGCCGGAGCAAAGGAGGGGAAGGGCCGCGGCCAGGAGCAGGGCGAAGAGCGCTTTCGCGGCGGTTCTCTCCACCGGCAAGTCGCCTGGGCAGGTCGTATGGCGGGACTGAGAGGTTTTCATTCTGTATTTTCCTTCTAAACGGTAAATGCTTAAATCTCGATTCTTTCTCCACCAAATCCGGACAGGTCGATATACTCTCAACCTCCGTTGGAAGACAAGGTCTTAATAGCCTATCAGCCAGTATGTCAGTCTTCAAAGCAGTACCCGAACGTTATGACTTTCCCGCCGAGGAGGCGAACATCGTCTCCTTCTGGAAAGAGCGGGAGGTTTTCGCAAAAAGCCTGGAGCGGCGCGCCGACGCTCCGACCTTCGTTTTTTTCGAGGGCCCTCCGACCGCCAACGGCATGCCGCACAACGGCCACGTGCTGACAAGGGTCATCAAGGACGTCTTTCCGCGCTACAAGACCATGCGCGGCTTCCTTGTGCCTCGCAAGGCCGGCTGGGACACCCACGGCCTGCCGGTAGAGATCGAGGTGGAGAAGGCGCTCGAGATCTCCGGCAAGGAGGGCATCCTCGAGTACGGGGTTGAGAAGTTCATTCGTAAATGCGTCGACTCGGTCTTCGTTTATACGAAGGAGTGGGAGGAATTGACCGAGCGCATCGGCTTCTGGGTCGATCTCTCCGAGGCCTACGTGACCTTTCACAAGAGCTACGTCGAGAGCGTCTGGTGGTCTCTCAAGGAGCTCTTCGACAAGGGGCTGCTCTACGAGGACCGCAAGGTCGTCTGGTGGTGGCCCCAGGGCGGAACCGCGCTGTCGGCCGCCGAGGTCGGCGAGGGCTATCGCGACGTGGAGGACCCGAGCGTCTACGTGCGCTTTCGCGATGCCGATGATCCGGACCTCAGCTATCTCGCCTGGACCACGACCCCCTGGACCCTGCCCTCGAACGTCGCCCTCGCCGTGGCCGACGGCGGCCAGTATGTCGAGGTGGCCCTGGCGCGCGAGGACGGCTCCAGCGAGAGGCTGGTTGTAGCCGCCGAGCTCGCGCCGAAGCTCTTCGCCCCGCCTGCGAAGAAGAAGGGCGAGGAGGAGGAAGCCCCGGCTCCCGAGCCGGTGTTCTCCGATCCCTTCCCGGGCTCTGACCTCGTCGGCCGGCGCTACCGCCAGCTGCTCGATTTCAAGGAGCCCGAGGGCGGCAAGGCCTTCGAGATCGTCGCGGCCGATTTTGTCGTCATCGACGCCTCCCAGGACCACGGGTCGGGAACGGGGATCGTTCATATCGCCCCGGCCTTCGGCGAGGATGACTACCGCATCGCGCGCGAGCAGGAGCTCGGCTACCTGCAGCTCGTCGATGAGCAGGGCCGCATGTCCCCGGAGACGGGAGCGCTCGCCGGCAAGTTCTGCAAGGACGCCGACCGCGAGATCATCGCCCTGCTGAAGGAAAACGGCGCCCTCTTCCGCCGCGAGTCCTATCGCCACGAATATCCCTACTGCCCCCGGGCCAAGGATGACCCGCTGATCCAGCTGGCGCGCCCGGCCTGGTTCATCGGCACGAGCCGGTTCAAGGACCAGCTGGTGCAGAACAACTCCGGGGTGAGCTGGCACCCGGAGCATATCCGCGACGGCCGCTTCGGGAAATTCCTCGAGGGTAATGTCGACTGGGCCCTCTCCCGGGAGCGTTTCTGGGGGACGCCGCTGCCGATCTGGCGCTGCGACAAGACGGGGCATACCGAGGCGGTCGGCTCCTACGCCGAATTGCTCGAGAAGCCGGCGCTCGAGGGAACCGAGGCCTGGGAGAAGGCCATCGAGGAGGACCCCGGCATCTCAGAACACCTGCAGGTTCACAAGCCGTATATCGATGAGATCACCTACGAGTCGCCCGAGGATCCGGCCGGCCGCATGCGCCGGGTCATCGAGGTCATCGACTGCTGGTACGATTCGGGCGCCATGCCCTTCGCCCAATGGGGCTATCCGCACGTCGAGGGCTCCGCGGAGAAGTTCGCCGGCGCCTTCCCGGCCGACTTCATCTCCGAGGCGATCGACCAGACCCGCGGCTGGTTCTATTCGCTGCTGGCGGAGAGCACCATGCTCCACGGCGAGCGGGAGGGCCCGCATCCCTACCGCAATTGCGTTGTCCTGGGCCACGTCTGCGATAAGAAGGGCGTCAAGGAATCCAAGCGCCTGGGCAATTACACCTCCCCGAACGAGGCCTTCGACACCCACGGCGCCGACGCGATCCGCTGGTACTTCCTGAGCCAGGGACACCCGTGGACGAACGCTCGCTACGGGCTCGACCGGGTGGCGGAGGCGAAGAAGGACTTCCTGATCCGCCTGCAGAACGTCTACAGCTTTTTCAACATCTACGCCAACATTGACGACTTCGATCCGACCCGGGGCAACGCCGAGGCGGCGAATGCGGCTGGCGCCACGCTCTCGCGCGGCGAGGGCTACACCAATGTGGGCTCACGCAGCCTCATGGATCGCTGGATCCTGTCGGAATTGCAGCTCACCACCCGCCGCGTGACCGAGGCCATGGACAGCTACGACCTGCTCAGCTCGAGCCGGGCGCTCTTCGCCTTTGTCGACAACCTCTCGAACTGGTATGTGCGCAGGAGCCGGGCGCGTTTCTGGGGCTCGGGAATGACGGACGACAAGCTCGACGCTTTCTGGACGCTGTACGAGTGCCTGGTGACGGTGTCGAGGCTGAACGCTCCCTTCACTCCCTTCTTCAGCGAGGTGCTCTACCGGAACCTGGTTGCCGGCCCCTTCGGGGATTCGCAACCCGAGAGCGTTCACCTGACGGATTATCCCGAGGTGAACGAGGACCTGGTCGACGAGGAGCTCTCGCGGCAGATGGCCGTCGCCACCGAGCTGGTGGCGCTGGGCCGCGCCGCGCGCGTCGAGGCGAAGCTCAGGGTGCGCCAGCCCCTGCGCGAGGCGGTCGTCGTCCTCGCCGATATGTCGCGCGCCGAGCCGCTGGCGGAGCTGCTGCCGCTGGTGGAGGAGGAGCTCAACGTCAAGGAGATCCGCTTCACCGAGGAAGCCGAGACCTACGTCGAGTATGTGCTCAAGCCCAACTTCAAGGTCATCGGTCCGCGGATCGGGGCGCTGGTGCAGAAGCTGAAGGCCGCCCTGCTCGATGCCGATGCCGCCACCCTGCGCGCCTCGCTCGATGAGCGCGGCGTCTGCGAGCTCGAGGTCGATGGCGAGACGCTCGAGCTGAGCCCCGAGGAGATCGAGGTCGACCTCGCTCCCCGCGAGGGCTACGTGGCGCGCTCGGGCGATGGGATGGTGCTGGTGCTCGAGACCGCCGTCGACGAGGAGCTGGTGGGGGAGTGGTGGGCGCGCGAGGTCGTCGCCTGTGTCAACTCGCTGCGCGGCGAGCGCGGCCTGGCCTACGAGGCCCGCATCGAGCTCGAGGTGGCCTGCGGCGAAGAGCTTCGAGGCGCGCTCGAGGCGCGCGAGGACTACCTCAAGGGCGAGACCCTCTCCCTCTCGGTGACGTACCCCGGCGAGGGGAGCGCGTCCGAGGGCAAGGAGGGCAAGGCCGGCGAGCTCGCCTTCTCCATCGACTTTACCCTCTCCGGGTAGGCCTCCGAGAGTCCGGGCGACCTTCGTTTTTTGTTTTGATGGCGGGCTCCATTTGACTACTCTGAACGGCCTTTAATTTTTTCACAACACGCGTTTACCCCTGCGGAGATGGTAAAGATATGAGGTCGATGAGGCTTTTTTCATTCCTGGCGGTAGTTCTTGTCTCGCTGTTCTGCGTTTCGCTTCGGGCGGCCGAGGTCAGCCTCTTTGACGGCAAGACCCTCGATGGCTGGAAGGGCAAGGCTGACCTCTGGTCGGTGAAGGACGGCGCCATCGTCGGCTCGACCGGACCCAAGGGCATTCGCTCCAACACCTTTCTCGTCAGCGAGAAGTCCTACTCAAACTACATCCTGAAGCTGAAGTTCCGCTTCAACGGCACGGGTAACAGCGGCATCCAGTTCCGCAGCAAAGAGGTCGGCAAGCCCGAGGATTACGTCATCTCCGGCTACCAGGCCGATATCGGCAGCGGCTTCCACGGCAGCCTCTACGATGAGAAGCGCCGCGGCATGCTCCACGCGGCGAAGAACGACTGGGCCAAGCTGTTCAAGCGCTTCCTGCATCTCGACGGCAAGCGGTGGAACGACTACGAGATCCGGGCGATCGGCAACGACATCACCCTGAGCCTCAACGGCCTTGTCACCACGCGCTACACCGAGAAGGATGACAAGATCGACCGCTCCGGCGTGATCGCCCTGCAGCTGCACGCCGGGCCCGCCATGGAGATTTCCTTCAGGGACATCCGCATCCGGGAGATCCAGCCGAAGAAGATCCTCTTCGTCACCCACTCCGCCGGCTTCCGTCACGGCTCCATCCCCACCGCGCACAAGGTGCTGACGAAGGTCGGCCTGGACTCGGGTTACTTCGAGGTCACCGCCACCAATGATACCGACCAGATCAACCCCGAGGGGCTGAAGAAGTACGACGGCGTCGCCTTCTACACCACCGGCGACAAGAACCAGTTCCGCCTCAGCGAGGCCAACCGCGACTATTTTATCAGCTGGGTCAAGGAAGGCCACGCCTTCGCCGGCTTCCACAGCGCCACCGACACCTACAAGGACTGGGAGCCGTACTGGGACATGATCGGCGGCAGCTTCGACGGCCATCCCTGGCACGAGGACGTCACCCTCGATGTCGAGGATCCGAGCCACCCCTCGGCGCTGCACCTCGACACCCAGTGGACGATCAAGGACGAGATCTACCAGATGCGCAACTACAACCGCGACCGCATCCACGTCATCCTGAGCATGAATCCCAAGTCCGTGAAGGGCAAGGGCAAGCGTAAGGATGGCGACTACGCGGTCGCCTGGTGCCGCGCCTTCGGCAAGGGCAAGGTCTTCTACACCTCGCTCGGCCACCGCGACGACGTCTGGACCAACCCGGTCTACCAGCAGCACATCGAGGGCGGCGTGCTCTACGCCCTGGGGATTCCCGGCTACGAGGCCGATGAGCGGCCCGGCCTGAAGAAGGGTCCGGTAGAGTTCACCTCGCTGCTCGATGGCAAGACCCTCAGCGGCTGGAAGGCCGTTCACGATGCCGACTGGGAGGTGAAGGACGGCGTCCTCACCGGCCGCGGCAAGCAGGGCCACCTCTTCAGCCCCAAGCGCTACAGGAACTTTCACTACAAGGCCGACATCAAGGTGGGCACCAACTCCAACAGCGGCATGTATTTCCGCACCCAGCTCGCCAAGGCTCCCAAGCGGCAGCCGCGCTGGCCTGATGGAATGGAGGCGCAGGTCAACAGTAACCACGGTGACCCGGTGCGTACCGGCAGCCTCTATATGTACAAGAAGGTCTTCGAGCAGCTGATTCCCACCGGCGAGTGGGGTACGCAGGAGGTTATCGCCGTCGACAACTTCATCGTGATCAAGGTCAATGGCCGGGTCACGGTGCGCGGTCGCTTCGGCTACGGCAAGAAGCACTTCAAGGATGGGCACTTCGCCTTCCAGCAGCATCACCCCGGCAGCGAGGTCGACATCAGGAACGTCGTCGTGCGCGAGCTGCCCTGAGGGTCGCGGCCGAGAATTTCAGCGGCGGCGGTTTCCTGCCGGGGACCGCCGCCGTTATTTCTTCTTCACCCGCAGGTCCATGCAGATCAGCCTCTTCGTATCGCGCAGGTAGAGCAGTCCACCGCTGAGTGTGGGGACGGTCCACGCGGGCGAGGAGAGGACCTTCGGTACGCGGATAAGCTCCTTGTGTCCCGCCGGCGAGAGCTGCAGGAGCGCCAGGTCGCCGAACTCTCCCATGGCGATGAAGTGTCCGTCGGAGTAGATCATCGAGCCGCGGTAGAAGTGGCTGCGCCACTCCCATTTCACCTTGCCGGTGGCGAGCTCGACGCACTTGAACATCGCGTCGGGCGGGTTGCGGCCGCTGAAGGCGTAGAGATGGCCGTCGAGGTGGTTCGGCGGCGTCCAGTGAATGTCGAGAATACGTCCGCGCCTGGAGAGGTCATCCTTCCACAGGGTCTTGTAGGAGTCTTTTTTTACCTGCAGGCAGACGCTGCCGGTGCCGTAGGTCGCTGAGAAGAAGACCTTGTCACCGACGACCAGCGGGGTGGCGCCGTTGACCGAGTCACGGAAGCGGGCATGCCAGGGGAACTTCCAGCGCTCCTTGCCGGTGGCGGGGTCGTAGCAGGAGAGGCCGCCGCGGTGGAAGATGAACAGCTGGCGCGCTTCGTCGATCTCGGCGAGGCTGGGCGCGGCGTAGGATCCTCCATCGGTTACGGTCTTCCAGAGCTCCTTGCCCGTCCCGGCGTCGAAGGCGAAGGCCATGCCGTCGCGCATGCGCAGGGGAATGAACCGGGTGCTGCCCAGGTTGCAGAAGACCTTGCCCCCGGTGATCAGCGGCGTGGCGCCGGTGCCGAAGAAGTTGGGCCCGATGCCGTAGCGCGTGCGTATGTCGATGGACCATTTTTTCTTGCCGGTCTCGAGCGCGAGACAGTGCAGGACTCCCTTGGGGCCGAGCGTATAGACCCCTCCATCGTAGACCGCGGGGGCGCAGCGCGGCCCCGCGTCGTAGCCATAGAGATCCTCGTAGTCGGTGGGATAGCTGAAGCGCCACTGGCGTTTTCCGGTGGCGGCATCGAGGCAGTCGATGTGGAGCGTGGCCTCGATCCGTTGAAAGAGGATCAGCCGCCCCCCGGAGATGATGATCGAGCTGTAGCCGCCGCCGATGTTCTGTTCCCAGAGCCGCGGCGGTCCGGCCGCCGGCCATTTTTTAAGCCAGCCCTTCTCCGCGGAGGCGCCGTCGCGCTTCGGTCCGAGCCAGTGGGGCCAGTCATCGGCCCTGGCTCCTGCGAGTGGAACGAGGCACGAGAGCAGGACCCCGAGGGCGAGGGCCGCGAGGAGGCCGGGTTTGCTGTTGAGGGATGTCACGATCTTTCTCTCTTCCTGCTCAGTCCTCGGTGTTGAGAACCCTGTAATCGCCTTTTCGAACGGTGAAGCCCTCACGGTCGAGCTGCTCGAGCAGGGGAATGCTGTATTTCCGTGTTGAGCCGATCAGGTCCTTCGCGCCCCCGGCGGTAATCTGCTCGTTTTCTTCGAGGTACTTTCTCATGACCCGCTTGATGTCTTCAATCGCATCTCGATGAAAATAGATGCCGTCGGCGATCTTCTGCAGGACGCCCTCTTCATCCAGGAGATTGAAGAGATCGGTGGTCCTGGCGGGGTTCCAGCCGAATTCGGAGGCCAGGGCGCCCGGCGAAGGCGGGGTCGGGCCTCCCTCGAGGCAGGCGGCGGTGATTTCCGCGAGGTCCTTCTCCTCCTCGGCGCTGAGGCTGGGGCCGAGGTCGCGCCACTTCAGGTGCCCGGTCTTCGCGTTTTTCACCTCGCCGGCATTCTGCATCAGGGTGACCAGCTCCTGCAGGAAGACATCGCTGCAGCCGATCTTCTGGCGCAGGACGGCCTTCTCCATCAGGCGCCGGCGCGGGTTCTGTTCGAAGTAGGCGGCGGCGGCCTTCGTCGCCGCCTCTCTGCCCGAGCTCAGCTGCGATCCGCTGATGAGCTGACCGCCGCGGCTGGTCCTGCAGGCGAGGCCTTCCTCGATCAGCGACTTGATCAGCTCGAGGGCGTCTTCATTCTTCAGCCCCGCCTGGCGGGCGAGGTCCGCCTCGTTGACCGCGTTGAGGCCGGCCTTGTCGAGCTGGTGCAGGAGGAAGCCGCGTGAATCGGAGAGGGCATCGTTCTTGCTGCGCAGGGTATCGATGACAAAGTCCTTGCCGGTCTTCAGACGGTATTTTGAGCTGTCGATGATCTCGCCGCCGCCGATCGTCTCCATGGGGGAGTGGAGGCGCAGCACGTAGCGGTCTCCCGGAGCGGCGACCACGGGCTCCTCGAAGCGGAACTGGACGTAGCTCTCCTCGCCGGGGTCGAGCCTCCTGGTGTCAAGCAGGTAGATCTTGCCGAGCTGCTCCGCCGTTCCCACGTGCAGGCGGATGGTGGTCTGGTGTTTGAGGATCCGGTGATTGTCGGGCAGGTAATGGAAGCGAGCCTCGAACATGGTCGAGCCGGTGAAATAGCCGGGCTGGGTGAGTACCATGCCGCGGTGGACCTGGCGGTAATCGATGTCGGAGAGATTGATCGCGGCCGAATGCCCGGCGCGGGCCGTCTCAGCCTGCTCCTTGTAGGCCTGGATGCCCCGCACCCGCCCCTTCTCGCCAAGAGGGACGATCTCGAGGGTGTCGCCAAGCTGGGTGGTTCCGCTCACGGGGATTCCGGTGACGACCGTGCCGAAGCCCTTGGGAGAGAAGACCCGCTGTACCGGCATGCGGAAGATTCCGCCGGCCTCCCTGGGGCGGACCTTTTCCACCAGGGTGTTCAGGTGCTCCTCGAGCTCTTCGAATCCATCTCCCGTGATCGAGGAAACCTTGACCAGGTCCGAGCTCTCGAGGAAGGTGCCCTTGAGGGTCTCTCGCACGTCCTCCTCAACCAGCTCCAGGAACTCCTCCTCAACGGCATCGATCTTGGTGATGACGACCATGCCGTGGCTGAGCCCGAGGATCTGCATGATGGTCAGGTGCTCGCGAGTCTGCGGCATGACTCCATCGTCGGCGGCGATCACGAGGAGCACCAGGTCGATTCCCGTGGCGCCGGCGACCATGTTCTTGATCAGCCGTTCGTGCCCGGGGACATCGACGATACCCACCCGCAGACCGTTCTTCAGCGTCAGGGGCGCGAAACCCAGGTCAATCGTCAGACCCCGGCTCTTTTCTTCGGGGAGCCGGTCGGGATCGATGCCGGTCAGACGCTGGACCAGGCTGCTTTTTCCATGGTCAATATGCCCGGCCGTACCGATGACGATGTTAAAGATTTTGTCGTCGTTCGTGGTCATAGAATGTTGAAGGCTATTATCTTAGCGTTTTTACGGGGAGAGGTCATCAGGGTTGAGGGGGAGAGGTTAGGGTAAGGTTCAGATTCAGTGCCCGGGTTGACAGTTATTACCCTAATCCCTATGATGGCATACTCTTCGGTGTTTTAATCTAACGAGTGAAACAGCCTGCAGCTTCCAGAGGGTTGCACAGCATACAGACAGGCTTCTTTCGGCCTGTTTTAAAGGACAGCCTTGAGCCGGCAGCGGCGCCGGATTTTCTCCTGCTGTTGAGTAGGCATGACTTTGCCGCGGATCTTGGAGGTTCGTAAGTTCCTTTTATCCGTGGCTGAATACAGGTAACGAAGCTATGAGTCAAAAACAGGATCTTCTCTTCTGCAAGATTGCCATCGCCAACGGCAGAGTTTCAGAAGATCAGGCCAAGAAGTGTCTTGCGATTGCCAATAAGCGAGAGCAGGAGACCGGACGCCGACCCACGATCGGTTCGGTCTTTTCGAAGTACAACCTCATGGGTAAGCAGGAGGTCAAGTTCGTCTACGAGGCCGTTTACAAGAGAACCGGGATGCAGGCTCCGATGGCCGGAGCTCCCGCCGCGGGAGGCGGCAGGGGCGGAAGAGTTCGCAAGCCATCCTTCTCCGATGATGCCCGCCCGCGCAGGGTTGATCCCAACGCTCTCTGGCTTGGTGTGGCCTTCGGGGTCATCTTCCTCGGAATCGTGGTCACCCTGGTCGTCATGTTCGTTACTCACTCCGGTCCGGATAAACCAGGAGAAGATGGAGCCTCCGCGATTGCGGCGCCCGAGGGAGCCGCTGGCGCGCCAGCCGGAACCACCGCCGGGGAAGCCGGAGCGCCAGCCGGTGGAGCGGCCGGTGGAGCGGCCGGTGGAGCTCCAGGAACCGCACCCGCGGCGCCCGCGGGGATGCGCGAAGACCACCGGCGCCTCATTCGCCAGCGCCTGACCGATGCTCGACACGCGTCGCTGACCGATGCTACGAAGGCCCTGGGTATGCTCAAGACCCTCAAGAGCACCATCGACGAGAAGAAGATCGTTGTCGATCCCGGTCTCATGAAGGAGCTCAACTCCGAGATCAAGTATCTGGAGACCGGAGATTCCGGATCCGATGATGAGGGGGAGGGCGACGCCGCTCTCGATGATGATCTTTGATCAGTGAGAAACGCGCTTGCCTCCCCGGCGTCCGCTTCCCGGGTTATTTGAAGCTCAAGTGCTTCTTGAGGATATCGTCGTAGTCGATTCCAAGGCCGCGCAGCTCATCTAAACTGGCATCTCTCCAGGCGCAGGGCTCCAGGCCCTTGAGCTTGATATTGCCGACCCTGGTCCGTGCCAGCCTGAGGACCTTGTACCCGACCGCTTCGAACATCCTGCGGACCTGTCGCTTCTTGCCCTCGTGGATGACCAGGACGACCTGGGTGTTGTTTCCATCCGGGACGGTCTGGCGGACCTTTGCCGGCGCCGTCTTGTAATCTTCGATTTGTACCCCGGTGGCGAGCTTGTCGAGCGCGTTTTTTGCGGGCTTGCCGTTGATGAGGGCGACATACTCCTTCTCGATCTCGTAGCTGGGATGAGTGACTCGGTGGTTCAATTCACCGATGTTGGTCATCAGCAGGAGCCCCTCGGTCTCCCGGTCGAGGCGGCCGATCGGCAGGATCCCGATCTTGAGCAGGGCGGGAGGCAGGTAGTCCATCACGGTAAGGCGTTCGTGAGTATCGTGGGTGCTGGTGATGATCCCGGGCGGCTTGTTGAGAAGAATGGTTCTCGGCTCGGGAATACTGAGCACCTCGTCGTTGACCGTGACGACATCGCCCTGTTTGACCGTGGTTCCGAGACTCATGAGAGACTTTCCGTTTACCAGTACCCTGCCAGCCTGGATAAGAATCTCGGCCCTTCGCCGGGAAGTATAGCCGCAGGCCGCGATGTATTTATGGAGGCGCATGATGATGGATTATATCGAATTATCCCGCCCTCTTCCCGACCGCTTTCACGGGAGGCAAAAAAGTACGATTACGGACGCCGCTGTCCGCATACGGACTCCCTGGGGCCTATAGGCGACCTGCCGCCGGCGTCTAAATCCGTCTGCCGGGAGCGAATAGGGAAAAAACACCGGCGAGGAGGGTTTTGGCCAGGGGATTGCATTTGAAACGGCAGGGTCGCGGGCTCTTTGCCCGGGACGTTATGCAACCTCCGGAGAGTCCCGCCTCACTTCATTCCAACACACAATCTTCGCGCAAGCCTGAACCGAACCCAACAGGCATGGTCCAACTGGTCCTGTCCACAACTGGTCCCACCTCTACCATCGGCCTACCCGCAAACGCTCTCCGGAGGAGCTTTAATACAAGCGGCGCAATCTCGAGGCCGGGATATCGGCCAGCTCACGGTACTTGGTTACCGTTCGACGGGCGATCCTGAGCCCCTCCTCCTGGAGGAGCCGGGTGAGCGCGGTGTCGCTGTGGGGCTTCTTTTTGTTCTCTCCCTCGACCAGCTCGCCGATCCTGCGGCAGACGTTGCGCCTCGACTCGATCTCGCCGTCGGCGTTATCGACGCCGCCGGTGAAGAAGTAGCGCAGCTCGTAGATCCCCGAGGGGGTCTCGATGTACTTGCCCTTGAGCGCGCGGCTGATGGTGGAGAGATGGACG
>CAUZHA010000121.1:0-12902 GCA_963579555.1 Planctomycetes bacterium UBA1146
AAACGCCGATGGCACAGAGGAGGGAGGGTATGAGGTCCCAACGTATGAAGTTGAAAAACAACATGTAAACTCCCAGCAGGGCGATGCTCATCAGCATCATGTACACCCAGGTCGCCGCGACTTTCGCAAGGTAGAAAATTCCCAGATCGATGGGCGCGAGCTGGATCCCAGTAAGCCTGCCTCCCTCTCGCTCGGCAGCAAAGGACTGGCCCAGGCCAACCGTCCCGGTGAAAACGATCGCCATCCAGAAAAAGACCGGCCCGACGCTTTTCATCGCGACTGGATCCCCGCTTGTCCCCAGCTGGGCGATGGTTAACATCAGGACCGCGAACAAGGACATGTTCAGTACGATTTCCTTGCGCCGCATCTCACGCAGGAAATCCCACCGAATGAATGCAAGGAAGAGAGCGGGGCCGCTCATGTCGCCCCCCCGCCGTCGAGTCCAACCTTGTCGACTATAAAGCCATCCTGAATCTCGACACTTGCCGACGCGACCTCCTCACCAATTTCCCGGTGATGGGTCACCAGGAGAACGGTTCGGCCACGGCTTGCATAATCCCGGATGCAATCCTTGAGCAGGGCCTGGCCCTCCTGGTCAAGCCCGCCGAAGGGCTCATCCAGGATCCATAACTCAGGATGGTGCAACAGGCTTCGAATGAGATTGGCTCGCTTGATCATCCCCTGGGAGTAGGTTGATACGGGATCCTTTCGCCTCGTATACAGGCCGAACTTCTCAAGCAGAGACCTTGAATGCTCCGCGTCGACTGCGCCGTATAGTGAGCTGAAAAAAAGCAGGTTCTCTTCAAGGTTCAATTCGGTGCGAAGAAAGCTCTGGTCGCCAACCCAGCCGGAGGCCGCCCGGATCTCTCTGTTGCCAGGCCCGATCGAGTGCCCGAGAACCTCCCCGCTTCCTGTGCTGGGAGCCCATTGGGTTGATATGATTCGCGCAAGGGTCGATTTCCCGGCTCCATTATGACCGTAGACCGCAAGGCATGTGCCATGGCGGATCTCAAGGCTTACATCGCTCAGGACAGTGCGGAAGCCAAAACTTTTGGAGATCTTCTGGAGACAAATGGCCCGAGCCCCTCCACTTTCGCCAGGCGCCTGGAAACGATTGGAGTGTAGCTCGGCCATATCAGCCCCCCTGCTTGTCCCTCATGGACTTGTACAGGCTCTCAAGCAGGTGGGCTCGCTCCTGGGTCGCCTCCACGGTGGTTTCCGGCCTTGCATCCAATTCTCCAATCCGCGAAATAAGACCCCGCGTGGCGCTGGATATTGCCGGAGCCGGAACAGAGGAGACCTCCGAGGAGGAGCCTTGCTCGAGCTCTCCCGCAGCCAATTCGACGAGGACCGCCCTCTGGGCGTTGTAGGTCTCGGGGGTAATCGAATCGGAGGCCGAGAGCTCGTCAAGCCTGGCAATCTGGTCGAGGACCGCGTAAAGGTCGCCCCCGGCCGAGCCATCGATAGAGATGGGGCGGCCTTTCTTCCGGCTGAGGGCGAGCCCTGCGAGTATTGAGAGGAGGATAACCGCAACCGTTCCACCGTGCCAGAAAAGGGCCTCTTCACTCACCTCCCCAACGGCAACATCTGAAATATCAATGGGTACGGGAACGGGATCCCTGGGCGCGCGCTTCGAGTCCGCGCTGATCGCGTAGACATCAAAGCTCCTGGGCGCCCCACCTAGAGGGCCCTCTTTTAACGTTGTGAGCTTTTGAAGGGGCGACAAGACAGGGTCAATCCGCATCTCGCCCTCCTGGACATACACGAGAAAACCAGGAGGCCTCCCCTCTGACCGGCCCATCGGGGTAAGCGGCTGGGGATAAACCATCGTAAAAAGGTCGGACCCTGGAATCACATATTCAACAGACCACCCCCTGACACTGCCGATCTGCTGGGAGGCTGCAAGGTCGGCAAGGCCGACCAGGGGCTCATCGATAACAAGGAACTTTCCGTCCCGGGACTTTCTCATCTTCATCCCGGGCACAGGGCCTTTGTTCGTAATGACCCGGGCGCCAGCGGGCAGGGGAATACGAAAAATTTCCGGCCCGGCGTCTTGCTCGGTAGCAGTTCGGGGCCTTTTCCCGACATAAAGAGTATCGCTCCCGTTGACGAGCTCAACCTGGAGCTGAACCTTGAGGAAATAGGCTCCGCTAACTTTCTGAATGGTGTGATAGATCTTGGTGGTCGAGCGGACCCTCTCAGGGTTGTCGCTGACTGGATAGGCGAAGGTCTCTATCGTCCCCGAAGCTTTCGCGGCAAATGCGCCCGTAAATAGCTTCCTGTCGCCAGCAGTGGCTATGACCACATAGAGCGAGCCCCCGGCTGTCCCGGTGTCGACGCTGAATTCGCCATTATTCGACGTGGTTGCGGCCCAGGTCCCCGACTCTCCCTTCCCGACAGCCTGGACCTCCACAGGAACATCGGCCAGGGGCACCTTCCAGGTGCTGGACCCAACGCCTTCAACTCTGATCTTTGCTGTGCTGGCAGGCCCGTCAAAGAGGCGCCCTTCAACCAGCCCGGCCACCAAGGGGCCGGGAGTCAATAGAAAGCCGGCTGCAAGAAGGTAAAAAACTCGATTGAGAATCACTCTCGTCATTTCCCCGCCTCCCTGGCGGTCGATTTATCTTTACGCTGAGAAACCATATCATCTATCCGGCCGCGAACACCGGCGCTTACATGGATTTCCCCAGTCTTTAATTTTCGCAGGCGCGTCTCTCGGACACGGTCGAATTCACGCAGGGCAATAACGGCCTTTGCCTTGTAGCTTCGCCGCAGATGAAGGTACTCGGCCTCCTCGATGGAGCCCATCTCCCGCTCGTCATCCAGGTCTTTCAGCATTCGAAGAAGCTTGTCCTTGCGTCGCCCGAGAATCGACAGCGTCCCTGCCTCAAGGTCTGGGTCCCACGGCTCCTTCGGCCCGCGGGCGGCCTGGACCATTATCGAGATAATAAGAAATGAAATGAGCGCCAGGAGGGAGATGCTGATCATAAGTCTTCAGTCCTTAAGCCTGTTCAATTCTTCCTCGACACGATCAACAAGCTCCGTGGAGGAGGACTGGAGATCTTCAGGTAAAGCCTCTCCTGCTGCGGGGCCGGGTTCACCGTCTTCCCCCAGCCTGGTCTGCCTCCGCATTCTCATCAGCAGCAGGACCACGCCGCCTCCGAGAACGAGAAAGAATGTAATCGGAAACAAATTAGGCAGTAGAAGGATCCAATAGGCGGCGCTTGGCTTGGCGACAACCTTCTCAGTCCCCGCATCCTGGATCATTCGGACCTGGATCGCATCGTCATCCAGCCCCTGGGCCACAAGCTTCCTGATCAGGGCCTTCTGGGGGTCAACGCAGGGTTCAAAACAGCCCTCAAGGGTTCGGGTCCAGTCTTCCTTTGGGCATTTGCATTTAAACTCGCTGAAGAGGCGCAGGATGCGCTTGCTGTCTCCAGGGGCCTCGGGGCCCTGGGCGCTCGCATCCCGGGGCACAAAGACCATGAAGGACATCAGCTGCAAGGTGACAAGAAGGGCCCTGCGGTTCATGAAGATTCAAGCTCCTATTCAGCCAGCCCGACGCGGTTCCCCGAGAACGGCAAGGCCGCGAAGATTCCGCCAAGCAACATGATGATCGTGCCAATGTAGAGGAGGCCCATAAATGGATTCAAATAGGCCGTCAGGGAGACCATGTCGTCAGGGCCCCGATGGGAATAATAGATGTAAACGTCCTGGAGCAGCGTCCTGTGTATGCTGACCTCGTTGATCCACTGGTCCTGCTTGGGGTAGAACCTCCTCTCAGGGTCCAGGCGGGAGACCAGGGCGGCATTCGGAGGCAATGATTTCAAGTTTCCAGGGCCAGCCAGCGAGGATGCCTTTGCCGACGGGGCCTCCTGGGCGTGGGCGACGCCGGGATCGCTTTCCGGGGCGTAATAAATTCGGAAGGACACCTGGTCAAGGAGGTATGGCAGCCTCTCTTCAAAATCTTCGACGCGGTGAGTCTTGGCCTGCACCTTCGAGTAGGCGTCCGCAATTTCCGTATAGGGACGGTTGGCCTCAAACGGGTGGATCAGGTAGTCCCCGATCCGGGCATACTCACCAATGCGAACCGAGAGCTTCTCTTCTGTGATCTTGAACATGGAGCTGATGACAATGCCGATCACCAGGACCGATATTCCAATATGGACGACGTAGCCTCCGTAGCGCCTGTTGTCGCGGAGCAGCAGCGCAAGGGCCGCGCCAAGAAACCCCTGCTTCCGCAGCCGGCTCTTGGCTCGAATATTCCTGGCGAGCTCCATGCCGATGGTCGTCATGATCAGGAAGGCGAAAAAGAGGAAGTAGCCTGTGGGATAAATTCCGCTGGGATGGAAAAGCCCCTCGGCCTCTTTTCCATTGAGCGCATCGCTGAGCGGCTTGAAGCTGAAAACTTTCTCGATGCTCATCGTGTCGGGCCGCAACAGGCCGATGATCAAATAGGCCCCCGCGGTAAGAAAGATTGCGAGCACGCCTGGAATTAAAAAGTTCTTTCGCAAACTCCGCTGGCTGCTCTTGACCCAGCCGAGCCCGGGCCCGATGGATGTCAGCAGAACCAGGAGGGCGAGGAGTGGCGACATATAGAGATTGAAGTCCTGCGGCTCAAAGGTCCAGGTCTCGGCGAAGTAGGCCGAGCTGAGGTTCGGGAGCCAGCTCAGCGCCCAGACGGAGACAGCGAGAACGACAAGGACGAGATTGTTGAAGAAGAAGGCGGCCTCCCTCGAGAGCAGGGAGTCTAGCTGGTGGTTTCCTTTCAGGTCGTTGAAACGATAGAAGAGGAGAAAGAGGCCTGAGCCAAGGATCCCCCACTTAAAAAAGCGAAACCAATTCCCAATGACCACGTTTTCTCCAAAGGAATGAACGGAGGAGATCTCGCCGCTCCGGGTCATGTAGGTTGCCTCGATCGTCAGGAAGAACGCGAAGATCAGGAGGAACACATTCCATCTCTTCAGCATGTCCCTTCTCTCCTGGATCATGATCGAGTGCAGGAAGGCCGTGGCTGCGCACCAGGGAAGGAACGAGGCGTTCTCCACCGGGTCCCAGGCCCAGTAGCCACCCCAGCCCAATTGGCGATAAGCCCAGAGGCCACCAAGAATGATTCCACAGGTGAGAAACAGCCAGGCCGCCATGGTCCACCTTCTGGTGACCCGGACCCAGTAAGACCCCAGCTCGCCGGAGATCAGGGCCGCCATCCCGAAAGAAAACGGGACGGCGAAGATAACCATGCCGAGGTAGAGACAGGGTGGATGGATGACAAACCAGTAATTGACCAGTTGAGGATTGAGCCCTTTCCCGTTGAGCAGGTTGCCCTCATGGTCCATTGGAATGTTGTAGGCCGAGGCAAGGTGGATCGCCTGCCGGGATTCCATCGCATTGAATGGATTCTCCCTGATGGCCAGGGCGATAAAGAATCCGATGATGACGCATAGCACAAGATAGACATAGGGCTCCATGCGGCGGCCGCTGGGGTGGAGAGAGCTCCATCGATGCTGGAGCGCGGCCAGGGCGCTGACCCCTGCAAGAATCAGGGTCCAGAATAAGAGAGATCCATCCAGCCCGGCCCAGAGTCCGGCAAATTTAAAAAAGAAAGGGAGATCCTTGTCGGAGTATCCCCAGATGTATTCATTGTTGTAACAGCCGGTGATAAAGCCCCAGACAAGCGTGCCGGCGGCAGCGAATATAAGGATGAAGTTGACGTAAAATCCGATCCTTGCGCTCTTGATGTACCGGCGATCACGGGCCTTGATCCCCACCAGGCAAAGACCTGCTATAATGGCCAGCAGGATAGCCACCACCCAGAGCAAAGAGTAACCGAAATTCAATACGTCCATCAGGTGGGATCCACTACCCTTTCGATCCTTGGGACTGCGTCAGCGACGCCGAGTTGCGAAGGGCTAATATTCTATTCTCACGATGCCCAGGCAAAGAAGCGCCGCCTGGGGCAGGCTTGTAGGGGGCGGCCTGCCCTCCTGCCTTCTGTTGTTGATCAATCTTTTTTAATTCTTCCTTCGGGTCGTAACGACTCGGGCAATTCGTGCTGACCTGGTAGGCCTTGAAGGAGCGGGCCTCGGGGTCGAAGATGCCTTTGATGCTGGCCCCTATCCCGACCCGGAAATTTTCAGGGGGATTCCGGCTGCTCTCGACACGGATGATCTCCGCAGGCTGCTGCTCGGTAGCGTATTTGAAGACCAGGTTCGGGGACAGGGATTCTATCGCGACAATCTGACCGTTATCGACAACGATGGTTTCTCCAGGCTTCATTTCGGAATCAGGATCGAATAGATCTTTCACCTCGAACCTGCGAATGCCGCTGGAAAGGATCCCCACGGTTACGAGAGTAACCGCCGAGAGGATAAAGATGGCCCCGACAACAAAAAGTCGCATTGATCAACCCCGCTCACTGCATCCGGTAGGAAAACAAGAAATGCCTAACTTACAGTATCTACCAGAAGCAGAGTATATAGGATGCTTTTCTTTACAGCAATAGTGCCGGGGGTTTACGTGCCGGCGTCCGCAGGCTAACCTCAGTTTTTACTGATGGACCTCGAGAGACGAGCCCTTTTGACCATGCAGTTTGACCTGATAGTATTTGACCTGGATGGAACGCTTGTGGAGACGAGGGAAGACCTTGCGCGGAGCGTCAACAGCGCCCTTGAGGCTGAAGGACTCCCCATCCATCCCATAGAAACCGTTGTCCGATTTGTCGGCGATGGGGCCTTAAAGCTTGTACAGCGTTCTGTCGGGGCTGGTTTTCCAGACGAGACCTGCCACAAGGTCCTCGCCGGCTTTCTTGAATATTACCTGGGTCACTGCACCGACCATGCTGAGTGCTATCCCGGGGTGCGCGAGGTCCTGCCGATGCTTGCTCCGGCCCGTCTCTGCCTCCTCACCAACAAGCCCATCGCACCGACGAGGAAGATTCTGGATAAGCTTGCCCTCTGTTCTTATTTCGAAGATGTGATTGGCGGAGATGACGACCTTGGCAGAAAACCGGATCCCGCGGCGATTCTCAGCCTCATTAAAAAATCAAAGACCACTCCGCGGCGAACCCTCCTTGTTGGCGACACCAGCGTGGATGTCCTTACGGCTCGCAACTGCGGATGCAAAGTGGCGGGGGTCCAGTTCGGATTCCGGCCTGAAGACTTTATAAATTACCCGCCTGATTATCTGCTCAACTCATTCCTGGACCTTCCCGGGGTCTTGTAGGCGCGCTCTTTGCCCCCGGACCGAGGTGGCCCGCAAAATTAAAATGCAATAGTCAGCGAGAGGCGGGATCGTTAGAATACCGGCGACGGGTGATGGCATCCGTGCGAAGGCAAGGTACTCAGAGAGATTTGACAATGGCGACGGCAGAGCCCAAGCGGCGCAAAAAAAAGCCCAAGGTGGTCGCGTATATTACTGAATCCTGCACGGGGTGCGCAGGCGCGCCAGTTTGCCAGACCTATTGCCCCGTCGATGAATGCATGATTCTCGTACAAAATCCCGGCGCGCCAGCCTTTGGCGTTATCGAGGTCGACCCCCTTAAATGTATCGGCTGCCGTAAATGCACAACCAAGGGGCCCGAGGGGACGTTCCTTGATGGTTGCCCCTGGGATGCGATCGCAATGGTCGACACCCCGGATTATGAAGCCAGCCACGGAGAACTTCCCTATTAGGTTTCCGACCCGCAACTGGACCGCGGATGCCGGGTGCTTGCCCAGGGGCATTACCGGTGTAAGGATACAGTTAGCGTCCGTGCATGAAAAATCCCGTCAATGGAGCCAGGAACCGTAAAAGGGCGTATTTGGGCCATCTGCTCTTAGCTGGTACAATTGCTTTAGACGTTACCAGGTGGTATCTTTCTTTGATTGTCCCCCGCCTCTATCTATCTGTGCTGGGCCTCCTCCGCGCCTCCTGGCCAGAGTTTCCGGTCAGCTTGAATGGGTCTGCGGAGGGGAAAAAAAGTTACCCTTGATTCGATCAACAGATTCCCTGATCGATAAGATTTCCTTTAAGGAATTATCTTCGTGAATACTGCAAAAGACATATTTCAACGAGCCGAACAGGCGGCCCGCAAAGGGAATCTCGAGTATTCCATCGAGCTCTACCTCCAGGGACTTACCGTAAACCCCGCGGCCTCTGACGAACGCCAGACGCTGCATCGGATCGAGGCCCAGCTGGTTGAGAACAATGGCGGCAACCCTGCTGGCGGAGTTGGCGCCAAGCTCAAATCAGCCGGAAAACTTGCCAATTTAAAGAAACTCAAGATCCAGAAGAAGTGGGATGAGGCTATCCTGGAAATTGAGAATATTCTCAAGATTCAGCCTCACAACACCCATCTCCTTTTCGATCTTGCCGAGATGCTTGAGAACATTGAAGCCCGCCAAAGCGCCATCGCGATCCTTTCCGACTTGACGGATATCGACAAGACCCACGTGGAGAGCTACAGGAAGCTGGGAAGCCTCTGGAGAGAAGAGGGCGAACCGAAGAAGGCGATTGAGGCGTGGGAAAAACTGAAAATGTATCGGCCGGAAGACAAGGAGGCGGGCAAGGCGATTCGAGACTTGGCCGCGGCCACGATGGTCAACGCCGTTGAAGAGAAAAAGTCTGAGACCGGGGACACCTCCTTCAGGTCGATGCTGAAGAGCGAGGAAGAATCTGCAGACCTCGAACAGAAAGCCAAGGTCCTCAGGACCGACGAAGATCGAGTTGAGGCCATACGCTTCAAGAAGGAGGACCTGCGCTCCGACCCTACCAATTCAAGACTCTGGCGTGAGCTTGGCGCTCTCTACCAGGACCTCAGGAAATGGAAGCATGCCAAGGCCGCCTATAAAAAAGCCCTTGAGGTGAACCCGCAGGACCTTTTCGCCATCGATAGGATCGGAACTCTCCAGGAATCCATCCTCGACGAAGGGGTCGCTGCTCTCAAAAAACAAATGAGCGAGCTTGAAGAAAGCGCCGGATCCGAAGATGAGCTTGCCTCCGTGCAGGTCAAACTTGAAGAAGCCGAGACCAATGCCGTCGAGTTCAAGACCGGCGAATATGAGCGCAAGGTACTGGCCCACCCTACGGACTATGAGCTCAAGCTGGTATATGGCGAATTGCTGATGCAGGGCGGAAGCTATGACCAGGGAATCGAGCAGTTCCAGAAAGCCGTCAAGGACCCCAAGTTCAAGGTCAGAGCCCAGAACAATATGGGGAAATGCTTCCAGAAAAAAAATGTACACGCTATCGCCATAACGCAGTACCAGGAGGCCCTCAAAGGGGTCGCCGACCCAGATAGCGATATCGCCAAAGATATCCGCTACAACCTGGCCACCGCCGCCGAAGACAACGGCGAATACGATGAAGCCTTGGCGCAATACCAGATCATCATGGCGACGGATATTGGCTTCAGAGACGTCTCAGGGCGTGTTGACAGCCTCATGCAGAAAAAGACGGTTGAATAAAACGATTTACCCGGAAATCCACGCGCTGGTATCCCATGGATTTCCGGAAGTAATTTTTTTGTTTATGCCGGGCCCTCTTCAAAGTAATATTCGGGGCTTACACGATTTAAGACGTTTACAGGAATACCCTCATGGCAAATAGCCTTCAGGCCAAGAAGCGGATCAGGCAAAACGAAACGTGCCACATCCGCAACAAGAGCGCCAAAAGCGAAATTCGAACACTTACCAAGAAATTCAACGCCCTGGTTGAGAGCCAGGACAAGGCCGGTGCTGAATCAGTGTTCAGAGAGTTGACATCGAGCCTCGATAAGGCCGAGAAGAACCATCTCTTCCATCGAAACAACATAGCTCGACAGAAATCAGCTATCTCTAAAAGCCTGGCCGGGCTCCAGGGCTGAACCGTCGCTCCCGCCGTAAGACGTCAAGCTGACGACTCCTGAGTCCTGGCAGCCGCCCGCTGCTGGAGGACTGGCTGGCGAAGCGGTTCAAAGGTTGAGCTTCAGCTTTGCGGCTTCGGTCATCATGGCGGGATTCCAGGGAGGATCCCAGACGAGGTCTACGTTGCACTGGGTGACCCCATCGATATCCTTGATCTTGGATTCGACCTCTATGGGCAGAGATCCCGCAACGGGGCAGGCCGGGCTGGTCAAGGTCATCTTGACGTCTACCTTGCCTTCGCAATTCACGGAGAAATTGTAGACAAGCCCGAGATCATAGATATCTACGGGAACCTCCGGGTCGTAGACCGATTTCAGGACCAGGCGAATATCCTCCTCGAGCGGAGTCAGTTCTCGGTCTTCCGGGCCGGGGAGATCTTCCGAAGGGCTTTCCTGTTCCGGCGTTTCGTTCTCTTCAAGCATCAATTTCTTACTCCGTAGAAATGGTTTTCCCGCCATCTTTCAGCGCGGCCTTCAGCGTATGCCACGCAAGGGTGGCGCATTTTACCCTGCCGGGGAATTCACAGACACCGGAGAAGGCCGCCAGCTTTCCTAATTTCTCTATTTCTTCCTGGTCGTGTCCGCCGGGGGTGGCCGTGAGCATGGCTCCCACCATCCTGCGCAACTCGAAAACATCCTCGATACTTTTACCCATGATCACCTGCGTGAGCATGGAGGCGGAGGCTGTTGAGATGGCGCAGCCATTTCCCTCAAAGGAGACGTCTGTAACCCGGCCATCCTCACAGGAGAGATAGAGATTCACCTTGTCTCCGCAAACCGGGTTAAATCCGTTCGCCTGGTGGGTGCAGTCCTCCATAGGTCGATGGTTTCTTGGCGACTTGCCGTGATCCAGGATCAATTCCTGGTAGAGATCGCGAAGTCCGGACATCAGGAAAATACCCCCACCGCCTTGGCGATGCCATGAGCAAGAAGATCGATTTCTGCCCTGGTGTTGTAGAGAGCGAAGGAGGCCCGGACCGTAGCCTGGACCCCGAGTCGTTCGAGAACAGGCTGGGCACAATGATGTCCAGCTCTTACCGCCACCCCCTGCTGATCTAAAATGGTACCGGCATCGTGGGGATGAACGCCATCGATAATGAAAGAAAGTATCCCGGCCTTCTCAGGAGCTCGGCCGATGATCTCAACGCCATCAATAGAAGAGACGGCCGCGGTCGCGTAATCCAGCAGGTCCTTCTCGTGAGCCTCGACAGACTCCAGGCCGGCCTCCTCGATGTAATCAATCGCGGCGCCAAGGCCAATGGCGCCGGCAATATCCGGGGTCCCCGCCTCGAACTTGTAAGGAAGCCGATTGTATTCGGTCTTGTCGAACGTGACGGAGAGGATCATTTCTCCGCCTCCATGATAGGGCGACATTTCTTCCAGGATCCGGGTCCTGCCATAGAGGGCGCCTATCCCTGTGGGACCATACATCTTGTGACCGGAGATTGTGTAAAAATCGCAGCCTATCTCGCCGACGTCTACCCGGCTATGAGCGGCGGCCTGCGCCCCGTCCACCAGCACCGGTATCTTTTTCTCCCGGGCCATTGCGACCATCTCCCGGATTGGGTTGATGGTCCCAAGGGCGTTGGAGACGTGCGCGAGGGATACGAATTTTGTTCGATCGCCCAGGAGATCTTTGTAGGCCTGGATATCAACGGTGCCATCGTCATCGATGGGGGCGACCTTGAGAACCGCGCCGGCCTGCTCTCTGAGTAATTGCCAGGGGACTATATTGGAATGATGCTCAAGGGTGCTGATGACAATCTCGTCGCCGGGCTCGATCCGGGGCCGGAGATAAGCCTGGGAGACCAGGTTGATTCCTTCAGTGGCTCCGCGAACGAAAATGATTTCCTCGGGGCGTCCCGCACCGAGGTAGGCCATGGTCCGCGCCCTTGCCCTCTCGTAGGCATCCGTAGCTCTCTGGCTGAGGGTGTGAACGCCTCGATGGATGTTTGAGTTGTACTCACGGTAGTAATCGCAAATGGAGTCGATCACGGCGGTCGGTTTTTGCGTCGTAGCGGCGTTGTCGAGATAGACAAGGGGCTTTCCGTTAACCTCCTGCGCGAGGATAGGGAAATCTTCCCGGATCCGGGTCACATCGAGGGGCTTTGCTTTAGCGTCAATTTCCGACATGATTCAGGCGGCTCCGGCCGTAACGCCAGCCGGCTTGCAGTCGCCGGGCAATTTCTCGAGCACCAGGGCCTCCACCCCGGCCCTTAACCCGGGGTGTTCAATCCCGGATACAAGGTCACCGGCGAAGGCGTAGACCAGGAGCATGCGGGCGGCTTCTTTGTCGACGCCTCTGGACCTGAGATAGAACAGGGCATCTTCATCCAGCTGCCCGACAGTCGCGCCGTGCGTGCATTTGACATCATCGGCATAAATCTCCAGCTCAGGCTTGGAGTCCATCACTGCGGCATCCGACAGCAGCAACGCCTGATTGCTCTGCTTTGCGTCGGTTTTCTGAGCATCCTGAGCAACGTAAATCTTTCCGTTAAAAACCCCGTGGGCCTTCTCGGCAAGAACAGCCTTGTACATCTCCCAGCTGTGGCAGTTCGGCTTGGAGTGAATGATCCGGGTGTGGTTGTCTACGTGTTCCTCGCCGCGTCCGACTGTAAGGCCGTTGAGAGTGCACTCGATCCCCTCCCCCTCAAGAAAGGCCGCGACATCGTTGCGAACAACACCTCCGGAAAAGCAGAAAGAATGCGAAGCGAAACTGGAATGACTTCCCTGGTGAACCCCCAGGTTGGAAATGTGAAAGGCCCCCTTCCCCTCCCTGACGAACCTGTAATGGATGGCCCCGGCATTGGCGTCAATCTGGAAGTGGGTGAATGGGTTGGAAAGATAGGCTGAGTCCTCAAGCCCAAGATAGTCCTCCACAAGACTGAGGCGCGCGCCTTCAGCCAGGCAGACAACGTTACGCGGATGGGCCATGAGTGATCCATCCGGGGAGTCGTTGATGTGGAGCAGGTAGAGGGGCTCCTTGATTTCAGCTCCCTTGGCCACATGAATGCAGGCGCCG
>CAUZHA010000122.1:0-12669 GCA_963579555.1 Planctomycetes bacterium UBA1146
TGGCGGACAACGCTCTCCTCTTTGAGGTCTTCACCAAGAAGGGGACCGGCACGATGGTCATCAGCGATAGCGCCGAGTCCGAATACCTGGAGCAGGGATGATGCGAAGCGGACGATTCGAAAAAGGCATGGCCGACAATATGCGGAGTCTCAACGCCTCCATCGGCTTCGATAAGCGGTTCTACCGCGAGGATATCGAGGCCAGCAAGGCCTGGGCGCGAGGTCTCTCGGGGCTTGGCTTTCTCTCCGAGGATGAGCTGAGCCAGATCTGCTCAGGGCTGGACCTGGTCGCCGGCGAGATCGAGTCGGGAAGCTTCGCCTTCAGCGAAGAGCTTGAGGACATCCACATGAACGTCGAGGCCCGGTTGAGCGAGCTCATCGGGGTGACCGGGGCGAAGCTGCATACAGGCAGGAGCCGCAATGACCAGGTGGCGACGGACTTCCGTCTCTATGTGAAGCGGGCCGCTGAAGAAGCGGCGGATGCCATCGGGACACTGATGAAGGCGATCGTCGAGAGCGCTGAGGCGTGCCAGGATGTCGTCATTCCCGCCTACACCCACCTGCAGCGCGCCCAGCCGGTGCTCTTTTCCCATCATCTGCTGGCCTATGTAGAGATGCTTGAGCGCGACAGGCGTCGGTTCCTCTGGGCCGCGGAGCAGGCCGACTCCTGTCCATTGGGCTCAGGAGCCTGTGTCGGCAACCAGTTTGGCATCGACAGGGAGAAGCTCCAGGAGGAGCTGGGCTTCAGCGCGTTGACCTCTAATTCGCTCGATGGAGTGAGCGACCGTGATTTCGCGTGCGACTTTCTCTACGCCGCCTCCATGCTGATGATTCATCTCTCGCGTTTCAGCGAGGACATCATTCTCTGGATGACCAGCGAATTCGGCTTCGTGCGGTTGGACGATTCGGTTACCTCCGGCAGCTCGATGCTTCCACAGAAGAAGAACCCCGATGCCTGCGAACTCGCCCGCGGTAAGACAGGCCGGGTCGTGGGTCACCTCATCGGGCTGCTGACCTGCCTGAAGGGATTGCCGCTGTCCTACAATAAGGATCTGCAGGAGGACAAGGAGGGGGTCTTTGATACTCATGATACCCTGCTTGGCATTCTTGGAGTGTTTACGACGATGGTCGAGACCATGCAGGTCGATCGGGAGCGTACCGCCGGAAGCCTCGAGGGCGGATATCTCGAGGCGCTTGGAGTCGCGGACTACCTGACCCGAAAGGGAATACCCTTTCGGGAGGCCCATGACCTTGCAGGCAGCTGCGTACGGAGAGCCGAGGAGCTGGGGGTTTCGCTTCCTTCCCTCAAGCTTGAGGTGTATCGCTCTATCCACGAGGCCTTCGAAGAAGATCTCTTCGAGGCGATCTCCGTCGAGGGCTCGCTCGCAGATAAGGATGTGATTGGGGGCACCGCGCCGCGGCAGGTTGCCGGCCAGCTTGAACGCTGGAAGGAGCGTCTCAAATGAACGTGGATGAGGCAATGAAACAGAATCAGGAGGCCGGCGCTGTTGCCGGTCGAGCTAACGCGCTGCAGGCGCGCTTTCAGAAGGATCACGGATAATCATATGAACCAGGCCAGGAAAATCGTTCTCGCATACTCCGGGGGACTTGACACCTCCTATTGCATTCCCTACCTGCGTGAGCAGAAGGGCTTTGAGGTCGTGACTGTTACGGTCGACACCGGCGGTTTTGATGCCGCCGAGCTCGCCGAAATAGAGGAGCGCTCGAGCGCTCTCGGCGCCATCGAGCATCACACCATCGATGCGCGCCAGGAGGTTTTTGAGCGCTGGGTCATCTACCTGGTGAAGGGCAATGTTCTTCGCGGCCAGGTCTATCCCCTGGCGGTGGCTGCCGAGCGCGTGGTGCAGGCCGAGGTGATTGCCCGCAAGGTGACAGAGACGGGTGCGGATGCCGTCGCCCATGGCTCCACGGGGGCCGGCAATGACCAGGTCCGCTTCGACACAGCCTTCCATGTGCTCCTGCCGGGAATCGAAATTGTCACCCCGACAAGGGATGAGAAGCTGAGCCGCGAGGAGGAATATGATTTTCTCAAGGCGAGAGGAGTCGATATCGATCCGAGCGTTCGCGAGTACTCGATCAACTCGGGGCTCTGGGGCTCGACCATTGGCGGTGGAGTGACGCACGATTCCACCAGCGAGATCCCGCGCGAGGTTTTTGAGCAGGCGGTAGCCACCGAGGAGGTGGATGGCAGCGAGTTGCTGGAGCTCGGCTTCGAGAAGGGCGTCCCCGTCTCGATTGGAGGCGAGGCGCTGGATGGCGTTGACCTGGTCAACCGGCTGGGCGAGATCTGTCGAAGTCACCGGGTCGGCCTTGGTGTTCACATCGGCGATACCGTACTCGGGATCAAGGGACGGATCGCGTTCGAGGCCGGAGCGGCGATCGTTCTGATTCACGCTCACCGGGAGCTCGAGAAGATTACCCTGACCGACTGGCAGCGTTTCTGGAAGGACCACATGGCATCCTTCTACGGTAAGCTGCTCCACGAGGGCCAGGCCTTCGAGCCGGTGCTCAGGGATATTGAGGCGATGATCGATTCTTCCCAGGAGCGCGTGACCGGCTCGGCCGGGGTGCGTCTTGGCTCGGGAACCTTCAACGTGGTCACGACCTCGAGTCCCTACACCATGGCGGGCGCGGAGGCTGGAGTCTACGGTGAGATGCCCAAGCTCTGGGAGGGGGCCGACGTTCGAGGCTATTCGACGATTTCAGCGATTCCTTCCCGGCTCTACAAGAGCGCCGGGGAGAAGGATTCACCTGGTGGCGAGTGAACGTTCAGGGAGGGTGAGATGACAAATCCGGCAAATGACCAGCTGAGGGTAGGTGTTTTCGGCGGCTCCGGCTATCTAGGAGCTGAGCTCCTGCGCTATCTCAGCGTCCATCCCGCCGTGTCCATCTCCTGGGTGACGGCGCATTCGAAGACGGGGCTGGAGATTGGCGATGTGCTGCCAAATTTAAAGGGCGCGGCGCCCGGGGTCTTTGTCTCCCAGGGGGAGGGTGAGCGCAGGATCTCCGAGGTTGACGTCGCCTTTGCGGCCCTTCCCCACAATGAATCCCAGCGCCTGGTGCCAAGGCTTGCCGAGGCCAATGCCGAGGTGCGCTTCATCGACATGGCTGGAGATTTTCGCACCAATGACGCTCCGGGCTATGAGAAATACTACGGCTGCGAGCACGGGGCGGTGGATTGGCTGCCGCGTTTCACCTACGGTTTTACCGAGTTCCAGCGCGATAAGGTGAGCGGCGCCCGCCTCGTGGCGAACCCGGGTTGCTTCGCCACCGGCATGCTGCTGGCCCTGGCTCCCCTGGCCGCCTCCGGGCGGCTGGCGGGAGATGTCTGCCTTCTCGGCTTGACGGGATCCTCCGGCTCGGGGAACAAGCCGAGTCCGACCACTCATCACCCCGAGCGCTTCAGCAACGTGCGCTCCTACAAGCCGCTGGCTCACCAGCATTTGCTGGAGGTTGAGGCGTTTCTCGGGGGGCTCGGCGAATCCGATTTCAGCCTGCAGTTCGTGCCCCAGTCGGGTCCCTTTGTGCGCGGCATCTTCACGACCGTCTTCACCCCGGGGGTTGGCGCTGCCGAGCTCACGAAGATCTATACCGAGGCCTACGCCGGGGAGAGCCTCGTGGAGGTTATCGAGGGCTCTCCGGAGCTGCGCTGGGTTCAGGGCTCTCCGCGTTCCTGGGTCGGAGTCGGCGGCGAGGGAGATAATGGCGTGGTGTTTACCGTGATCGACAATCTGGGCAAGGGAGCCGCGAGCCAGGGTGTGCAGAACATGAACCTGATGTGCGGCCTGGATGAGACCGAGGGCCTTCGCGCGCCGGGTGGATTTGTTTGACGGTCGCGGACATGTCCGGTTGGAAGCAACAGGAGAATCAAGCAGGATGAATTCAAAAGAAACCGAGGATCGCTACATCCTTCCGACCTACAACAATATTCGTTTTCCCCTGAGCTTCGTTCGCGCTGAAGGAAGCTATGTTGAAGATGATTCCGGAGGCCGCTATCTCGATCTCTATGGAGGCCACGCCGTCTGCGTGCTGGGTCATTGCCATCCGAGGTGGGTTGAGGCGATCTCGGAGCAGGCGGGCACCTTCGATTTCTATTCGAATCTCTGCTATTGCCCAGTTCGGGCGGAGGCCGCCAAGCTCATGGTTGAGCGGTGCTATTCCATGCACCAGGCGTTCTTCTGCAATTCCGGAGCCGAGGCGAATGAGACCGCCCTGAAGATCGCCCGTAAGGCGACCGGCAGAGAATACGTCGTTTCCATGGAGGAGGGCTTCCATGGCCGGACGATCGGCGCACTCAGCGTGACGGGCTTCGAGAAGTCGCGCGCTCTCTTTCCGCAGAACATCTCCCGGTGGACGCGTTTTCTTCGTCTTGGCGACCTGGAGGCTTTTGATGCCCTTGATCCGGAAGAGATCGCGGGCGTCATCCTTGAGCCTCTCCAGAGCGTTGTCGGCGTCAAGATGGCCGAGCCGGAGTACTACAGGGGGCTGCGGGATTGGTGTGACCGCACCGGTGCCGTGCTGATTTTCGACGAAGTGCAGACCGGAAATGGCCGAACCGGAAAATGGTTTGTCGGTGAGCACTGGGGGGTCGAGCCGGACCTCGTGACCACGGCCAAGGGCCTGGGCGGGGGCTATCCTGTCGGCGCCGTTCTTGCGAATGAGAAGATCTCGGCCACGGTGGCAGCCGGCGACCAGGCCACCACCTTCGGGGGAGGTCCGATGGCCGCCGCAGCGGTGGCCGCGACCTATCGCATCATCGAGGAGGAGGGGCTCGTCGAGCAGGTGGCACGGTTGTCCAGCGGCGTTATCGAGCGTCTCGGAGGATATGTCGGCCGGGGAATCGAGGAGGTCCGGGGTCTTGGCTATCTTCTTGGCGTGAGTTGCGAGAAGCCGGCGAAGGAGATCCAGGCGGCTCTTCTCGAGCGTGGAATCCTGGTTGGAACCTCCGGAGATCCTCAGACCTTCAGGCTTCTACCGCCCCTGACGGTGAGCGAGGAGGAGTGGGGAATCTTCTTCGCGGCGCTGGATGAGATCTTCGCCTGAGGCGATTCTCGTGCGCCTATAATGGCTTGCACATCCCCGTCTAAAGTGGGACATTCAACGCCTTCAACAGACTGGTGGAGTCGTTAGATGCGGCATTTCTACAGCTTGAACGAGTTTTCCTCTGAACAGATAGGGGAGTTTGTTAACAGGGCTCTCGCCTTCAAGGAGAACCCCTATTCGGAGGTCCTTGACCGCCGGCAGATAGCTCTCCTTTTTCTGAACCAGTCCCTGCGCACTCGCTGCTCCTTCGAGGTAGCGACCAGGGAATTGGGCGGAGATGTCAGCACCCTCGATGCAGAGACGCTCTTCGCCCTGGAGACCGAGTTCGGCAAGCGCATGGACGGGGCCTCAGCCGAGCACGTGAAGGAGGCCATCGGCGTCTTCTCACGTTACTTCTCGGCTCTGGGCCTGCGCTCCTTCGCGCGCGGCGAGGACCAGCAGGAGGATCTCCTGGACACGACCTTCACCACGTTTCTCGAGCACGCGAAGATCCCGGTTTTCAATATGGAGTCGGCGCTTTACCACCCCTGCCAGGCGCTTGCCGATCTCGTGACCATCAAGGAGCTCTTCCAGGACTTCCAGGGACGCAAGGTCACCATCACCTGGGCGAACCATCCGCGTCCCCTTCCGATGGCCGTTGCCAACTCGGCCCTGTTGGCCATGACGAAGATGGGGATGCACGTCACCCTCGCTCATCCGGAGAAATTTGAGCTGCAGGAAGGGATCATGAACATGGCCGGTGACTTTGCCGGCGAATCAGGCGGCAGTGTAGAGGTTGTCCATGATCGTCTCGAGGCGGCCGCCGATGCCGATGTGATCTATGCCAAGTCCTGGGGCTCCCTGCTGCGTTACGATGACCCGGCCGCCGAGCAGGATCTTCGCGACAGCCTGAAGGATTGGGTGGTGGACAGTGAGATGATGAGCCGTACCCGCAGAGCCTACTTCATGCATTGCCTGCCGGTGCGCAGGAATGTCGTGGTTAACGATGAAGTTATCGACAGCAACCGGTCCGTTGTTCTGCAGGAGGCGGAGAATCGTCTTCATGCCCAGAAGGCGATTCTTGAATGGATTTTTTCCTGAGCGACTCATACCGCGTCTCCAGCTTTGCCTCGCGACGGCCGGCAAGCCTTCCGCTTGTCGGGTCTTTGTTGGTCGCATTGATCCTGGGGCAGAGCCTCTGGTCCGGACAGGCCCTGGCCGGATCCCTCGAGGCCGGAATCCCGCCGGAGTCCATCCTCTTCCTGCACTGGCAGAACGCAAAAGATTCAGGCTTCGCCTCCACCTATCTCGGTCATTTGCAGGAGAAGATTGCGCGGTCAGGGTTCCTTGAAACGTTTTTCCGCCACCTGGAAGAAACGTTTCCTCCTGCCTCGAGAAAGGCCTTCACGTCTCACATCAAGCACTGGCGCGGCATCGTCTCCAGCCTGCCGTGGTGGCACCTTGTCTCGTCCGAGGTGGCGATCGGCGGACGGGTGGGGGCCCGGGGGGCCTTTGAGTTCATTCTCCTCTTCCGTAGAGAGAAAGAGCAGATCGCTGCGGAGCTGTTGGGGTTGCGGGACCTGCTCTACGCCTATTCCAGCCTGGGTGAAGAATATGAACTCGAGGTTGGCATTCGAAACGGCGCGGCGACCACGGTTCTTCAGAATGGTCTCGACCTGCTTGACCAGGTCGCCGTCAGCGCCCAGGGTGACGTGATCGGGATTTCGACCTCAGCCGCCCTTCTTCGCCGAAGCTTCCAGCTGCTCTCCGGCGAGACACTCTCTCCGGGCTTTACCGGGACACCCGGCTACGAGCAATTGCAGAGCAAGATGAAGAAGCGCATCGGCAAGAAGCCTGCCGCAGGGAAGGAGACTGCGCGTTTCGAGTTTATTTTTCAACCTCGTGGAGTTCTGAAGGATGTGGTGATCCTCGACATGATCGAGGAGTACCACTATCTCGCCAGCTTCACGCCCGATGGAACGGAATCGAGCTCGCGCACTGTCCTCAGTGAGACCATTGGCAATCCGCTGAGAAAGGCGGTTGCCGGTCAGCCCGCGGCTGAGGGACTCGCCGCCGGAATCTCCGCTGACGCAATCTCCTACAGCGCCACCTCGGGGACGGATCCGGCCGGAATCTATGAGTTCTGCATGGAGCTGCTTGTCAACATTACAGGAAACGCGGAATCAGCCGAGAGGTTTGAGCGTGAGCAGGCCAGGCTCGGTATTCGCCTTCGGCGTGAGATTCTCCAGAACCTTACCGGGCGACGGGTGACCGTGGTCTTTCCTTCCTCTGCGGGCGCTCGACCTTCACGTGCGTTTCTTTTCGAGGTCAAGGATGCTGACAAGGCCTCCAGAGCGATCGCTGGAGCTGTCGAGGCTCTTACCGGGCCGCTGAGGGCGTGGAACCTGGAGCTTGGCAGCAAGACTGAAGAGGGAGCCCAGGGAGGCTTTCACGTTTTCAGCTCGGGCTTGCTGGGGCTCGATATCGCCTTTGGAGTGCGCGGGAACTTCCTGGCGCTGAGCTCATCGAGAGAGGCTTTCAGGAAGGTTGCCGCCGCCCTCGAGGGGAAGTCAGCATCCCTGGCTGCGGCCGGCGGTCTCGACTGGCTGCCGAAATCGGATCTTGCGATCGATAGCTTCTACAAGGGCGTGGGCTCGGGGCTCTCCGACCCCGGCGACTGGCTGCTGAAGATCGGCGGCTTGCTTGGCACCCTGCTGCCGGATTCCATGGAGCCGGCTGTTTTAAAGCCGTTCCTGATCTCCTTGCCCCGCCTGGAGGGCGCGCTGCGTTCCCTGGATGTCTTCAGTGACAGCTCTGGGTATTCTCTGCGTGATGGGCGTGTGTTTTTCAGCACAGCCTCCAGCAAATTGCGCCCTGTCGCCGGGTTTTAAGCCTTCCCTTGCGGTATAAATCTTCCGACGTTCTTGAGCCTTTGGGGAGCGTCCTGCATACTGGTTGCAGTGACCAGCGGCTTGGAATAAGCGGCTGGTAGATTCACAGGCGCGCCCGACTTTCGGGGGGAGCTCTTCAGGTCATGTTACAGTGCCAGACTTGTAAAAGCTGGAACGAGGATGGAGCGGCCTTCTGTACTCAATGCGGCCAGCCGGTCGGCGGGGGCAAGAGGCGCTGGGGGCTGCGCCACGCGCTGGCTCTCATCGCCGGGCTGGCGGGAATCCAGGCGGCGGTCTTCTTTTATT
Source organism: Planctomycetes bacterium UBA1146 (assembly GCA_963579555.1). GTDB lineage: Bacteria > Planctomycetota > UBA8108 > UBA8108 > UBA8108 > UBA8108. The sequence continues at coordinate 8,240 of CAUZHA010000122.1, forward strand.
TTTTTCAGCAGCCTGTCGAGCCTGGTGTGCCGCAGAGGGAGGGGCAGCCGCGCCCCATCGCCGTGATGAAGCCGGCGGTTGAGGGAGAGACTCCCGCGCCGTTGCCCGCCAGGGAAGGGAGGCCGCTCCCGGGCAGGAAGAAGCCTGGTTCTGTTGCGAAGGCCTCCTCCACCTCGCCCACGGTTCGCAGAATCAAGATCGATTCGGCGTTGGCCATTCTCGATCTCTTTGACAAGAGTGGGCAGTTCGCACGGAGAGTACAGGCGGTTGTTGTTCACCCCGATGGAGTGGTGCTGACCCGCTACAGCCCTCTCCTTGGAGCTTACAAGGTGAGGTGCCGCCGTGAGGGCGTAGCCGGGAGCATCCCGGTCACAGGTATCATTCGCTACAACCAGCCATCGGACCTGGCCCTGTTGCGCCTTGCCGGGTCGGGGCAGAAGCTGGCCTCCCTGGAAATCATCAGCCGCTCCACCGCAGGTGGGCTGGCCAATGAGGATGAGCTCAACATCTTCGACGGCCCCGGAGGCCGACCAGCAAGAATCGCCGAGGCTTTCTTTTCCACCGCGGATGGGCATTCGGGGATCCTGCTGGCTGATTCGCCGGGAATCGATGAAGAGTCCTTCCTGGCTGTTTCAAAGGCAGGGGAGGTCATCGGGTTGTGCCGCCCGATGGTGGACAATGTTGTGGGCCTTCCCCGCAGGACGATTCCCGCCAGGCCCCAGGGCTTGAGGGTGTTTATTGACCCAGCCAGCGTTTTTCTGCGGGAGCTCCTGGTCGAGCCCGTCAGCTCTACGGTGGCTGATAATACGATGAGAATTTACGAAGGTACCTTCGATGATCTCGAGGGCCGGGCAAGTGAGAGCTACCGGAAGAAGCGCTGGGGAGAGGCCATCGAGCTTCTGCGGAAGGCGATCGAGCGCGGGAAGGTCGAGAACGTCGAGGTGGTGCGACTTGACGGGTTGTTCGACTCTTTGCGGGAGAGCTACCTGGGTGAGATCGACCGCCTGCAGGACAGGCGTCGCTTCGAGGAGGCCGCCGAGATGGCTCGCCGGGGACTCGAGTCATTCGCCAGGGATGGGATTCTATGGTTCAAGCTGGCCGAGGTCTGCGCCGAGCTGGAGCTGACCCGCGAGGTGATTGACGCTCTTCTGCAGGTCCGGGAGCTCGAGAGCTCCCGGCGGATCGTTCCCATGCTGGAAGGAGGCTATCACCAGATGGCGCGGGATGCGCTCAAGGAGGGCGACGGGCGCCGGGCGGAACTGGCCTATGTCGAGGGGCTCGAGCAGATTCCCGATTCAGCCATACTCAGGCTGCATCTCGGGCAGCTTTATCAGGGATGGGAGATCTACCAGGATGCAATCAGGTTGCTGGAAGAGGCGAAACAGCTCGATTCCGCTCTGGCCCAGCAATCGGATGCCCTGCTGGGTAGAATTGACGACATCCTCTCGAGCAGGGAGGCGGTTGTCATTCCCATACCTGAAGGGGCCCCATCGATCAGCGCCAAGGTGCTGCTCGATGGAAGGATGGAAGAGACCTTTGTGATCGATACGGGCGCGACCTATACGGCTATTTCGGAGGCTCTAGCGCGTCGGCTCGGTTACGCGTTTGAGCGCGGAGAGCGGATCTACGTGACCACGGCAGCCGGCAGGATGCAGGTTCGCAGGATTCGCCTGGTTTCCGTCTCGCTGCAGGGATACGCGGTGCACAATCTAGCCGTCATCGTTTTGCCTGACAGCAAGGGGCGGAGCATCAATCTCCTTGGGCTCAATTTCCTCAATTACTTTAAATACAGTGTCGATCCAGCCCGCGGAGAATTCCGGCTCGAGCGCCCCTGAGAGGTTCGTCTGCCACCAGCCGTTCCGGTAGAATTCCAGGCATCAAAAAGGGAGCCGGAATCCATCCGGCTCCTTTCATTATTAAGCTGGTTGTTCGGCTTCGCGACGCTTACTTGGGCTTTCCGCCTCCAGCTGGAGGCACGGGGCCGAAGACCTTCGGCTTCGCCGGCTGAGGCTTGGCGCCGAGAGGGCGGGAGGTGCCGCCGGTGAATTTACTGGTCGAACGCTTGCCGGAGATGGATGACCCCATGGAGGCCGTGGCGTTGATTTTGATCTCCTTCAGGGTCGGATCATCCGTTGCGACCAGGATCTTCTCCACGACTCTTCTCGTTCCGGCCTTGGGCTTCTTGAAGAGCTCAACGGAGAGCGCGTATTCCTTACCGGGGGTGATTGTCGACAGCCTGGTCTTGAAGTGCTCCCCCTGGAGACGGACTCCAGTGATGTTGAAGGTGTGGTTGGAGTCGAGGCTCTTGATGCGCAGCTCCTTGGTCGGAAGAGGGCCGCCGACCTTGTCGAGCTTCTCGGTTTCTCTGCGGCTGAAGTAGACCGAGGGAGGACTCGCCTCGATGCGGTCTTTGACAGTGATCGATACACGCACGGGCAGGTCGAAGCTCTTGTTCTTGACCGTGACGTTGGCGTCAATTTCCGCATAGTGATACTTGCGAGTATCGTCCGGAAGTTTCGGGGTGACCAGCAGCTCGTAGGAGCTATTCGCTTCAATTTCCTTTATCTCAATGCTGACGACCTCGCTTTTGCTCGAGGCCTTGTTGAGCTTGAAGGAGTTTTTGGAGGATCTCTTAAGGCTGATGGTGAGTGGCTTGATCGGCACTCCCCGTACAACGGTAATCCTGGGTAGCTTGGGTTCGATCAACACGGCGGTCTCGATTTTCCCCGTCATGGTGAGAGTCTGCGTGGTCTTGCTCGCATTGGTGCTGATCTGGGCCGTTTTACGGATGGTTCCGGAAAATTTCTTGGTGTCGACCTTCAGGGTAATCTTGCCGGTGCCTCCGGGCGCGATGACCTGGCCTTCTCCGCCGACCGTGGTGCAACCGCAGGAGGGCTTGATCTTTTCAATTCGCAGGGGAGCTCCACCGCTGTTCTTGACGACGAAGTCATGGATAACTACCTCGCCTTGCAGCACCGAGCCCCAATCGAAGACATCTTCGGCCACCTTAGACAAGGGTGGCGAGAAGTTCTTCGGCGGCGGCTTGAGGAGGTAGCGTTTTTTCTTGGCGCTGCCGGTCTTGGCCGGGGCGACCTTCTCGGCCTGGGAGGTCTTGGCAGTCTTTTCTTCCTGGGATGAAATCTGTCCCATGAAGAGCAGTCCGAATACAAATGCCAGGGCCACAGCCATCCCCTGGCGATGGGCCATTTTCTTAGAAAAGGTCAGCATGACGTTACTATAACTCCAAAACGAAATAATGGTGAATTGCCTGTCCCGGTCGGGGCTACTTGGATTTTCCCTTGGGCTTTATGGCTTCCGGAGGCGAAACGGGGCCAACGTTTGTTGTTTTCGTGCCACCGTTCAAGTCCGGGATGAGGGGGGGAGATTTGTTTCCCGGCCGGGTTAGACGGTGCAAAACGGCTTGTATCGTGAGTTCATGCAGGGTCGGGTCTTCGTCGTCGGTGTCGACGAAGATCTTCTCGACGATTCTCCGGGGGCCGGTGGTTTTGGGCTTCTTGACAAGTTCGATTGCCAGCTTATATTCTTTGCCGGGAGTTACGGTCTCGAGACTGGTCTTTAAGTGCTCACCTTCGATTCGAACCCCGAGGATGTTAAAGCTGTGGTCTGGGTGGAGGCTCATGATTCGCACTTCCTTGGTTGCGGGGGTAGTGTCGACGTGAACGACGTCGAGTTCATCGAAATCCTTGTTAGTGAACAAGATCGACTGAGGGCTCCAATCGATGCGCTTTTTGACCCCTATAGGCAGGTTCACTGGCAGGTCAAAGGTTTTGCCCCTGACGGTTACATTCGCGACGATATTCGCGGTGTAGAATCGAATAGTGTCGTTATCAGGTGGGATATGCGGAGTGATTATCAGTTCGTAGTGGCTTCCGGCCTCGATCACGGAGACCCTAATATCGACAAGCGGCGGCGATCCGCGTCCGGCCTGTCTGTTTGGGCATGACACCTTGTTGAGTTTGAAAGTTTTTACAGAGCCTTTTTTCAGGGTGATTGTCACTGGCTTGATCGGGACGCCCGGTACCGCAGTGAGTCCACGTTTACCTGGAGGCGGCTCCTGGATAATAACCACCTCGATATCGCCTTGCATGACAAGGGTCGTCTTGTCGCCCTTGCTGGCGTTGGTGATCACCTGGGCGGTTTTTTTGATTCTTCCGGCGAATCTCAAGGTGTCAACCGAAAGGGTTATTTTTCCCGTGGCGCCGGGAGCTATGGTCTTGTCCCAACTGCCCGTGGTGCAGCCGCATGCAGGCTTGACGTCTTCGATTATCAGGGGCGTGGGACCCGAGTTCCTGATTTCAAAGTCATGAGTAACCACTTCGCCCTGCATAACCGATCCCCAATCGAAGGTCCTGCCGTCACTGCTCACTTTAGATTGCGGGCGCTTATTTGGCGGAGCCTTCAGGGAATAC
>CAUZHA010000123.1:0-12561 GCA_963579555.1 Planctomycetes bacterium UBA1146
CGGGCAGCGGGCGAAGATCATCGAGGTCTCGAAGTCATTCCTGGACATTCCCGGGGTACTTGACGTGCAGGCCGGCAAGGCTGTCGCCAGCGACCGGGACATTGTCGATGACAGCTTCGATGTGGGGCTCCTGGTGGTGGTCCCCGACGAGCGGCGGCTGGCGGAATATCTCGCTCATCCCATTCACCAGAGGGCCAAAAACGACGTGCTGCTGCCGCTGGTCGAGAAGATCCTCGTCTACGACATCCGGGAATGAGACGCCTCAGTACAGCTCGGCGATGGGCTGCCGCCCGCCTGTGACCAGGAACCTCGGCCGGCCGTTCAGGTCATCGACCGTGTCGCTGTTGACGTCGATGCCGAGGTTGTTGTAGAGGGTGGCGAAGATCTCCTGCACGTGGACGGGGCGGCTGGCGGGAACGCTGCCGATGCTGTCGGTCTCGCCGATGACGCGGCCGCCCTGGATGCCGCCGCCGGCCAGCAGCACCGACTGCGTTCCGGGCCAGTGGTCACGGCCGCCCTTGGGGTTGATCTTCGGCGTGCGGCCGAACTCACCCCAGGCGATGACGGTCGTGGTCTCGAGCAGGCCACGCTCCTCGAGATCCTCGAGGAACACCGACACGGCGTGGTCAAAGACCGGCAGGTATTTCTTCGACAGGTACTCGATGGTGCCCTCGCGATTGGCGTGCCAGTCCCAGGCTCCGAAGGCTACGGTCACGCAACGCACCCCGGCCTCGACCAGTCGCCTCGCCAGCAGCAGGTGCTGGGCGCTCTGCGGCGCGCCGCCGAAGGCCTTGTCGGTCGCCTGGGATTGCCCGTAGCGCTCGCGCACCTTCTTCGGCTCCTTGTTGATGTCGAGAGCCTCGGTGAGCTTGCTGGCGGTCAGCAGACCGAAGGCCTGCTTCTGGATGTTGTCGAGCCCGGCGCTCTCGACCTTCTCCTGGATCTGGTCCAGGGCGGTCAGCAGGCCGCGGCGGTTATTGAGCCTGTTGAGATCGATGCCGTTGAGAACGAGGTCCTTCTTGATGTCGCCCTGCAGCGAGAAGGGGATGTGCTCATGGCCGGTGAAGCCGGGCCACGAGGGCTTGAAGGCTCCCTCGTGGTGGCCCCGGTTACGGTAGGGGGCGTAGGTCATCGTCGGAGAGGCATCGATGTAGGGCATGGCTCCGCCCGGTCCCGGGCCGAGTACGCTGGAGACGAGCGAGCCGAAGCTGGGCCAGCCGCCGGCGGGTTCGTTATCCGGCGGTCGGCCGCCTGAATGCCCGCTGTAGCATTGGAAGGATTCGTGCCGGTTGTCCATGCCGACCAGCGACCTGACCACCGAGAACCTGTCGGCCATGGCCGAGAGCTTCGGCAGCAGCTCGCAGTACTGGACGCCGGGAATCTTCGTACTGATTGGCTTGTAGGAGCCGCGGATTCCCCTCGGCGCGTCCGGCTTCGGGTCGAAGGTCTCATGCTGGGTCGGTCCGCCCGGCAGGTAGATCATCACAACGGACTTCTGTTGTTCAGTCTTGCCTGCGGCCGCCTCGGCGCGCAGCAGGTCGGTCAGCGACAGACCACCCAGCCCCAGGGAGCCGATTCTGAGGAAGTTTCTCCGCGACAGGCCGTCGCAGAAGCTGTCGATTCGATTGCCGGGTATCGATAGCACGGGCAGTTTCTCCTCTTGAGAATGCTGACACTCCTATTATGCGGAAAAAACCATCGTCGGGAAAGATCGAATGCACAGGCAGGCGAAAGCACCTCCGCCCTGGCTGAAAAAAGCCGCTGTTTGCCTACTTCCTGCGCACGTGCAGGAGGATCGGCGGGGTGATGAGGCCGTTTTCAGGATCCGCCCGGATGTGGAAGCGGCGGGTGGTTTCCCCGACCCATTTATCGGCGGTGATGAAGAACTGGCGCTCGCTCTGGCCCTCGACGATGAGCAGGCCGTTGAGGCCGATGTTGTCGACGTAGACGCCATGGGGAAGGTTGCGGCCCGAGTCGAAGCCGCCGAGGTCGACACGACCCTTGAAGTTGCCGCGCTCGATGACAACCCGCGCCGAGATCGTCTCGCCCGGTGCGATGGTCAGCTCGAGAGGCTTCTCCAGCGAGCCCATGGTTTCCTTGTTCACCGGTTGGTTTCCAGCGCGCGCCACGTTGACCCGCAGGCTGGGCTTGCCGCCGAGCTTGATGCCGGTGAGCAGGTTGGCGGGGCGTTTCACCTCGCGGCCGTCGATCATGGCGGTGGCGTTGACCCGTGCCCAGTCGGGGCCGGAGCTGGTGAGGGTGAGGGGAGTTTCCCCGAAGCCCGGTCCCTTCCAGCCGAGGTAGAGCTCGGCCTGGCCGGTCGCCTCGATGAAGCCGACGCTGATCGAGTGCTTGCCCGGCTGGAGGTCGAGCTTGCCGGTCTTGCGCTCGTTGGAGTGCAGGCCATCGACGTCGACGATCTTTTTGCCGTCGATGAAGAGCAGCGAGCCATCGTCGGAGGCCAGGATGAACTCATACGAGCCCTTCTTCTTCACCTCGAGCGTCCCCTCGAAGAGGAAGCCGAAGTAGTCCGCTCGGTTGGCCATGCCGATATCGATGAAGCCGTGGTCGAGCTCTCCCGACTTCACGGGCTTCAGCTTGCTCCAGTCGGGAACCTTCGGCCACTGGCCGTGGTAGAACTTCCAGGAGAGCTTGCTGATAGAGGGGTTGGGTTCGATGGCCTTCGCCTTTGCGATCTTCTTAACCGGTGCGGGATCGTGGTAGACAGCGCCGTAGGCCAGCGTCTGCCCGGCCTCGATCACGATCGGAGTGGTGACGCGGAAACCGGGCGGCACCTCGGTGATATCGACGCGGATCGGCCCATCGAAGTCGTCGAAGCGCTGGCAGTTGACGCTGAACTCGCGGCCGCCTTTCTTCGGTATGCCGGCCGGTATGGTGCCGAGGTTGACCGAGAAGTCGCCCTTTCGCGGACGGATGTTCAGGGTGTACCTGTAGTTCTTGCCCTGCAGCCCGCGCACGTCGGAGACCCGTACGAGGTACTCTCCATCGGCGGGGGCGGTGAAGGTCAGCTTAGAGTCCCTGCCGAGGCGCCGGTAGCTCTCATCGTCGTTCTCGTAGTAGATCGAGATGGAGGGCAGGCCGTTGGCCACCGGCTCGACTCCCCGCGGGAGCGGTTTTACGATATAGGCGTTCTGTCCGAGCGGGTGGGCCAGCGGAGTCGTGTCGTAGAAGCCCTGGCGGTTGCCGCGTCCGGGGTAGACGATGTAGCCGCTGTCGGGTCCGCGTGGGTAGTGCCAGAGCTTGACCACCTCGCCGTTGACGTAGAGCAGCTGGTTGACCGTCATCTCGTCCCATTTGAAGAGCCGGAAGTCGCCGGTGGTATTGGAGTCTTTGCCGCGGAAGGTGAGCCAGCTTTTTTGCGTGGCCTGGAGCTTGAGCCGCTCGATGGGCTTGCCGTCGGAGCCGAGCACCTCGATCTTCGAATCGAGCATCGATTTACTGCGCGCCGCGTTGATCTCGAGTACCCACTCTTCACCGGCCTTCGCGCTGAAGCGGAAGAGGTCGGAGTCCCGGCCGTCGGCATCCTCGATCACCCCGCTGACCATGGCCGGCAGCTGGATCGTGTTGGCTTTTTCCGCACTGTCGTTGGGTTCACTCTCGGCGGCGGCGGTAGCCTTTTCTCCGGCTGGTCTCGCCGCGGCGGGAGCGGCCTCTGCACGGCTGAGCTCCTCGCCTGCCGCGCGTTTTTCAAGCTTCAGCCTCTCCCTGGAACCGTCGAGGCGGCCGACAAAGAGGGAGCGTTCTCCGGGGGTGAAGGCCAGGGTGGCGACGACATCGCTCTGCTTATCAAAGGTCTGCAGGGGCTCGAGCCCCGGCAGCGACCAGGTCTTGACGGTGCGGTCGGCCGAGGCCGAGGCAAGGCGTGCCCCATCCTTGCTGATGACGAAGCTGGTGATCTCGTCTTCATGGGCGAAGCGTACGAGGGCGAGTGGGTTGACCTGCGGCTTCTCCCTGCTGGTCCACTTCCAGAGGCGGATCTGCTTGTCGGCGCCGCTGGCGACGATGAACCGGCTGTCGGGAGTGAAGGCGACGTTGAACTGCTCGCCGGTGGGCTGGCCCAGGGTGTCGAGGCGCAGGCCGGTGGCGACCTGCCAGAGCTTGACCGAGGCATCGCCGCCGGCGCTGGCGAGCACCGAACCATCGGGGCTGAAGGCTATGTCGTAGATGGCGCCGTTGTGTCCCTCGATGGTACGTAGCAGCTTGCCGCTGCCGGCTTCCCAGACCTTGATCGAACGGTCGTAGCCTGCGGTGGCGAGGATCGCTCCATCGGGGGAGAGCTCGGCATCGAAGAGGATGTCGCGATGCTCACCGGTGAACCGGCGAATGCTCTTGCCGGTTTCCACATCCCAGAGAAAGGCCTCTCCGCTCAGGCCTGTGACGCCGGTGGCGATCACGACTCGCTTGCCATCTTTAGAGAAGGAGATGGAGTTGATCTTTCCGGGGTGGCCGGCGAGCACCTGCTTGCCGACCTTCACCGAGGTGAAGCGGGCGACGGCCCGGGTGCCGGTGGGGGAGAAGGCCAGGGCGGTGATGGGCTTCTCAACGTTTTCGGCCGCTGCCAGCTCGGGAACATTCAGCGTCGAGAGGAGCGAGACATCTTTTTCCGGGCCCTTCGCGCCCGCGTTGATCCAGGCACGTAATGTTTCGATGTGAGCCGCGGAGGGCTGCGCCTTTTTGCGCGGCGGCATATAGGGCTTTTTCTTTCCGCTCAGAAGCTCGATAAGCCGGGAGCCTGCAGCGTCGCCGGGCTTGATGGATGGCCCGTCCTCGCCGCCCTTCATGAGCAGTTTCCAGGTCTCGAGCGAGAACTCGCCCTTGAGCTCGTCATCGTTGTGGCAGCCGGCGCAGTACTCACGCAGTATGGGGGCCACGTCGCGGTGGAAATCGATATCTTCACCGCGGGCGGGTAGCGCCGCAGAGGCGAGGAACAGGATGTTGAGGATCAGCTTTTTCATCATTCTCAATGCTGGAAAAGGAATTCGCGGCTGGTCATCAGGGCCCAGAAGAGATCTTCGACCACGGTTCGTTTCTGCTCCGGGGCAGTCCCGTCGAAGAGCCCGGTGATTTGTTTGAGCTCATTCTCTCCAGGCTTGCGGCTGAAGCAGAGCATGTAGATCTCATCGATGATCTCCGGGTTCTCTTTCGCCAGCAGCTCGCTGACGCGGCCCTTCTTGCTGCTGAGCCTGTCGTTGAGGGCGTTGCCGTTGGACAGATGCAGCACCTGCACCATGCTCGGCTTGTTGGAGCGTTCGCATTCGCAGGTGATTTCCCGGTCGTTTCGCCCGAAGGCCTTGAGGAAATAGGAGGTGACCGAGGAGTCGTAGAGCTGCAGGGCGCGGGTGCCCTCGGGATAGAACGCGGTCTTCCGGGTGCTTCCGTCGAAGTTGGTGATGTTGTCGAAGCGGCTGGAGACGCTCGTAACAGAGACGATGGCATCGTAGAGCACCTCGGCCATCATGCGGCGCGGGTAATAGCGCGAATAGTAGCTCTGGTCCTCACTGTTGCGTTCAAGGGGCACGCTGCTGCGGCGGTAGGTCTCGCTTCTGAGGATCAGTCGCATGAGGGCCTTCAGATCATATTTGTTTTTCGCAAGATGAGTGGCAATGGCCGCGAGCAGGGGCTCGTTCGAGGCGGGGTTGGAGACGCGCAGGTCATCGACAGGCTCGACGATGCCGCGGCCGAAGAAATTGGCCCAGATCCGGTTGGCGATCGAGCGGGTGAAGTAAGGATTTTTAGGCGAGGTGAGCCAGCCGGCGAGGACCTCGCGGCGGTTGGCGCCAGAGCCGGCCGGTATGGCGGGGGCATCGAGCGGCGCGGCAGGCTGCGGCTTGCCGGTACGCGGCTGCAGGAGGTCGCCGCGGGAGGCGGTGAAGAGGGTGCGGTTGTCGCCGCTGCCCTTGACTCGCACCCGGGCGAAGAGATTGGCGAAGGAGTAGTACTGGTCGTTGGTCCATTTCTCCAGCGGGTGGTTGTGGCACTTGGCGCAGCCGATCGACAGGCTCATGAAGGCCTGGCTGATGTTCTCGGCCATGCTCTCGGGTTCCTGGTGGACGGTGTAGAAGTTGGTGGCGCCGTTCTGCAGGCTGCCGCCGCTGGCGGTGACGACCTGGCGCACCAGCTCATCCCAGGGGACGTTCTTCTCGACGCGCTCGCGCAGCCAGCTGTAATAGGTCTTGATGACCGGCTCGCCCATTTTTCTGCCCGTGATGAGGAAGAGGTCCGACCAGCGGTAGGTCCAGTAGTCGACGAACTCGGGGCGGGCGAGAAGCTTGTCGACAAGAACGTCTCGTTTGCTCTCGTTCTTGTCCTCGATAAAGGCCTTTGTCTCCGCAGGGGTCGGCAGCACGCCGATCACGTCGACATAAGCCCGGCGGATAAACTCGCTGTCGGGTGCCGGCGGCGAGGGCTCGAGGTTGAGGCGATTCAATTGTTCAAGCACGCGCTCGTCAATCACGTTGCGTTCAGGGGCCTTCGTGAAGACCTCGGCGGGAATCTCGTTCGGCCAGGGCGAGGTGACGCGGGCGATGGCGATCCTCCCCGAGTACCAGGCGGTGAAGGAGCCCTCTCCGTAGCCCAGGACGGTGACCTTGCCGGTCTTCTCGTCGATCTCGGCGATGGAGGCATCGGTCGAGGCGAAGCGTACCCAGCGGGTCACGTCGCGTGAGCTGCCGTCGCTGAAGGAGGCGGTTACCTTGAGCTGCAGGGTGTCGCCCTTCACGAGGAGGGACTGTGGGGGGGAGACCTCTAGCCGCTCGAGCCGGGCATCTTTCTCCGATGGGGCCGGCGCCCCCTGGCGGATCCAGTCGGTGAGGATGCGGTATTCGACCGAGTCCTCGCGGATGACCTTGCCGCCCTTGTGGCGCACGGCGGCGGTTGGCTTGATGACGAAGAGGCTGCGGGCGGGGGCGGAGGGCTCGATGCGCCGTCCGCGCATCTCGCGGGTGATGTTGTAGTGGTCGGTGGCCGGGTCGTAGGCGTTGAGGCTGAGGCGGAAGCCGCCCTTGCCGGCCAGCGATCCATGGCAGCCGCCTGAATTGCAGCCCACCTTAGAGAGGACCGGAAGCACGTCATTGCGGAAGCTCAGGGGTTCGACCGCGGGCAGTGCAGCACCGAACACCAGGGCCAGGATTGCGCATGTGAAGACCCGGGAATTCATCAAAACAGCTCCTTGATCGGATTGCTGCCGAAGTCGACAAGTGGGAAGGGGCGTCCGGCGGGTCCCGGCAGAAGCGCCTGGTGGTCGAGGCCGAGGCTGTGGAAGATCGTCGCCACCACCTCGGGGGGAGCCACCGGACGCTCGGCGGGGAAACCGCCGACCGGGTCGCTCTTGCCCACCACGCGGCCGCCCTGCACGCCGCCCCCGGCGAAGGAGACGGTGAAACACTGCGGCCAGTGGTCGCGTCCGCCGGCCGGGTTGACCTTGGGGGTGCGTCCGAACTCCGACATGGTGGATACCAGGGTGTCATCGAGCAGGCCGCGGTCATCGAGGTCCTCGATGAGGGCGCTGTAGCCGCGGTCGTACATGGGCGCGACTATTTCTTTCATCTGTTTTATCGACATGAAGGGCTTCGAGCCGTGGATATCCCACGAAAGCTGGTCGAAAACGGTAAGGAAGCTGTTGATCGTCACCAGCCTGACGCCACTCTCGATGAGTCTTCTCGCCAGCAGGCAGCACTGCCCGAAGCGATTCATGCCGTAGCGCTCGCGGACCGATTCTTTTTCCTTCGTGATGTCGAAGGCCTCGCGCGCCTTCTTGCTGGTCATCATGCGGAAGGCGGCGTGGAAGTTGTCGTTCAGGAGGCGGGCATCGTCGCTTGATTCGAAGTTCTTCACTGCCCCGTCGACAATATCGCGCAGCTTGCGCCGGCGCTCGAGCCGGGCGGCGCCCACCTGGTCGGGGGGCAGCAGATCGGGAACCTTGAAATTTTTCTTCGAGGGGTCGGCATTGAGGACGAAGGGGTCGTGAGCCTTGCCGAGGAAACCACCGGCCTGGCCGTTGGGCATGTTGCCTCCTCCGCGTCCCATGAGCTCCGGCAGGACAACAAAGGGCGGCAGGTCGGTTTTTCGACCCAGCAGGTGGCTCGCCACCGCGCCGGCATGGGGCGTCTGGATCCCGCCTGAGAAGCGCCGGCCGGTCTGCATGATCTGCCAGCCGGCATCGTGAACCGCGGCGCCGCCGTGGTGTACCGAGCGAACGAGCGAGAACTTGTCGCCGATCTTCGCGTGCATCGGGAGGATCTCTGAGATGTCGAGATCCTCCGACTTTGTCTTGATGGGCTTGAAGGGGCCGCGGATCTCTCGTGGAGCATCCGGCTTCATGTCCCAGAGGTCGACGTGGCTCGGGGCGCCGAGGTTGAAGATCATGATGGCGGAGCGTTTCTCATGCCCGGGCTTGCGGGCGACTCGCTCCTCCGCCGCCAGCAGCTGCGGCAGGGAGAGGCCGATGGCGCTGAGCGCGCCAAGCTGCAGCAGCTCGCGACGCTTCAGGTGGCTTCCGCCGCAGATCGAGGCGTCCTGTTCAGCCAGGAAGTCGAACATGAAATCGTCTCCGTTTCTCTGGTATCGTTTTGGCGCCCTGTTTCGACCCACAAGGCGCAATTTTTTTCAGGCAATAGACATTATCTCGATGGAGGATACCTTTTTCCAAAACGAAAATGTTTCAAAGTGAAGGTAGAGATGAGAATTACGACATTCGCCGCGGCGGCTTTAGTCCTTGTCCTCAGCCCGGCCTCCCGGCTGCGGGCGAAAACTCCGAATATTCTCTTCATTCTCTCCGATGATCATGCCCTCGAGGCGATCGGTGCCTACGGCTCCTGGCTGAAGGACTACACCAGGACGCCGACGCTCGACCGGCTGGCATTCGAGGGAATGCGTTTCACCAATGTCTGCTGCAACAACTCGATCTGCTCGCCCAGCCGTGCGGCGATCATCACGGGCCAGTATTCGCACATCAGCGGCGGTCTGAATCTGAACTGCTCCCTGCGGGAGGACGCGCCGAGCTATAATCGCCAGCTGCGAAAGGGGGGATACCAGACGGCTGTGGTCGGCAAATGGCATATGAGGCATACCCCGCGCGGCATGGACTTCTATTCGGTGACGAAGGGACAGGGAAGCTATTTCAACCCATCCTTCACCTCGACCGGCGACAGGCAGTCGAAGCACAAGGGCTACTATGCCGATGTCTACACTGACGTCGCTCTCGAGTGGTTGAAGAAACGCGACAGGAAGCGGCCATTCTGCCTCAACCTGCACTTCAAGGGACCGCATCATCCCTACGATTACCCCGAGCGCCACGATGGATTGCTCGCCGACAAGCTGGTACCCGAACCTCCGAGCCTGCACGAGGACGTGGAGCGGACCAGCCCGCTGCTCAAGGCCCCGCATAGATGGCATCTTTTTCGAAATCACGGCTACTTCGGGCGCCACGAGAACGACAGCAAGCCGAAGATGTGGCCGCATGATGGGAGCGTGAAATCGAAGACCTCGGCCGCCTACCAGCACATGATCCACAAATACATCCGTTGCGTGGCCGCTATCGACGAGAACATCAAGCGCGTCCTTGATTACCTCGAGGCCGAGGGCATCAAGGATGAGACGCTGATCGTCTACACCTCGGACCAGGGCTACTGGCTCGGCCAGCACGGGCTCTACGACAAGCGCCTCCTGCTGGAAGAGTCGGTGAAGATGCCGCTGATCGTTCGTTACCCGGGCTCCATCAAGGCCGGCACGGTGAACGAGGAGCTCGTCAGCAACGTAGACTTCGCTCCGACGCTGCTCGAATTCGCGGGCATCACGCCCGATTCCCGCATGCAGGGACGCTCGATCGTTCCGCTCCTGGCCGGCGGAACTCCCGCCGACTGGCGCCAGGCGATCTGGTACGCCTACGGGGCGGCGGGCCATCCGCACTGGGGTATGCGCTCGAAGCGTTACAAGCTGGTGCTTTTTCCCGGCACCACGGACTTCGAGTTTTACGATCTCGAGAAAGATCCGCGCGAGATGACCAATCTTGCCGGTGTCACCGACTACGCCGCGGCGATTGCCGAGGCTCGTAAGACGGTCGAGGCCCTGAAGCTCGAGGTGGGAATCCAGCCCGGGCAGCTGCCCGCGAAGGGAGGCTGGGCCAAGGCAGGGGTCCGGGAGCGTGAGAGGAAAAAGAAAAACAGGAAACAGGAATCGAATTAATAAGGAGTCTGCTCGATGCGTAGATCTATTCTCTTCTTCGTGGCGGCGCTGTTCGCCCTTCCCGCCTTCGCCGACCACCATCATCCCAACGTGGTGCTGGTCTATGCCGATGACCAGGGCTACCAGGATCTCGGCTGCTACGGCTCACCCAACATCAAGACGCCCAATATCGATGGGCTGGCCAGGGAGGGAGTGCGCTTCACGAGCTTCTATTCGGCCTACTGCGTCTGTTCAGCTTCGAGGGCTGCGCTGATGACAGGCTGCTACCAGCCGCGCCTGAACATTCCCGGGGTGCTCGGGCCGCGCAGCAACGTCGGCCTCCATCCCGACGAGGTCACCATCGCCGACCTGCTCAAGACGAAGGGCTACGCCACGATGTGCATCGGCAAGTGGCATCTCGGCGACAGGCCGGAGGTGCTGCCGACGGCGCAGGGATTTGACCACTACTTCGGGTTGCCCTATTCGAACGACATGGCCCGCATCAAGGGCTGGGGTAACAACACGCCTGATCTCGACAAGATCTGGAAGCTCAAGAAGTGGGACGCCTACAACAACCATCTCTACGGCGATGACAAGCGCATCGAGGGGCCGGTTGACCAGGTAACGCTGACCGACCGCTACACCAGGAAGGCTGTTGAGTTCATTCGCGCCAACAAGTCGAAGCCGTTCTTTCTCTACATGCCGCATACGATGCCGCACGTGCCGCTCTTCGTCTCCGATGATCGCTACGACGCTGATCCGAAAAAAGCCTACAAGCTGACCATCGAGCACATCGACTGGTCGGTGGGGCAGATTCTCAAGACCCTCGATGAGCTGGACCTGGCGAAGAAAACCATCGTCATCTATTCCTCAGACAATGGCCCCTGGCTCTCGAAGAAGCACCACGCGGGCAGTGCCCTGCCGCTTCGGGCCGGCAAGGCGACGACCTACGATGGAGGTATGCGTGTGCCGGCCGTCGTACGCTGGCCGGGACAGGTTCCCGCCGGCACCGTGACCGACTATGTCGCCTCGACAATCGACGTGCTGCCGACCCTCGCCGAGATCACCGGCGCGAAGCTGCCCGGGCACCCGATCGACGGGATGAGCATTCTCGCGACCCTCAAGAACCCGAAGACTCCGACCCCGCGGCAGGCAAAGGGTTTCTTCTACTACAGGAACAACCGCATCGAGGCGGTGCGGCTGGGCAAGTGGAAGCTTCGCCTCGCTGGCGGGCGAGGGAAGAAGAAGAAGGGGCGCCCGGCGGTCGGAATGGAGCTCTATGATCTCGATGCCGAGATTGGTGAAACGACCAACGTGGCAGGGAAGAACCCGGAGGTGGTGAAGCAGCTCCAGGCCCTCGCTGTAGCCTACGATACGGACCTGAAGAAGAACACCCGTCCGCTCTGGCGCGCAGGCAAGAAGAAGGACTGAGCAGCGCCTGCAATCAGGCCAGGAGCTTTTTGACCGGGTGCTGGTCTTCTACACCCGTGAGGCGGAAATCGAGGCCCTGGAACCGGAAGCTCAGGAGCTGGTGGTCGATGCCCAGCTGGCGCAGGATCGTGGCGTGCAGGTCATGGACGTTGACCGGGTCCTCGGCGATGTGGAAGCCGAGATCGTCGGTCCTGCCGAGGGTGATGCCTTGCTTGATGCCGCCGCCGGCGAGCCAGACGGTGAAGGCCTGGGGGTGGTGATCGCGGCCCTTGTTTCTTCCGAGGACGACGTTGGACTCTACCATGGGCGTGCGTCCGAACTCGCCGCCCCAGATGACGAGGGTGTCTTCGAGCATGCCGCGCTGCTTGAGGTCCTGGACGAGGGCGGCCGAGGCCTGGTCGGTTTTCCGGGCGTTGTCTTTCACATTGCCCTCGACGTTGGTATGCGCGTCCCAGCCCTGGTGGTAGACCTGGATAAACCGAACGCCGCGCTCGGCAAGTCGCCGCGCCAGCAGGCAGTTGTTGGCGAAGGTGGCCTTCGAGTCACCCGGCTTCGCTCCGTAGAGCTCCAGGGTCTCCTTTTTCTCATCCTTGAAGTTCATCAGCTCGGGCGCGCGGGCCTGCATGCGGTAGGCCATCTCGTAGGCGTCGATGCGGGCCGCGATCTCGGGATCGCCGACGAGGTTGAGGCGGCTTCTGTTGAGGTCGCGGATCAGGTCGAGCGAGTCGCGCTGCGCCCTGGAATCAACACCGTCTGGATTGTTGACGTGCAGGATGGGCTCGCCATCGCTCCTGAAGGGTACTCCCTGGTGTTCCGACGGCAGGAAGCCCGAGCTCCACAGGGAGGCGCCGCCGCTGAGTCCGCCGCCGCTCTTGAGCACGACGAAGGCCGGCAGGTCGTCGGCCTCGGCGCCGATCCCGTAGCTGAGCCAGGAGCCCATGCTCGGCC
>CAUZHA010000124.1:0-12473 GCA_963579555.1 Planctomycetes bacterium UBA1146
CATGAGCAAGTCCAAGGGCAACGGGATCGACCCGGTCGATATCATCGAGCGTTATGGAGCCGATGCGATGCGCTACGTGGTCTGTGAACTGCAGACAGGCATGCAGGATATCCGCCTGCCTGTCCAGGCGATCTCGCCTTTCTCGGGAAACATGGTGGATCTCGCGGAGGCCAAGCACGGCAGCAGCATCTTCACCTACATCTGTCCCGAATCCGGTAAGGAATTTGATGTCCTGGGGACGATGGAGGACGTTCCAGCGGCCAAGCTTGTCAGTGACCGATTCGAGGTCGGCAGGAATTTCTGCAACAAGCTCCTCAACGCCGCCCGCTTCGCGCTGATGAATCTCGATGGAGTCTCTTTCGAGCCCCGCGAGCTCGAGGACCTTGCGGTCGAGGACCGCTGGCTTCTCTCGCGGCTCGCGCTCGCGATCGAGGCCGTGGATGAACAGCTCGAGTCCTACAGCCCCGCGGCGGCGATCTCCCTGGCCAGGGAGTTCTTCTGGTCGGAGCTCTGCGACTGGTACCTCGAGTTTATCAAGCCGAGAATGAGAGATGCCGGGAAGGCTCCGCTGGCCCGCCAGGTGCTCGCGGTCGCTCTTGACCAGGTGCTTCGACTCCTGCATCCCTTTGTTCCGTTCATCACCGAGTTTCTCTGGGAGAGGCTGGGTGAGGAGGCTCCCGAACGGGGAGTCGGTGATCAGCTCGGCGTTCCTGAGCTGCTGGTTCATGCGCCGTGGCCGCAGGCGGCCACCGGCTGGAGGGACGAGGGTCTCGAGAAACGCTTCGAGCTTCTGCAGGAGATCATCAGGGCCATCCGGGATATTCGAAGCAAGAATGAGATTCCGTTCGCGGACAAGCTTCCCGTTCGAATCCGGGCGGATGAGAGCCGGCGTGAGCAGCTTGAGCCGTTTGCTGACCTGCTGGTTCATATGGGTGTCCTCGAGTCTCTCGAGATCGACGGAGATGTAGAGAGGACAGCCGATTCGGCTGTCGCTGTCGTTCGGGATATCGACATCTACATCCCTGGAGCGATTGATATGGAGAAGGAGAGGGCGCGTCTCCTGAAGCAGCGAGACCAGCTCAGCGGGCGCGTCGAGGGGGCGCAGAAAAAGCTATCCAATGAAAATTTTGTCAGCAAGGCCAGTCCCGATGTGGTCGAGCGAGAGCGCGAGAGATTGATCGAACTCGAGGCGGAGCTCGATAAGGTCGAGGCAAATCTAGGCTCACTCGATTAAGCTTTCTTGCCTGTCGGGGTTCTTTGCGTTTAATCTGAACGGCAGTCATTTTTCCCGGGGACTGGATGTGAGGAAGCGAACTCGTGGTAAACCTCGGTAAGATTGAAAGAACACAGAAGGGCTGGGCATTCATTCTCCTCGGCCTTGTTTTCTTGAGTTCTGCAGGAATCGTCCATGCCGCCGTACAGGAGGCCCAGCCTCCAGGGGCTGCTAAGCTGCCGAAGATGGTCCATGCTCGCAGGGCCCAGCCGCTGGCTTCACGGGCCGGCAGTTCGGGTGACCATGCCAGGTCCTACAGGGCGGTTCTGGCCAACGGCCAGGTCGTCTACGGCCCGAGTATTTCCGATTGGGGCCATAGCGGGCGCAGGGCGACGCTTGGGGGGGTCTGGCTCTTCAATCCAGCCAATCCTGCTTCCTGGATCAGGAGCGGCGGCGGTGGTGCGGGGCTCCCGGAAGGCCCGTATGTCGAGTTTGCCGGAGGCGATCGCCTGCCGTGCAATTTTCGCGGTTACAGGTCGGGGAAGGAGAACCCTGCCTCCCCTCAATTGCCGCATCTGCAGGTCCAGCCAACTGTCAATATGTGGAAACCGGGTCCTCACAGTAGCAAGGGGGGCAGGCAGGTTCGCATCCTCACTCGCTGGCTGCGGAGGGTTGTTTTTTCTTCACGGTCTTCTCCGCCGCTGAGTCCGGGAACGATTTTTTACGCAGATGGAAGCAGCGAAATATTTCGATCGATGCGGTGGGGCAGGGCCGGCGTTCGGCTGCTGCTTGATTCGGGCGTAGAGACGATTTCTTTCAACAGGATCGCAGAGCTTCACCTGCTGCCAATCGACCCCTGGGATGCCTATTTCGAACAGCTGGCGCTTCTCCTTCCGGATCTCTCCGGTCGATTGGTCAGGGTCGAAACCATGGATGGAGCTGTCCTGAGCACATCAGATGCGAGGTTCCGGGTGGGAGATGTCGGTGATCAGAGCAACCCTCGCCAGTGGTTGCATGTGGTCCAGCCAGCCTGGAGCCTGGATGCTCTCTGGGTGAAATATTCAACGGTGGCATCGAGAATATACAGCCGGCCCGAGGAGGTCTCGCTGGCCTCATTTCGCCCCCTGCGTGTCAGGGAGAAACGGATGATCGGGGGCGGAGGCCGCTGGATCGAGGATCGGTCCGTTCTCGGCAACGCGCTGGTTTCCGGCGGGGTCGAGTCAGCCAGGGGGTTCGGCGTTCGGGCCTTTTGCGAGATGGAGTTCGCCTTGTCGGATTGCGTGGTCGCGTTCCAGACCGGGGTGGGGATTGACAGGAGGGCGAGAGAAGGGGGCTGCGCTTCGGCAAGGGTGCTCCTCCGGGATTTCCCTTCACTCAAGGAGACGAAGCTCTACCAGAGCGAGGTACTCCTGGGCTCGGGACGGCTATTCGACAGCGGCCGCATCGACCTTGCCGCCACCCGCGGCCGCCAGGCCAGGCTGGTGTTGCTGGCGGATCCTGAAATGGAGCGGACACCCGCCGGGGCGGATCCGCTTGATATAAGGGATTTTGTTGATTGGATCTATCCTCGGTTGACCCTTGATACCAACGGTCTTCGGAGGGAGATCTCCAGCCGAATCGGAATGTTCCTGCCAGCCCTGAATGGGTGGACCCAGGAGCCCGCCAGGGAAGGCAGCTCTTCCCTGGTGAATCACTGGGATGCAGCTAATTTGCAGCGGCCTGGCTTCAAGCTGCAGCTGCAGATTCCGGCCGGGGGGATGAAGCTGAGCCGGCGGATGCAACCTTCAGTCGAGAGTCGCTACCTCGCGGTCTGCGCCCGTTTACTGTCGGGGTATAAGGATAATTGCCAGCTGATGCTGCTTGTCGGCGGAGTCGAAAGAACCCGTTTCGTAATACCCGCTTCGGTCGAGAACGCAGCCCTCCCCTTTCCGCCGAGCGGTCTCGTGTTTGACCTTTCCGGGTTCTCCGGGAACGAGGTCGATATCGAGCTCCGATTCGTCGGTAACACCCGGCCCATGCCGATTGAGATCAGCGGGCTCTCTTTTATGGCCGACCGCCCCGGGCTGCAGCCTCTCTATGAGGATGATCCTTATTTCAGCTCGAGTTTGACCGATGGAGATGGATTTACGCGCAGTGAATGGAGAGACAGCTACAGCGGCAGTTCCTGCGTGCTGGTGAGCGGCGGCGAGAAAGAGAGCGCGATGTTGGAAGGGCTCGATGCGCCGATCAGGGCATTCCCCTCGTTTGGAGAATATCGCTTTCTCCGATGGGCCTGGAAAAAGAAGGGTGGCGGAGGAGTCTCCCTGCAGGTGGCGCACGATAATCGTTTTGGCCCGGAGCCGGGCCAGAAGAAGCCAAGCTTCCGGTTTTACCAGGGACCCGCGGGGGAAAAGCCAGGCGAGGTCGCCTTTGATGGAAGCTTTGTGCATCTGCATCCAAGCAGTCCGGCGGACTGGGTGCTACACACTGTCGACCTGTTTGAGCAATTCGGCGAATTCAACCTGACTGGATTGGGATTGAGCTGTCCGGATGGAGAGTACGCGCTCTTCGACCATGCCTGGCTTGGGCGTACCCCCGCTGATTTTAATGGAAGCAGCCTGGTGAGGTCCGCTCCCCGAAAGCTGGCCTCCTGGCAGCGCGCCATGTCCCGGAAGGTCCAGGATTCTGGAGAGGCTGAGGACGGGGAAAAGACGGTAGAGCTGGTCGCTCCGGGCTTTAAGCTTACGGCTGGTAGAGGCCTTTTCGGAGAGGGACCTGTTCTTCTCGAAAGCTACCGGGGACGTCCCGGGGTACTCAGGACCCATCCCGGTTCACCCGCAGATGCCGTTCGATTGTCGAGAAAGCTCAAGGACGCCCAGGGTGCCGCCAGGAGGTTGAAGCTCTCGGTAGGACATGATTACAGGGGTGATTGGAGGCTCCAGGTCCTGGCCAATGGCAAGTCCCTGGTGGACATGCTGGTCGGCCCCGAGGTCAGTTCCGACGGCTGGATTGATCTCGACCTCGACCTCGCAGGCATTGAGGGGGAGAACATCGAGTTGGAGGTGCTCAATAAAGCGAACGGCTGGTCGTACGAATATGCCTATTGGTGGCTTGTATCTGTTGAGTAGGATGACATGACTTTCAGAGCTTGCACTTGCGAAAGGACAGTCCGCGTGGATAGGTTATGGTGCTCGCTGAGCGAGCTTTTCGTCATATCGAAGATCGGCAGCCAGAACTCTCCTGGAAACCCGGGTGGGATACGGGCATCGCAGCAGAGGCGTTGAGCGTGTTAACAAAAGAAGAAAAGAAGCTGGTCGAGGCGGCGAGGGAGGGTGACGCGAAGGCCTTTGCCCAGCTCGTTCGAGCTTACCAGGCCCGGATTTTCGCCTACATGAGCGTTCGGATGCCTGATCCTTCGTCCGCACCCCGGCTGGTTGCCGATGTCTTTCGGAAGATCTACTCCAGCATGAGGGGCTCAGAGGAGTCCGGGGATTTTGATGAGGAGCTCTTCCAATTGGCGGAGACCAAGCTGCGTCAGTATTCGAGAGGGAGCGATTCGAGCTGGACCAGGCTCTGCCTTGAACATGACAGGACTGCAGGTGGGCATACGCCCCTCGCCAGTGCCGAACGAAAGGGGCTAGAGGATTGCATCTCAGGCATGGAGGGCGGTGAGCGCCACGCCTTCGAGTTGCGTTATGGTTCAGGTGCATCCCTCGCCGATGTGAGCAGGAAGGTCAAGAGAAGCGAGGATGTGGTACAGGGAATGCTTGCCTCCTCCCTTGGTATCGCGAAGGCAGCCATCAAGGGTAAGAAGAAAGCATAGATGACCGAAAAAGACCTGCTCAAGCTCTTGCGTGAAAAGCATCCCGGAGAATTTACCAGGGAGCAGACGGATGAGATGCTGGCGCTCCTCGGCGAGTCTAAGAGACTCCAGAACGCCCTGGCCCGGAAGCTGCAATTCGACCAGGAATTAGCCGAGCTCGTCTGCGGTATTGATGTTCCTGTAGCTGAGATCGTGGAGGCTGCCGAGGGGCGGAAGGCTCAGGTCGAGAAGATCTCTACCGCGGCCGGAATCCTCGTAATGGTCGGCCTGTTAAGCCTGTTATTCTTTTCCGGCCGCGAAGAAAAGCCGGAGGTCAAGGAGCCCACTTCGGGGGCTGCTGCTACAGCTCCCGTGAAAAAGAAGGAACCGTCCAGGCCCCGGGAGCCGGAGTCCGCCGCTGAGAATCCCGTCGTCCCCGGGACGGTGCCTGCCGGGACAGCTTCCGAAACGAAGCCCGTCGAGGTCAAAAAAGTAGAGCTCCCGCCTGAAGAGAGAGTAGCGGAGCTCATTGCTCCGGACAGGGTGCTGTCGTTTGAATACACCTGTTTCAGGGAGCTGGTGGATCCACTGGCGACTCCGAGCAGGGACACTCTGAGGACCTGGCTCGAGCCGGCCGTCTGGATCAAGAAAGATATTCGAATCAGTGAGAAGCGAGTGAACAACAGGCCGCTTGGAGCCCTTAGCGGTATCTACCGGCTACGGCCCAAATGGCCGGCAGGAGGGGTTCTGCGGCTCGCGCTGTTTGAGCACCAGCCGCCGGTGTTGATCCATCTCTGGCGGGGCAAGGAGGGAGTCCTGCTCAGCTTCAGCCCCGGCGGCTTCATGTCCGCCTATCGCCAGTTGCGAGAGGGCAAGGAGCATGCGGGCAAGGCCGGCCGCCTCTACGGTTGCCAGAAGGTCAGGCTGGAGCCGAGCCCGCTCGACCTGGTGCGAGGCCTCGACCAGGTCGCCTTCGAGATCCGCCATCAGCAGGGTCACCTCCTGGTGATGAGGGGGGACCACGAGCTGATGCGGGCTCCCGTATCGGGGCCCCCTGATGAGGTCTACGTCGAGGGCAGGGTGAGTGTCAGTGGAATCTGCATGTACAGGGGTGGGCCGGTTCCCGAATCTGTCGTGGTGAAGACCAGGAATCGAGCCGGCCGTCCCGGCTGGGTTCTGGATGCGGCAGCTCTCACGAAGCTCGACTGGAAGGGAGAGCTTCCCGAGAAGACAGCCCTGGGAAAAGATGTCGGCCGCGGATCGACCCTGAGCGGTGAGGTGGAAAATACGAGCGTTGATTCCTATGCGGTGATTCCGAGCGGGAAGGAGCTGTTCAACGAGATCATTCTGCGCCTGGAAGATGTCACCCCGGGTACGGCGATCTTTCTTGGAGACGAGAAGGGCGCTCCTCTCTTCGGGATCGGATTTGTGTTGAACAAGCCGACCGACGGGGTCATATCCTTCGTTCCCCAGGGCGATTTCAATTCCATACCCCGGGAACAGAACATCCCGATCCAGGGCCAGATAGTACCGATGTGGGGCTCCGGGCAGTGGCTGAAGCTGGCGGTGGGGCGTAATGTTCTTCGCCTTTTCGTGAGCAACGATGGCACGCATTGGAACGAGGTTACGACCGTGCTGCGAGGAGGGGCGGGGGTATCCTTTTCAACTGTCGGTCTTCGGCTCGTAGGTAACGGCAAGCAGGAGCAGGTGAGGAAGATCACGCTTCGCCACCTGGAGATACGTCCGGCAAGGAGTTTTTCTCAATTCCTTCCTGGGCCGATTGCGGCAAAGGTCCCGGATTTTTTCGCTCTCGGGGGAGAGTCTGAATCCCCGGTGGATTGGGTCTCCGCGGCCGTAAGCTCGCGTCCCGAGGGGGTGGAGCTGTCGGCCTGGCTGCGGGCTTGCGCGACCTACTGCCTGCGCAAGCCGGAGTGGCAAGCCTTCCAGGCGGGCAAAGCAAAGCATGCATTGAGGCCCCAGCTGTTCATGGGATTGGTCGAGTCGGCTCTGTCGGATGAAAAGATCAGCCTGGCGGCCGTGCTGGAGCTTGTCCACGAGATCGCGCTGTTTTCCGGCTACTGGGATCTGACCAATAAGAATAGTTTTGCAGCCTGGGGCTTTCGAACAATTGGTGAAGCCGCCGGACGCCGAGGGGAAAAGAAAGCCTACAGCCTCATGAAGCCGTGGCTCTTCTCGACTCCTTCGATCTTCGGCAAGGGCCTGTATCCTCTGCCACCGGTTTTTATCACGCGTGAGCTGCTCTATTATACAAGCGTCGCCGAATGGGAGGCTGGCGCGGCATTCTGCAGGCAGATTCGTTACTGGAATCGACGGGGATATCCCCAGACGAGCGCCGCGGCCTGGATCGCCGGGCAGGAGGCGATCAAGGAATCTGTCGGGTGGTCTGAGGTGGACTTTGCCAGGCGAGCGGGTCGTCATCTGGCCGCCAGGCAACATGAGTTCCAGGGTGTCCCGCTGGCGCGCCATCCGCTCGTTACCGAGTACAGCAAGGAGGGCTACAATACGCTGGCTGAATTCCAGGCCTCCATCAAGAACGGGGCCTACGATGATGCCTGCATGATTCTCACCTCCAGCGACACCTCCTTTATCCAGGGCCTTCTGCCTGACCTCCAGGACCAGGGCCTGATGGTTGCCTGGCGGCTCGCCCTTGTCACAGCCCTGGAGGAGCAGCCTGAATTACGCCGGACCCTGCAGAAAAAATATGCCAACCTTGGGGAGCTGCGGTTGAAGCGGTCGATTTTACGGGGAGACTCCGAGGCGGTGGATGCCGTGACACGGCAATTCTACGGAACCGCTTCATCCGTTGAGGCGTATATCTGGCTTGGAGACCAGGCCCTTGGAATAGGTGAGAGCCTCCTGGCTGAAGGCTATTATCGCAGAGCCCGGAAAAACGCTCAGCTGGCCAGCGTGTCGACTATTGAGGCCAGGCAGCGGCTGGCGGGAGCCTTCAGCGGAAGGGATATCGGGAAGCCTCCTTCTGCCGCTGTTCGTTTCGGAGATCTCACTCTCGAGCCCGATGCTTTTGAAAAAATGGTTTCGGATCTCCGGCAACGTTATCACAGCGCGGAGTCGGGCTATGATGATTCCCTGCCCGTCGACTCATCGGCGAAGGTCTCGCCCCCGGGGATCTATACGGCTGAAAGGGTGGGTCAATTTGACTTTGATAAGCGCTTCAAGGGACATCGTCCGAACATTCCCGATCCGATGGTCGACTGGGTCGGGCGTCAGATGGCGCTTGCGGTCTTCGGGGATTACCTGCTGGTGAACGATCGCAACGATCTGCGGGCCTACGAACTGGCCAGCGGAAAATTGAGATGGAGCCATCTCGCAGGCGAACAAAGAGGCGGGAGCCGGGAATGGCCCCTGCTGCCCATGCGGCCTGTTGTCTCGGGCGACCTTGTCGTTACCCGCATGATCACCCGGCAGGGTCCGAGGCTCGAATGCCTCGGCCTTTCCGATGGAGCTCCGAAGTGGGTCTTCGAAACCCGCGATCACGCGGTTTCCAATCCTCTGTTGGTGGAAGGGGACGTGGTGCTGCTCAACCTGCGCCGTCACGAAGAGCTTGGACACGAACTGCTCTTTATGCGCCTGGCCCGCAGCACCGGCGAGGTACTGGATGAACGGAGCCTGGTTAATTTTCGCGGTGACAGCAAGTCCAGGATGTTTCGCCAGATCCAGATGGGAAGATCAGTTGATCGTCTTGTCGCCAGCGGCTATGGGATCGTGATCTGTACCGATCTTCGCGGGCGTCTGCTCTGGGTGCGCAAGCAGCCCTGGAGGTCCTTTGTCATGAGCTCGAAATGGTATCTGAACCACCCCGTGCGTCCTCTATTCGTAGACGGTCATGTCCTGATTTCCCAGCCCGCGGATGAGTCGGTCGCCAGTCTTCGGACCGATACGGGCCGCCTGCGCTGGAAGGCTCCTGTCCAGGAGCTTCGCCAGATCCTGGGAATTGCAGATGGCAAGGTCATCGTGTCCGCTACCGGGCGCCTCGTGGCGTTGTCACTTGAAGATGGGAGGGTTGTCTGGGAGCAGCAGCATGGCGCCTCCCGCGGATTTATGGTCAGTGGAGGTGACGGGGCCATCCTGTCTGTAGCTCCGGTCGTTCGGGACAATGCGATGAAGTCCGCTGGCTGGGGGACCCTCGGGCTGTTGTCCTGGATTGATGTAAAAGACGGCAGAAAGCTGGCTTCGTGGGTCGTAGATTTGAAGCTGGGGGCCGCCGCGAAGGGACTCCAGGCAGGACCGATGATCTCTACCCGGGATGGTATCCTGTTGCTCGCGGGTGAACACGACGGAGACAGCCGAAATATCTTCCGGCTGGTATCCAATGGCCGTAAGTTCAATTCGGTCAAGCCCAGCGGGGCGTTTGACTACTGGCTTCCGGGGACGACAAGCCTGAAGGCAGGTGTGGCGAGTACCTTCTTTCCGGGCTGGACTCTTCTTGAAAGGGAGCAGGTCGGGCTGGGCTCGTTCGTACGCGAGATCGATGGAGTCGGGGCGGTCTTCTTTGCCGATACAAAGGGCCAGGACGGGTCCTCGGGCATCCGGACCCAGTTGGGGCGGCTGGTGCAGGTTCCCGCCTCCGGCAAGCAGCGTTTGCGTCTAGAGCTTGGCAGCGAAGGCGCCACAGGCTGGACGGTTGAGGTCCGGGCGAATGGAGAGAGCCTCGTGCGAAATTTCATTCCTGAGGTGCCGCCGCCCTCGGGAAACCAGGAGGAGTATTCCTGGCTGGAGGACTCCGTTCCCCAGGCCGCCCGGGAACAGGGTGGCTGGGTGTGGGCGCGGAAGCCGGACCCGGTTCATTCCGGAGAACGTTCGCTGATGCTTACGGGCAAGGGGAGACAGGAGAGGTCGTTCAGGAACTCAACCTACTGGCTGGTCGCCGCTCCCGGTGACCAGCTGTTTGCCTGGGTGTGGATTGACCCGAAGGATCTCCCCAGGGTGATACAGCTGAAATTCGGCAGCGAAGCTCCGGCGGGGATGTTTGAGCACAGCGTTTTCTGGGGCGACCTGCAGGCTCTCGGGGAACCTCCTCCAGTGCCGACTCCTCGGCGGCTGGGTAATCTTCCTCCAGCAGGCCAGTGGGTTCGTCTGCAGATCGCGGCCGACAGTATGGGGGTCAAGCCCGGGACTGTTCTGCGGCAGATGGCTTTTTCGCAGGTGGATGGAACGGTCTACTACGACAAGGTCGGGATCCTCTCAAGATCTGTCCCCAAGGGTTTACCGCTAAAACTTCTCGGTCCCAGGCGCTGGACGAGCATCGAGGTAGACCTCTCACGATTTGCCGGCAAGCAGGTCTGGTTACGGGCGGGGCGCGTCACCGAGGGCGAGAAGAAAGGCCGCGAGCTGTGGAGCAAGCTGGAGCTCACGGAGTAGCCTCCCCGGGATTCAGTAGCAGATCAACTCGCGGGCCCGGGCGGCGATCTTGCCGGAGTCAGGGCGGAAGGCTTTCTCCAGGGGAGGGCTGTAGGGGACCGGCGTATCCGGGGCCGTCAGCCGGGCTGGAGGGGCGTCGAGCGCATCGAAGGCTTCCTCTGCGATGATCGCGGCCACCTCCGCACCGAAGCCGGCGGTGCGAACGGCCTCGTGCACGATGAGCGCGCGCGAGGTCTTGCGGACAGAGTCAAGAATCGCCTTCTTGTCCAGCGGGACGAGGGTTCGCAGGTCGATGACCTCGCAGCTGATGTTTTCCGCCCGGAGAGTGTCGGCCGCTTCGAGCGCTTCCCGGACCATGGCTCCGTAGGTGATGATGCTCAGGTCGGATCCCTCTCGCCGGATCGCCGCCTCGCCAAGCGGGGTGGCGTAGGTCTCCAGGGGAACCTCCATCTTCTCTCTGCGGTAGAGGTACTTGGGCTCGAAGAAGATCACGGGGTTCGGGTCCCGGATTGATGAGATCAGCAGGCCCTTTGCATCATGGGGTGTCGATGGAATGACGACCTTCAGGCCGGGGCAGTGAGCGAACCAGGCCTCTTTGCACTGGGAGTGAAAAGGTCCCCCGCAGGCGCCGCCGCCCCAGGGGGCGCGGATCACCAGGGAGAGCTTCGCTCCCCAGCGGTAATGGGAGGTCGCCGCGTATTGAACGATGGGGTCAAAACCAGTAGAGATGAAGTCCGCGAACTGGATCTCCACCACGGGCTTCAGCCCCATCATGGCCGCCCCGTTAGCCAGCCCGATGAAGGCCCACTCGCACATGGGGGTGTCGAGCACTCTGCGCCTGCCGAATTTTTCATAGAGTCCGGCGGTGGCCTTGAACGCTCCGCCGAATTCGCCGACGTCTTCTCCAAGGACGAATACGTTCTCGTCGCGCTCCATCTCCTGGTGGAGGGCCTGGTTGATCGATTCGAGATAGCTCAGCTCAGGCATCGGAGAAAACACCCTCCTCCAGGGTGGCGGCCTCTGGCCACGGACTCGCCTCGGCCCACTCAACGCCTTCTTCTGTCTCCGTTTCGATCCTGCCCTGCAGCTCGGCAAGCTTGCTCTCATCCAGCAGGCTGTTATTCTTGAGACGTTCGCGGAACAGGGAGATGGGGTCCCGTTCCTTCCAGCGCCTCAGCAGGTCGGGTGGTATGTAGTCGGCCGGGTCGTGCGCGGCGTGTCCCTTCAGGCGCAGGTTTTTACATTCGATGAGCGTGGGGCCATCTCCTGCCCGGGCGCGGTCGACGGCCTGCCGGGTCGCCTCCATCACGGCGATGACATCAGTTCCATCGATGGTGACCCCCGGTATTCCGTAGCCTTCGGCCCGGATGGACAGGTTTTCTACCAGGCATTGTTTCTCGACGGGAGTTGAGTAGGCGTACTGGTTGTTCTCCAGGATGAAGACGACGGGGGCCTTGAGGACAGCCGCGAGGTTGAGGGCCTCGTGGCAGCCACCCTCGGAGGAAGCTCCGTCGCCGAAGTAGGTCAGGGCGACCCTGTCCTCTTTTCTGTAGAGGAAGCTATAGGCTGCTCCCAGGGCGATCCCCATGGATTGGGGCAGGTGACTGACGTAGCCGAAAATCCGCAGCGAGATGTCACCAAGTCCGTGCGTGTTCACATCGCGTCCGCCGCTGGGGGCGCCCTGGCGTCCCATCGCCTGGGCGAAGATTCTCCCTGGTGACATTCCTCTTACCAGGTAGGCGCCGAGATCGCGGTGCATGGGAGCGATAGCGTCTCCCTCCTCCAGCAGGATAGCTGATCCCACAGAGATCGCCTCGTGCCCCTCCTGGGAGAAGATCCCGCCGGGAAAACGTCCCTGCTTGAAGAGCGCTTCGCAGCGGTCATCGATGCGGCGGGTCAGCATCATCCAGTAGAGGAGCTCGAGGAGCTTCTTGCCCGGAATTTTGTTTATTGAATCGGCGCTCATGTTCTCCGCCTGGTCAAAACAGTCTGGTACTCTACCTTTCCGGGCGGTGCAGAGAAGAAAAATATCCCATAGGGGCGGGGAGCCGTGATATGTTCATCGTGTTGAGAATACGC
>CAUZHA010000125.1:0-12435 GCA_963579555.1 Planctomycetes bacterium UBA1146
GCCCTTTACGCGGCGCCCATCGGGCCAGCCGAAACCGACCGAGAAACCGCTCTATAAGCAGGCGGATCCCGGCCGTGTGATTTCCCACCTGGCGGTTCGCGCCCTGGAGAGCTGCAACGCGGTGAAGGCCTGCCTCGAGGGCATCGATGGACCCTATTCAGAGGGCGCCCTCCGGGCCCTCAAGTACATGCACAACGAGGAGGCCGTCTCCGGCCTGATCGGCGGCCTCAGCCGCACCCAGAACACCGACACCCGCCGCGAGATCCTGACGACGCTGATCCGGCTCTACTACCGCGAGGGTGACTACAAGGGCGGCTGGTGGGGTACGCGCCCCGACCGTACCGGGCCCTATTACGATCGCAAGACCTGGAAGGAGAGCGAGCGGATCGCAGCGCTGCTGAAGACCTTCCTCTCCGGGGCCGACGCGAAGAACCTCGAGGCGGCCCAGGTCCAGCTTGCGCGCCACAAGGTCAAGATCTCCGGGTTGCCAACCGCAGCGACCGCCGCCGCGCGGGCGAAGGAGCCCCAGGCTCCGATCGCGGTTCCCAGGGCCGATCCGAACAACCCGAACCTGGTGGCGAACATCCAGCCCGAGCTGGCCGCCGGCCGCGCGCTGAAGGCGAATGGCTCGGCGAAGCGGGGCGAGGCGCTCTTCAAGCTCCAGACCTGCAATACCTGCCACACCACGGCCAACGGGCAGCTCCCCAAGGGACCGCACCTCGTAGATATCGGCAAGCGCTACAAGAAGGCCGAGCTGGTCGAGTCGCTCCTCAAGCCGAGCGCCAAGATCGCGCAGGGCTTCGATACCTACGTCTTCGTCATGAAGACCGGCAAGGCGATGACGGGCTTCGTAACGAGCGAGAGCGCCGAAGAGGTCGAGCTCAGGCAAACCAACGGGATCTCTTCTACGATCAGGAAGACCGAGGTCGGGGTTCGGCGGAAATCACCGGGCTCGGTTATGCCGACCGGCCTCGTGAACAGCCTCACGCCCGAACAGCTCGCCGACCTGGTCGCCTACCTGCAGTCGCTGAAGTGAGAGCCGCTCAGGTCTTTGTGCGGAAGTGAATGCTCTTTCGCCGCGTGAGGTGAAGGTAGCCGTAGCGCGACAGGGTCGAGCCCTTGCCGCTGTCGCCGCAGCCTGTCCAGGGAAGAGCCGGGTCGAGAAAGTCGCAGCGGTTCTGGAAGATGGTTCCGGCGTCGAGCGAACGCGCGAAGCGCTCGGCTCTCTCCTGGTCGCCGGTCCAGATCGACGCGGTGAGGCCGAAGCGGGTGTCTCGCATGCAGGCGATCGCCTCATCATCATCGCCAACGCCGAGAACGGGAAGCACTGGGCCAAAGCTCTCCTCCTGCATGACGGCGGCGTCATTGGGCGTTCCCGCGAGGAGTGTTGGCTGGAAGAAGTTCCCGGCGCAATCCGGGGTCCGGGCGCCGCCGGTCAGCAGGCTCGCTCCGCGGTCGACCGCGTCCCGGACCTGGCCCTCGAGAAAGTCGAGCGCTCCGCGGCTGGCCAGTGGTCCGAGCGTCGTTTCCTCAGCGAGCGGATCGCCGGGGCGATAGGCCTCGAGAGCCTCGCGGGCTCCGGCGAGGTAGTCGTCTAGGAGAGATTGATGGACATAGACCCGCTCGACCGAGCAGCAGGATTGTCCGGCGTTGTAGCAGGCGCCGTCGACGGTATTGGCGATGGCGAATGCGAGGTCGGCATCTTCGGCGATGTAGGCGGGGTCCTTGCCCCCGAGCTCGAGCCCGGCATCGATGAACCGTTCGGCCGCCCGGCGGTAGACCGCCCGGCCTCCCTCGACCGAGCCGGTGAAGGAGAGGTGGCTGACCCTGGGGTCGGCGATCACGCGGGCGGTTTCCTCGTGGGTCAGGATGAGACTCGTTACCAGCCCGGGCACCTCGAGCGATCCGAAGGCCTCCTCGAAGGCCTGCCCGCACAGGGGCGTCTTCGCGCTGTGCTTCAGCAGGACCGTATTGCCGGCAGCCAGCGCGGGGATGATCACGTTGACCGGGATAATCAGCGGGTAGTTCCAGGCCGCCAGGTTGAAGACGACCCCGAGCGGGGTGTGCTCGATGCGCCGATGAAATCCGTCGAGCGGCGGGAGGATGTCGGGAGAGAGCGCCTCCGGGGCGAGCTTGAGCATGTGATCCGCCCGCGCGAAGACCGTGTTGACCTCGCCGCGGGCCTGGACGATGGGCTTGCCCATCTGGCGCGAGACGTCCGCCGCGATCCGTTCGGACTCGGCCCGGAAGCGCTCCAGCCCTTCGCGAACCCGCTCGAGCCGGCTGCCAAGGGGCACCTGCCGCCAGCGTTCAGCGGCCTCGTGCGCCGCGGCGATCTTCGCTTCGAGCGCCGGGCCCTCATCGTAGTCGAGGCCGCAGACGATGCTCTGGTCAAAGGGGTTCAGGACCTCGAGAGGCATCGGTTCACTCCGGGGTGACGTAGGCGCTGGTGATACCGCCATCGACCATGAAGGTCGTGCCGGTGACGTAGGAGGACTCATCGGAGGCGAGATAGAGAGCGGCCTGGGCCATCTCCTTCGCCTCGCCGAATCGTCCCATGGGGACATGCACCAGGCGCCGCTGCTTTTTCTCCTCGGTGTCGAGGAAGTCCATCAGCATCTTGGTTTTCAGGGGGCCGGGGCAGAGAGCGTTGACCCGGACTCCCTCGCGGGCGTGGATGACCGCCAGCTCCCGTGTCATCGCCAGGACGCCTCCCTTGCTGGCGGTGTAGGCGAGCTGCGGGGTGGCGGCTCCCAGGACTGCGACGAAGGAGGCGGTGTTGATGACCGAGCCGCCGCCGGCGCGCAGGATGGCGGGGATCCCGTACTTGCAGCCGAAGAAGACTCCCTTGAGGTTGATGTTCATCGTGAGATCCCAGATCTCCTCCTCGGTGGCCACGGCGTCGCCGTCTTCGGGGTGCATGATCCCGGCATTGTTGAAGAGAATGTCGAGCCGTCCGAACTCGCCCTCGGCGGCCTGGACCATGGCCTCGCAGTCGGCCGCTTTCGAGACATCAGCGTCCCGGTAGATCGCCTCGCCTCCGGCCTCCTCTACAAGCGAGACCGTCTCCGCGCCGGTCTCGGAGTTGACGTCGGTGGCTACGATCCGGGCGCCCTCGGCTGCGAAGGCCAGGGCTGTCTGCCGGCCGATGCCGCCGCCGCCGCCGGTGATGAGCGCCACCTTGCCTTCGAGCCGCATTTCTATTCTCCTTCGTTGCCTGTTGCTGGTTGGGCGGCCTCGGTGAGCGCGTTGAAGATGCGCTGCTGGACGGGGTCCTTCGCCGCGGTCAGCTCCGGATGCCACTGTACTGCGTAGAGCCATGGATGGTCCGTTTTTTCTACGGCCTCGATGGTGCCGTCGGGTGCCCGGGCCACGACGGTAAGCCCCGGGGCGACCTCCCGGATCGCCTGGTGATGCCAGGACTCGGCGGTGAAGGCGGTTTCACCGAGGATTTCGGCCAAGCCGGAGCCTTCCTCAACCGCTATCGGATGGGGGGTCGGCTCGCGCGGCGGCAGGCGGTGGGCGACCCCCTCTCCGACGTGGTCGGGAAGGTGGTCGCAGAGAGTGCCTCCGAGGGCCACGTTGAGCAGCTGGGTGCCGCGGCAGATCCCGAGGGTGGGGAGGCCGGATTCGAGGACCCTGTTGAGCAGCGCGAGCTCCGTGGCGTCGCGCTCGGAGTCGACCATGTAGATCATCTCGTGTTCTTCGCCGCCGTAGCGGGCGGGGTCGATGTCCCCGCCGCCGGGAAAGAGGATCCCGTCGACCAGCTCCAGCCACCCGTCCAGGTTTTCTTCTCCCGGCGGCAGGAGGACAGGGCAGGCGCCGCTGCGGCGAACCGAGTCGACGTATTCAGACGGAAGGAAGAAGTGTCCATCGTCGTTGCGGCCGTAGGTGGTGATTCCGATCAACGCGGGCTTCATTTGTATGGCCGGTCCTCAGATACGTTCGAAGTAGCGCTTACGGTCCCAGTTGCTTACCGATGTGTCGCGCGCGGCATCCTCGGTGCGGAAGAAGCGCGTATAGTGCTCGACCACGGCCTCACCGAAGGCCGCTCTCGCGAAGGAGCTCTTCTCGAAGAGTTCCGTCGCTTCCGCGAGGTTTCCTGGAACGGCGGGCACCTCTTTCGCCTGGTAGACGTCGCCTTCGAAGTGGGGGGGCGGCTCGATCTGGTTGGCGATCCCATCCAGCCCCGAGGCCAGCGCCGCGGCGTAGACAAGGTAGGGATTGCAGTCGGCTCCGGGAAGCCTGCATTCGATTCGCAGGCTGCTGCCGCTGCCGACGACACGAAAGCCCGCCGTCCGGTTGTCATGGCTCCAGGCCAGCTGGGTCGGGGCCCAGGAACCGGACCTGTAGCGTCTGTAGGAGTTGGAGGTCGGGGCGTAGAAGACCATGACATCGGGAACGTGGGCAATCCAGCCGCCAAGGAACCACCGGAAGATCTCTGAGCACCGCACCGGGCCGAGCTCGTCCTCTCCATCGAAGGCATTACGGCCGTTCTCCCACAGGCTGAGATGGACGTGACAGCTCGAGCCGGCCTGTTCATCGCCGTACTTGGCCATGAAGGTGACGCTCATCTCGAGTTCGTCGGCGATCTCCTTGAAGCACTGCTTGTAGATCGAGTGGCGGTCCGCCATGTCGAGCGCCTCGGCGTAGCGAATGTTGAGCTCGTGCTGGCCGAGGCCCCACTCGCCCTTGGAGTTCTCGACCGGCACCCCGGAGCGCTTGAGGTTTCTGCGGACGGCCTGGTTGAGCTTCTCGACCCGGGTACCTTGCAGCATGTGGTAGTCCTCGAGGTACCAGCCGGTCGGGCGCAGGTTCGAGTAGCCCTTTTCGTGCGCCTCCCGGTAGGTGTCCTCGAAGATGTAGTACTCGAGCTCGCTGGCGGCGAAGGCCTTGAAGCCTGCGGTCGAGGCGGCCTCGAGCTGGCGGCGCAGAAGCGACCGCGGAGCCTCCGCGACCGGGGCGTGGCCCTTGTCGTCCTCGAGGTCGCAGATGACCAGGGCGGTCTTCTCAAGCCAGGTCACCAGGCGCAGGGTCGAGAGGTCCGGGACCATGTGGAAGTCGCCGTAGCCGAGCTCCCAATTGGCGAGTTCGTAGCCGGGGACGGGCTCCATCTCCATGTCGACGGTGAGCAGGTAGTTGCAGCAGTGGGTGCCGTCTCTGGCGGCGCTCTCGAGGAAGAAGTCGGCATCGAAGCGCTTGCCCATGAAGCGGCCGTAGAGGTCGGTGAAGACCACCAGCACGGTGTCGATCTCGTCTTCCCTGGCGAGCCGCTTCAGCTGATCAAGATTCAGCAGACCCTGGTTTTCACTCATCTGTAACCCCTCTCTTTGCATCCGGCTCTCCGAGGTGCTTTGTGCGAAGAGCGACCTCCTCTTCGGGCGCCTGCGCTACGAGCCGGTGTCGACTGTAGAGAAGATAGTAAACCATACCCAGCACAAGAAATGCTGCGACTCCGTAGATGCCGGCGCGGAAATCTTCACGGTAGATCGTCGCGCCCAGCGCGACGATCGAGAGCAGGGCCCCGACCGCCGCTCCCGGGATTCCAAGGGGACTTCGGTAGGGCCGCTCGAGCTCCGGGCGAGTGATTCGGAGCCTGATGTAGCTGAACATGACCAGGGCGTAGGAGATCACCGCCCCGAAGACGGCCATGTTGAGCAGGGCTCCGCCGACAGCGGTGTCGACCTTCTCCCCTGCGTCATTTGTTTCTTTGCCAAGGAAATGGAGAACGAGCGCGCAGGCCAGCCCGATTGCCGCTCCGAGGATCAGGGCGCGATGGGGTGTTTTTCGCTTGGATGTCCTGGAGATCCAGCGGGGGAAATAGCCCGCTCTCGAGAGCGCGAACAGCACGCGCCCGTAGGCGTAGATGATCGTATGGAAGCTGGCGATCAGACCAGTCAGCGCTACCAGCGTTAAGACGAGGGTCATTCCTCCCGATCCGAAGATGGCCTTGAATCCATCTCCCAGT
The DNA here is from genome assembly GCA_963579555.1 of Planctomycetes bacterium UBA1146. Lineage (GTDB taxonomy): Bacteria > Planctomycetota > UBA8108 > UBA8108 > UBA8108 > UBA8108. The sequence continues at coordinate 5,969 of CAUZHA010000125.1, forward strand.
GGCGCATCCGAGCTCTGGATGGCCAGCGCTCCGCCACCGATCCCGGTGTTGAGAACAAGGGTGAAAACCGAGAGAGCCAGGAGCGTGATGATGCCGAGGATGAGAGCCCTGGGCATGTCACGGACTACGTCATGAGTCTCCTCGGCCGCCAGCGGCAGCTGCTCGATAGCCAGGTAGAACCAGATCGCGAAAGGGAGCGCCAGGAAAACCCCGCTCCAGCCCTTGGGAAGCCATCTGGGGTCCTGGCCTTCCTCCGCAGGTATGTTGAAGAGAAGCTCCGGGTCAAAGCTTCCGCTGGCGATGGCGCTTACGTAAAAAACAAGGAGCACACCCAGGGCCGCAAGGGTGATGACGAGCCCTACCTTCAGGGTCAGCTCGACACCTCGGATATTGATGGTTACGAAGCAGAGGTAGGCGAGGATCCACCAGGCCGGGTCGTAGCCGCGGAATTCTTCACCGGCCAGTCCTCCTACGAGGTCATTCATGTAGCCGCCGATTCCGACGACGATGACGGCCGGGGTGATGACGTATTCGATGGCATCGGTCAGGCCGCAGATGAAACCGCCCGTCGGCCCGAAGGCGTTTCTTACGAAAGAATAGAACCCTCCGGCATGAGGCAGCGCGGCGGAGAGCTCCGCGATGCTGAAGACCATGCAAATATACATGATTGCCATTACGAGGGTGGCGATGCCCAGTCCCCAGAAGCCACCAGCTTCCAGTCCGAAGTTCCACCCGAAGTAATCCCCAGAGATCACCGCTCCAACTCCGAGCGCCCAAAGCAGCACCCAGCCGGCGCTCTTTTTGAGTGAGCGCTTCTCCAGGTAGTCGCCGTCGACGTTCTCGTAGCTTGCGAGACCGGATTTCTTGTCTGACATTCGCTCTCCAGCGGTGTTTCAGTAGAGCTGCGTGACCCTGGCGCAGACAACGATCATACGGAACTGCCCGGGTATCGCAAGGGCGCCCCTGCACAGAGGTTTACGGGCCCTACGATTTTTTCCATTCCGGCCTCATGGCTGGTAAGATACGGGCTGGAATTTGACTGGTCTTGAGTCCAGAAAATGAAACGGCTTTTTTGAAAGGAGCCAACCATGAAGTTCAGCGTGCTGCTCCTGGCCGCTCTCCTGGTGACGCCCGCGTTCGCGGACGAGTCCGGGAAGGTCGAGTCAGGCTGTAAGGCGGGAGAGGGAACTGCGAAGTTCAGCGTTCTTCCCGTCACCGGCAGGTTCGTAAAACGTAAAAACGGTCTCTGCTATATATGAGCTGGCGGCAGAAGTGCCACCGTCGTGATCTTTTCGCGCGACGTCGGCAAAGACCTGGCCGGTCTGGTCAGGGGAATCGATAAGGTTGCCGCTAATTCCAAGGGTTCGATCGCCTACCTCGTCTCGCTTGATGATGACAAGGCGGCCGCGCGCAAGAAGCTCACCGCTTTTGCCGCGGACAATAAGCTCCGGGCCGTCGATATGACCATCAACCGCGGGGGCGCCAAGGCTCCCAGGGGTTGGAAGATCAACGAGAAGGCCAAGCACACCGTCGTCATCTACAAGAACAAGACGGTGGTGAAGGCCTTCGGGCTGAACAAGCTCGACAAGAAGAACGTCGCGGAAGTCACCGCGGCCGCCGCCAAGATTCTCGGCAGCTGAGACCTTCCGGCTTTTTTACGGGAGACCGCTTCCTTTTTCGTGGGCGGTCTCCCGTGATTTTTTATACGGCTGCCGACTGTTTTTCCCGTCTCCCGGCTCGAGGGAGAGACCTCGGCTCAGGATGGGTAACGCAGCTATGAGAAGAGCGCTTTGCTATGTGTTGCTGGTTTTCTGCGCGGCCTCTGTGGACGCCCAGCAGGAGCCCCCTGGCATCCCCGGTGCAGAGACGAACATCGAGATTGTCTTTCGCGTCAACATGAACACGCAGACCGGTCTCGGCCGCTTCAATCCCGATGCTGATTTTCCCGTCGTTCGCGGAACGATCAACGGCTGGGGGTGCAGCGATGCCATGCTCGAAATGGACGACGAGGAGGGTGTCTACGAGCTCCGGGCGCAGGTCATCAACCACGTGATCGGGGCCGGTGAGTACAAGTTCAACATCAACTGCGGCGAGGGCGGCCTTGGCCGCTGGGAAGACGCGATCTCAAACAGGCGCTATACCGTCACCGGCGCGGAGCCTGACGAGAACGGTGATGGGTTCGGAGAGCTGGTTCTCGACACCGTCTTCTTCGACGATGCGGTGGGCGGGGCCGATGCGGAGCTGTTCTTCCAGGTCGATATGAATGTGCAGATGGCCTCAGGCCGCTTCAACCCGGCCAGCGACCAGGTCTTTGTCCGCGGCGCCCTCAACGGCTGGGGCTGCAGCGAGGCGCTCAGGGATGAAGATGAAGATGGAGTCTACGAGCTCTATCTCCAGGTTCCCGGCCACCAGGCGGGCGCCGGGCAGTTCAAGTTCAACATCAACTGCGCCGATGACGGGTGGGAGGACAGCATCGCCAACCGCCGCTACAACTTTACGGGTAACGAGCCGGACACCAACGGCGATGGTTTCCTGGAGGTCGAGGTCGCGGTTGTTTTTTTTGACAACGTTCGCTCAGGGCCCGATGTCGAGATCCACTTCCAGGTCGACATGACAGCCGCCATCGACCAGGATGTTTTCATTCCTGAAAACATGACAGTTCACGTTGGGGGTGTGTTTAGCAGGTGGAGCTGCAGCGTTGAGTTCGAGGAATTCGATGAGAATGTCTTCGAGCTTGAGGTGCGGATTCCCTCCCATCCTGTTGGAGTGGGGGAATACAAGTTCAACATCTCCTGCGACGAATTCGGCTGGGAGCCGGAGATCGTCAACCGGACCTATCTCGTCACCAACGACCTTCCCGATACGGATGGTGACGGCTTCCTTGAGCTGGTCCCGGCCGTGGCGTTCTACAACGCCCTGGCGAACCCGTTCCTGGATGCCGAGCTGGTATTCCAGGTGGACATGAGCGTGTTGGAGGACGAGGGACTCTTTGATCCCGCGAACGAGACGGTCGTGGTGCGCGGGGCATTCAACGGCTGGGACTGCACCGAGGCGATGTCGCGGCTTGGCGAGGGGATCTACCAGGTGAGCGTCGAGGCGCCGGGGCTGAGCGTCGGCCGGGGAGAGTACAAGTTCAACATTGGCTGCCAGGACGTCGGCTGGGAGGATGCGATTCCCAACCGCCAGTACTTTGTTCTCGGCGACGAGGTTGATTCCGATGGAGATGGCCTGGCCGAGGTCCGCGTTGGTCCGGTCTACTTCGACAACCGGGAGCCGCCGCCGGGGCTTGGTCCCTTTGTACGCGGCGACTGCGGCCAGGCTGGCAATATGGACATCTCGAGCGGGATCTTCCTGCTCGGCTTTCTCTTCAGCGGGGGGAGCGATCCAGGCTGCATGGCGGCCTGCGATGCGGATGGCGACGGTCGTCTTGATATCACGACAGCGGTTTTCATCTTCAACTTTCTTTTCCTCGGCGGCCTTCCGCCTGCGGCTCCCTTTCCCGACTGCGGCCTGTCGGAGTCGGTGGGCGACCTCGAGCTTGGCTGCGCCGAGAGCACGGGCTGCGGTTAAAAGGGCCGCTGGATCCGGAGAGCCGGGGTTTCGGCCGGTTTTCGCCTCCCCGGGCTGGGAAAACATCCATTATCAGAAGTCGGACCTTCTCCCGGCCGCGTGGAACTGCAGAAGAAGCGCCAGGTGGTCGATTTAAAGAGAGCCAGGCGCCTTCATTTCTTTGGCGTCGATTTCAACCTTCGGATCTAATCATCGCGCTATGTCGAAGCTGCTGGATGGAAAAACCGCGATCGTTACAGGCGCAAGCCAGGGGCTTGGTCTCGCCATCTCTACCGCCCTGTGCACTGATGGCGCGAGTGTTCTTATGGTTGCCCGGGACGAGCAGAAGCTGGCGGAGGCCGCGGCCGGCCTCCAGGACTCAGGCCTTCAGGCGACCGCCATGGTCGCCGACGTGACCGTCGAGGGAGCTGCCGATGATATCGTCAACGGCGCCCTCGGTGAGTTCGGCCGCCTCGACATCCTGGTGAACAATGCCGGGGTCTTTGTCTGGAAGGGTCTCTTCGACCTTGACTACGAGGACTGGGATCGAACCATCGGCACCAATCTCAGCGCGCCTTTCCACCTGACAAGAATTGCCGGGAAGACGATGGCGGGCCAGGGGGCCGGCGGCTCGATCGTCAACATCGCCTCGATCCACGCGCAGGTTGGCGATCCGAACGTGATTCCCCATTGCGCCTCCAAATTCGGGCTCGTCGGGCTGACGAAGGCCACCGCGGAGGCCCTGCGGGAGCACGAGATTCGAGTCAACGCCATCGCCCCGGGAGCTGTCGATTCGAATTCACTCGATCGTCGCGGGACCGGGCCCACCCAGAAGGTGACACAGGCGGATATTGCATCGCTTACAGTCTACCTGGTCTCCGACCTGGCCAGGGCGGTCACGGGATCGGTCATCGAGATGTATGGCAGCACCCACAGTGTTATCAAGATCTGAAAGCGGACCGAAGCAACCATGCCGATCACCATTGAAGACATCCTTGAAAAGCTGGAGAGAGGCGAGAGCCTGGTTGGCGAGGGTCTCAGGGGGCTCTGCTTTGAGAAGGCCCAGGTGGAGGGCTCCAGCTTCTCAGCCTGTAATTTCTCGTCGAGCTATTTCATGAAGGCGGCGCTCAAGGCCTGTCGCTTCGAGCGCTGTATCTTTGACGGCTGTGATCTGGGCTACGCCGAGCTGGACGAGAGCGTCTTTGTCTCCTCTCGTTTTCACGGCGCCCGGCTGTCGCACGCCTGCCTGGCGGGGGCGGTGTTTGAAAACGCCGATCTCGCGGAGGCAACGCTCGAGAGCGCCGGCCTGGACAGGGTGAGCTTCCGGGCGACCTGCATCCGGGACTCGGTCCTGCGCGACCTGGATTTCAGCGCCGCGGAGCTTCTCGACGATGTGGATTTTTCCGAGGGTGATCTCGACGCGGTTCTTTTTACCGACATCAGCTCTACCGGCCTGAGCTTTCGAGATGGCTCCCTCCGGCTGGTTTCCTTTCTCGGCTCGCGTCTTGAGGAATGTGATTTCCAGGGCTGCCGTCTGGCGAGGGTTAATTTCGATGGAGCGAAGGGCGTCGGGCTTGTCTTCACGGCCGCCCGCATCGGTGAGTCGACCTTCAGGTTCAGCGAGTTTACGGACTCCGATTTCAGCGGCGCGCGGTTCTCGGACACTGATCTGCGCGACGCCAGCATGATCTCGACGAATATGAGCGCCTGTCGTTTTGAGCCCGATTGCCGGTTCACCGGCGCTCGCCTCGAGGACTGCGACCTCTCCGGGGCGGTGTTCGATGGAGCCGATCTCCGGGGAGCTTCTCTGCGCGGGAGCAAGCTTCGCGCGGCCAGTCTCCGCGGCGTTATGCTCGAGGGCTGCGAGCTTGCCGGAGCCGATCTCGAGGGCGCCCGCCTGGGCGACTGAGGCCGCCGCACGCACTCTTTAAGGAGCGACGGCGACAGGCGCCTCGATGAAGCTCACCTTCTTCGCGGTGGCGTCGAGCCTTACGCGCGCGCCGATCGGGAGGGTCGCCTGGTCAGGCTGGTGTCCGGCCGCGTAACCCGAGAGAACCGGGACTCCCAGCTTCTCGAAGTAGTGGTCGAAGACATCGAGGAGGCCGATCCCTCTTCCCCGGAGTGGAAGGCAGCCTGTAAAGCTGCCAAGGATGACTCCTTTGTATCTCCCGAGCATGCCGCTGAGCCGAAGCTGGTTCAGCATGCGGTCGATACGAAAGGGTGTTTCACTGACATCTTCGAGAAAGAGAATGCAGCCTCTCGACCGGGCCTCGTAGGGTGTTCCGATGGTGCAGGTCAGGACGCTGAGGTTGCCGCCTACAAGAACGCCCTCCGCTTTTCCACCGGCAAGGGTCTTCAGGTGTGATCTTCCTTTTGGTCCGGCGCCTCCCCAGTCCGTGAAGAGCTTGCTCTCCGGAGTGAAGGCCGGCCAGAAATACTTCTCGGTATAGGGCGTGAGCCCTTTTCCGATGGAAAATTCCTTCGCCATGGGACCATGGAATGAGACCAGACCGGTCTTCGTATGGATGCCATTGAGTAGCGCGGTGATGTCGCTGTAGCCGATGAAGATCTTGGGATTCTGGCGGATCGCATCATAATCAAGGCGATCGAGAATCCGTGGACTTCCGTAGCCTCCGCGCAGGCAGAGGATTGCTTTGACCGATTTATCCAGGAAGAACGCGTTGAGCTCGGCGGCGCGGGTCTTGTCATCGGCGGCGAGGTATCCTCGCCGCTGCAGGTAGCCGCTGGAGAGCTTGACCTCGTAGCCGCGGCGGGTGATGTTCTCTACAGCCCGGCGTACGAGCGAGTCGTCCATCGAGCTGGCGGGAGCGACAATGCCGATCGTGTCTCCCTTGCGCAGCTGTCGCGCCTTGATCGCCGGCGCCGGTTTGTCGTCATCTGTCTTTTCTGTATCGGTC
>CAUZHA010000126.1:0-12244 GCA_963579555.1 Planctomycetes bacterium UBA1146
GGCCGGCCATCGACATCGCGCGTTCCGGGACGGGTTGCGCCGCGGAACTCCTCAACAAGGAGGAGCTCGAGGCTGCCGGAGAGTTCAGGAAGAAGGCCGCGAAGGGGCCACTGGGAAAATCGGTGCCGGCGCTACACAAGAAGATGCGCGAGTACGAATCCAATGGGGAGCTTCTCGAAGCGATCAGCTGAGAAGCAAGGCCGGTGCCGCCGCAGAGACAGCCTTGTGCATCGAGGTGGCAGGGCCTAGACTGTCTCCCCACATAGACTGACGGACAACCCGGCCATTTTCTATTTCCAGAGAGGTATAGAAGGATGACTCGTTCACTTCACCAGCTGCTGTCGCTTGCCATTGCGATCTTTTTACTGTGTACCTCAGTGGACGCGGCTGACAAGCTTCGTCTTCTGGTTATCGATGGGCAGAACAATCACAACTGGAGGGTCATGACTCCTCCGATGAAGGCGAAGCTTGAGTCTACAGGCCGGTTCACCGTTGAGGTGGCCACCACGCCGGCCGGCAGGGGGAAGAAGGAAGACTGGGACAAGTTCCGCCCTGATTTCACGAAATTTGACGTTGTGCTCAGCAACTACAATGGTCAGCCATGGCCGGCATCCGTAAACAAGGGGCTCGAAGACTTTGTCAAGGGCGGCGGAGGCCTGGTGATTATCCACGCGGCCAACAACTCCTTCGGCGGCTGGGAAGAGTACAACAAGATGATCGCGCTCGGCTGGCGGAACAATAAGTACGGGGATCGCCTGACCGTAGATGACTCCGGCAAGACCGTTATTACTCCCGCAGGGAAGGGGCCCGGGGCTGGTCACGGTCGTCAGCATCCGTTTGAGATTATCGTTCGCGACACCGGGCATCCTGTCATGAAGGGCATGCCTGAAAAGTGGATGCATGCCAGGGATGAGCTGTATCACGGCCAGAGGGGACCTGCCAAGCTGCACCTTCTCGCTACGGCCTGGTCGGACAAGAAGACTGGCGGCACTGGCGCCCATGAGCCCATGATCTGGACCGTTCCCTATGGCAAGGGGCGCGTGTTCACGACCGTCATGGGACATGTCACCCCAACAGATTCGATCCGCTGCGTGGGATTCCAGACGGTGATGTGCAGGGGCTCCGAGTGGGCCGCCACGGGCAAGGTCACCATCCCGATTCCAGCGGATTTCCCGACTGACAAGGTGAAGCTCGCTCCCTGAGGGATCCTCTTCGAATTGTTTTCAGGCAGGCGGCGGGACGGCCTGGTCTCCAGCCTGGGCAGTTTCGTAGAGTTGTTCGAGGACTCTCCACCAGTCCTCGACCGTTCGGCAGTCGATAAAGGCTTTCTCAGCCGCTTCCGGTTCGGGGTGGTGCCTGGAAAACTTGATTCCGAATTTCCTCATGAGATTCCGGGTCCTGTTTTCCGGATGGAAGCGGCTGCAGAGCTCGAAGTGTTCCCTGAGGACGGAACCCTGCTCTTCGACGGCCGGCGCCCGGGGCTCCTTGCCTTGCAGCAGGAGATGGGCCTGGTGGAAGATCCAGGGGTTACCGATGGCGCCCCTGGCAACCGAGACCGCCGCGACCCCGGTTTCTGAGATCATCTCGAATATGGACTCAGGAGTGAAGATGTCACCTGAGCCCATGATCCTGTAGTGCGGGTAGCGGCTGGTAAGCTCAGCGAGAAAGTCCCAGCGCGACGGCCCCTCGTATTTCTGCAGAACGGTACGGCCGTGTACGGTCACCCCGAAATAATCCTCCTCGATGGCCGTCTCCAGGATTCGCAGAAAGTCCTTCTCCGAGCCTCGCTCGTCGTCAAAACCTCTTCTGAGCTTGATGGTCAGCGGCGCCGAGGATCCGACAGCCTGTCGGACCTCTCGAAGGATCGCTATGGCCTCTTCAGGCCTGTTGAGGAGATGCCCTCCACGGATATTCTTCCTGAGCCTCTTGACGGGACAGGCCATGTTCAGGTCGATGACATCGTAGCCGAGCTCCAGCAGAACCCCGGCGGCCTTCGCCATGCTGGCCGGGTTGGAGCCCATGAGCTGTCCGGCGATAGGGTGGTCCTCCGGGTCCAGCTCGGCATCCTTCAGCCCTTTCCCGCCGTTGATGAGGAACTGGTCAGGCATGGCCTCCGTCACGCAATAGGGGCTGCCGTGTCGCCTCGAGATAATGCGCATAGCCGCGTCCGAATATCCCTGGAGGCCAGCCTGGAAAAAGGGGCTCTCTTCCAGCCAGGAGAAGGCCTTCGGCAGCTTCGAATCCTGGGCCGTTCTCCCTGTCATGGCCGCTCAGCCGGGCGGACATTCCGGGCAGTAAGCGCCTTCAGTCGCGCCTGAACGTACTTGTGCAGTTCTTCAAAGAGCCCGGCGTCTTCCTTGCCCGTCTGGGGCACCGAAGGCAGGAGTTTCACCTTTTCCCGCTTTTGAGGATGCGTCTCGCCAGGTGGAAGCCGGCTGGTCTCTCCCGCTTTTTTTCCGGCGGGCTTCGAGAAGGTATCGACTATGGCGCCCGCGAGCTTTCTGGAGTTGCAGTGCTCTGAGTTCGACATGACCACCACTCCAAAGCGTTTTCGCGGAAAGATGACCATCCGCGTGCGGGTCTTTTCCTGGCCGCCGTTGTGAGCCACCTGCAGATCATCTCCCATTCCATTTATGTTAAAGCCGTAGGCGTAGGTGGTGGGCTTTGAGTCCTTCAGTTTTTGCGGCGTCCACATGAGCTTTTCGGTTTCCGGCTTGACCAGCTTGCCGTGGATGAGGGCCCTGGCAAAGATCGCCAGGTCGTCAATATTGGAGATATAGCCTCCTCCTGCGAGCTTCCAGCTGACGTCGGTGTTCGTGGAGGGGATCACCTCTCCCTTCTTTCTGAGATAGCCCACGGCCCTGTTGGGAATGGTTTTCCACTGGTAGTCAGGTTGCATGGTTGTCATTCCCAGCGGCAGGATAATCCGATTTCTGACCTGCGAGGCGAACTTCTCCTTGCCGGCCCTCTCGATCGCCGCGCTGAGAAGGATAAAGCCATGGGTCGTATAGGAGAACTTCTCGCCGGGCTGGTTGACGAGCGGTGACTCCTTGAAGGTGTCCAGCGCCAGGATCACGCTCTCGAAGGGATTCGCCGTTTCGTATTCCCGCAGGGTTCGGATCAGCTCTCCATTGGTGTAATGTACGATTCCACCCTGGTGGCAGAGAAGGTCGCGGGGGGTGATGAGGGTCTTCTTGTCGGGGAACTCAGGGACGTAGGTCCGGACGTCTTTGCCCAGGTCGAACAGTCCCTTCTCGTAAAGCTGCATCGCTGCGACTGAGGTCACGGACTTGGAGATCGAGGCCCAGCGAAAGAGGGTCTTGCGGGTGACGGGCACCGCGGCCTCCCGGTCAGCCAGGCCGTATCCCTTCAGGTAGGCGATCTCTCCATCCACGATGACTCCGAGGGCCGCTCCGACAAGCGCTTGCTTTTCCATCTCCTCCGTCATGGCCTTGTCCACCAGGGCGCCGGTCTTCGCTGCCAGCTCAGCGGCGGACCCTGGAAGGCAGAGGAGACAAAGGAGCAGCGCCGCCGATACGGCCCGGGCCATAGCCGGTTGGAGGTGAGATGGTCCCATGGTGATACCTTTTCCGGGGTCAGGAGATGAGCTTGTTCGCGACCTTGCCGGCGACATCAGTCAGGCGGAAGTCGCGTCCCTTGAAACGATAGGTGAGCCGCTCGTGGTCGAACCCGAAAAGATGCAGGAGGGTTGCATGGAAGTCGTTGATGTGCATCCGTTCCTTGATCGCGTGCCAGCCGACCTCATCTGTTTCGCCAATGACCTGCCCGCCGCGAATTCCTCCGCCGGCCATGAAGATACTGAAGCTGAAGGGGTGGTGGTCACGTCCGGTATTGGCCGAGCGCCCGCCGCGGTTTTCTCCAAGAGGGGTCCTTCCGAATTCAGACCCCCAGACCACCAGGGTGTCATCGAGAAGACCCCGCTGCTTGAGATCCTTGATGAGCGCGGCTACGGGCTGGTCCGCCATGGTTGCATTGTAGCGCAGCTCTTTTTCCAGGTTGCTGTGGTGATCCCAGGAGGCGTGGTAAATATTGACGAACCGGACGCCTCGTTCGACCATGCGCCGAGCCAGCAGACAGTTGGTAGAGAAGTTTGAAAAGACATTCTTTCCACCGCCTCGACCGGCGTTTGGAAGGTCCTTCCTGCCGACTCCATACATGTCCAGGGTCGACCTGGTTTCGTCTCGAAGATCGATGAGCTCGGGAGCGGATTTCTGCATGCGGAAGGCGAGCTCGTAGGAAGCGATACGGCTCTGGATCTCAGGGTCGAGCGTTTTCGCGTAGCGCCTGCTGTTGAGATCTCTCAGGGCGTCGAGGCTGGCGCGCTGGAGGTCCGGGCCCAGGCCGGGGGGGTTGTCGAGATTCAGGATCGGTTCGCCCTTGCTGCGGAAGAGGACCCCCGCGTAGGCGGAAGGGAGGAAGCCGCTGGTCCAGTTCGAGGTTCCCCCGCTCGAACCTCTCCCTGCGGTGAGGACCACATAGCCGGGAAGGTTTTTCGATTCCGATCCGAGTCCGTAATTCAGCCAGGAACCAACGCTCGGGTTTCCAAACCGTGCCACTCCGGTGTTCATCATGAGCTGGCCCGGATGATGGTTGAACTGCTCGGAGTAGATGGATCTGACCAGTGCTATGTCGTCGGCGCAGCTGCCGATGTGCGGGAGGAAATCCGAGAGCTCCATTCCGCATTGGCCGTGGCGAGTGAACTTGCGGGGACTTCGCATCAGCACGGCGGTCTTCTTCTTGATAAAGGCGAAGCGGACATCCTTCGTCATCGATTCAGGGAGGGGCTTGCCGTGCAGCTCATCAAGCTTGGGCTTGGGGTCGAAGAGGTCGAGCTGGCTCGGGGCTCCAGCCATGAACAGGAAGATGCAGTTTTTGGCCCTGGGAGCGAAGTGCGGCAGCCGGGGGGCCAGGGGAGATGCGGGCAGGCCGCCCTCTCCCTCAGCCCCAAGCAGCCCCTGTTCCTGGAGCAGGTGGGCAAGCCCGAGCGTTCCCAGTCCGCTTGCCGAGGTGGCCAGGAAGCTTCTGCGGGTACTTGCTATCGAATCTGCCGGGTTGCCTGTAATCATGAAGCGATCTTGTCCTCCAGCGGCTGTCGGGACTGTCCGGAAAGCATCGGACCACAGCGGCGATGTCCTGTCCAGAAAATGAGGAGTAAATCAGGTGTCACGCCGCGCGCGCAGCGGCGCCCGGCCGAAGCCCGGCCAGATTCTCAGGAACCCCAGGATTCCACGGGAGATGATCGTTCCGACGCAGACGAGCCAGATCAGGGCCAGGCAGTCAGGGCCTTCGGGGTCGATCAGATAGAGTCCGGCGATGCCGGCCGCGGTGGAAACGACAACGGTATTTCTCATGAAGCCGTAGTCGCCTGTTCCCCAGTGGACGCCATCCGTGGCGAAGCAAAGTGCATTGAGCGGCTGGCAAAGGCAGCTGATGATCCAGGCTCCGGAGGCCAGCTTCAATGCGTCCGGCGGCATCAACAGGGCGGAGGCCGGCTCCTTGATTGCCAGCAGAACACCGGTCATGAAGAAGCCGCTTGCGATGCTCCAGCCCATGGTGAAGGCTGCCGCCTTCTTCGCCATGGCGCGGTCTCCCTTTCCGAGAAAATAGGCTACCAGGCTCTGGCCGACGATTGCGTAGGCGTCCAGCAGCAGGGCGGTGAAAAACCACAGCTGCCGTACGGCCTGGTGGGCGGCGGCTGTCTGGTCGCCGGCAAGCGTGGCTGTGCGGGTTGCGAGAGCGAGAAAGACGTTCAGAGATCCTGTGCGGATGAACATGTCTCTTCCCGTCGAGAGCAGGTACATCAGGGTGGGCCGGTGGAGGGCCGGGCGGAAGCCGATCTTTTTTCGCACAGCCGTAAAGGCCCAGGCGAGGCCAAGCCACTGGCTGATCACGCTGGCCCAGGCCGCTCCGGCGACCCCCATTTCGGGGAATGGGCCCATGCCGAAGATCATCAGTGGGTCCAGGATGATGTTGAGGGCGTTGATCCCCGCCGAGATGTACAGAGGTGTCCGCATGTCCTGGATGCCGCGCAGGATGCCAAAGGCAGCGAAGCCCACCAGGACGGCGGGGGCTCCAAGCAGACGAATGCGCATGTATTCTACTGTCGTCGCCTGCAGCTCTCCGGCGGCTCCCATCAGCTCGGCGATCGTGTCGAGAAAGGGCAGCAGGGCCGCCATGATGATGCTCAGCATGCCGGCCATGAGCAGCGCTGTTGCGCCGCGCTTCTGCAGGAGTTCCCTGTCATCTTCGGCTTCGGCGCTGGCGGCGAGGGTCTGGATCCCGATGCCGATGAAGTTCAGGACCCAGAAGGAGCCCGAGAGGATGGAGGTGGCGATTCCGAGTGAGGCCACGGGCGTGGAGCCGAGCCGGGCCAGGAAGCAGGTGTCAGCCAGGGATGTCAGCGGCTCCGCGATGGCCGTGCCAAGCACCGGCAGCGTCATGGCGAGGATCGTGCGTCCCGGTTTCTGGGTGAATAGGAGGCTGTGGTTTTTTTTCAAGCGGCGCTCAGGTTAGCTGCTCTTCTTGCCGCAGGCAAACCTATCCGGTTGTTACCGGGCGGGGTCTAACTATAATAGAGAGGGTCGGGTGACCGGGTCGGCTATGGAGACCTGCCTCCTGGCCGTGAGGACCGGTTGATGTCCCAAGGCGCGAGTGAGCACGACGATGCGAAACCAGATTATTTTCCTGTTCATGGCGGCCGTATGGGGATGGTCTCATCCTGGCGGAGCCTCCCTTCACGGGGCGGATGCAGAGCGCGTTGATTTTTCTAATGACGTCATGGCGGTCCTCTCCAAGGCCGGCTGCAACCAGGGGACCTGCCACGGCAACCGCAGCGGCAAGGGCGGGTTCAAGCTCTCGCTGCGCGGCCAGGACCCCGCCTTTGACTACGTGGCTCTTACGCGGGGCCCCCGGGGGCGGCGTGTCGACCGGGTGATACCCGAAAAGAGCCTCCTACTTCTCAAGCCTGCCGCGGAGGTTCCCCACGAAGGCGGGAGGCGTTTCAGGGTGGGAGACGTCCCTTTTGAAATCCTCAGGAGCTGGATTCGTTCAGGCGCCCCCGGCCCGGATTCCCGCTCAGCGAAGCTCGAGCGGCTGGAGGTCAGCCCGGGTAAGGAGCTCGAGGTCCTCGTCGATCCGGCGGCTGAGCTGCAGATCCGTGTCCACGCGGTCTTTTCTGATGGAACGAGGAGAGATGTGAGCGAACTCGCGGTCTATGAGCCGGTTGGCGATATCGTGGAGGTGTCCTCCAGCGGGCTTATCCGTCGGTCCTCTTTCGGAGAGAGCACTGTCCTGGTCAGGTATCTCGGACGGCAGGAGCCGGTGCGGGTCGCCTTCGTCCCCGCGGGGAAAGGCTATGAGTGGCGCGGTCCGCTGGAGAAGAATTTTATCGATAAGGCCATCTTCGGTAAGCTCAGGCGCCTGCGCCTGAATTCAGCGGAGGTCTGCGACGATACGGTCTTCCTGCGCCGCGCGACCCTTGACCTTGCCGGTCGGCTGCCCACCTCTGATGAGGCCAGGGCCTTCATCTCGGCTGAGAAGCCCGGAAAGAGAGCGCGCAAGATTGACGCGCTGCTCGTTACCGCTGGCTTCGCTGATTTCTGGGCGCTGAAATGGGGCGATCTCCTGCGTAACGAGGAGAAGGTTCTCGATCGAAAAGGAGTGCAGGTTTTCCAGCGCTGGATCCGCGAGAGTATCGCCGCGGGGAAACCCCTCGACGTCTTTGCCCGGGAACTCCTGACCGCCCGCGGCAGCACGTACAGGAACCCTCCCGCCAATTACCTCAGGGCGAACAGGGATGTTCTTCAGAGGGCGGAGAATACGGCCCAGGTGTTTCTCGGCGTGCGACTCGCCTGCGCCAAGTGCCACAACCATCCCTTCGAGCGGTGGACCCAGGATGACTACTACGGCTGGGCCGCGCTGTTCTCTCGTGTGCGCTACAAGGTGTTTGAGAACAAGCGTCGTGATGGCCTCGACAAGAATGCCTTCGTTGGCGAGCAGGTCGTGTGGATCGCGCGCGACGGCGAGCTGAAGGATCCTCGGGATGGCAAGAGCGTTGCTCCTCTCCTGCTTGGGGCGGCAGCTGGAGGCCCGGGGGAGAAGGATGACCCGCTCGAATTCCTCGCTGACTGGGTGACGAGCAGGGAGAACCCCTTTTTCTCGCGGTCGCTCGTCAACCGGATCTGGTTCAACCTCATGGGCAAGGGGCTTGTTGATCCTGTAGATGATTTTCGCGCCACGAATCCTCCTAGCCACCCCGAGCTGCTCGAGCGGCTCGCCGGGGAGCTTGAAGAGAGCGGCTTTGAGCTCAGGAAGGTGATTCGGTTGATTATGAATTCGAGCGCTTACCAGCTGAGCTCCGTCCCTGTCGATTCAAACGGCAAGGTGGAGACCGGCTTCGCAAGGGTTCTTCCCCGCCGGCTTGATGCGGAACAGCTGGTGGATGGTCTCGCGCAGGTGATGGGTGTCAGCCCTTCCTTTAACGGCTATCCGCGGGGGATTCGCGCTGTGCAGCTTCCGGGAACGAACGCGATCCTTCCCCGGTACAAGAAGCCAAGCAGCGCCGACGTGTTTCTCAAGCTCTTCGGCAAGCCCGACAGGATGTTGACCTGTGAGTGCGAGCGAATGTCGCAGACCCATCTTGCCCAGGCGTTTCACCTGGTGAGCGGGCCGATGCTTCACGATATGATATCGAGAGGTGACAACAGGCTTGGTGTTCTTGCCGATTCCGGTCTGGGCGAAATGGGGCTGATCAGCGAGCTCTATTGGAGCGCGCTCGGGCGTCCTCCATCGGAGGCCGAGGTCGCTTCAGCCAGGCGGCTCTTCTCCTCAGCCGGGGGAGGACGGGTCGCCCTCGAGGACCTGGCCTGGGCGCTGGTGAATTCCAAGGAGTTCCTGCTTCGCAGGTAGAGAGACAGGTATGAATCGCAAAGATCGGGAACGGCTGTTGTCGCGGGGAGTCCCGGGAGCCTGTGGTGATTTTGAGACAACGGGTATCAGCCGCCGCAGCCTGCTGAGTGTTGGCGGCCTGGGGATGCTTGGCCTTACCCTTCCGGGCCTCCTGAGAGCCGAGGAGGAGGTCGCGGCAGCAGCCCCGCCGGTAAAGGCCAAGTCGGTGATTTTCCTGTTTCAGTTTGGCGGGCCGAGTCATGTCGACACATTCGATATGAAGCCCGGCGCCCCGGCTGAAATTCGTGGGCCGCACAAGCCCATCAAGAGTGTTGTTCCCGGGCTCCCGGTAAGCGAGCACCTGCCGCGAATGGCGAAGCAGATGGATCGCATCTGCCTGGTTCGGAGCATGCACCACACCATGAAGAATCACAACTCTGCGGCCTATTACGCGCTGACCGGACACGCCCCTCCCAGGGATGACCAGAGGCTTCGAGACTCGCTCAGCCTCTATCCGGCCTACGGTTCGGTTGTCGACAAGGTGGCTCCGCTCAAGAGTGAGCTGCCGACCTTCGTTTCCTATCCTCACGTGATATCCGATGGGTCGGTTACCCCCGGACAGCGGGCGAGCTTCCTGGGCAAGGCCCATGACCCTTTCTTTATCGCGGAGGATCCGAACAGCAAAAATTTCAAGCTGCCAGAACTCAGCCTGCCCTCCGGCCTCTCCTTTGAGCGGCTGCAGAGAAGAAGAGAGATGCAGAAGCTGATCGATTCGCAGTCCAGGCTTCTCGAGTATTCAGCCTCCGCGAAGGGCCTTGATGACTACTACAAGAAGGCCCTGACGATGCTGAGCTCGACCAGGGTGAGAGACGCCTTCGACATCTCACGCGAGCCGGCGGCCGTTCGAGAGCGCTACGGTCGTCATACCTATGGCCAGGGGTGCCTGCTGGCCCGCCGCCTGGTGGAGGCTGGGGTACGCTTCGTTACAGTCTATTTCGACGCAACCATCGGAGGAAGGAGCGCGACCTCCGGCGGCTGGGACACCCACGGATTCGACAATACGAGGATGTTTCCGATCATCGAGAAGCGGCACCTGCCGATCACCGAGCAGACCCTGCCTACCCTGCTCGATGATCTGGATGACAGGGGACTCCTCGATGACACCCTGGTGGTCTGGATGGGGGAGTTCGGCCGAACGCCCAAGATCAACGCGAACAAGAGCCGGGACCACTGGCCGCAATGCTATTCGGCCCTGCTGGCCGGCGGCGGGGTCAAGGGCGGCTATGTCCACGGGGCCTCCGATTCAACAGGAGCCTATCCAAGCCGTGACCCGGTCAGGCCGGATGACCTCGCCGCGACCGTATTTCAGCTGATGGGGATCGATCCCGCGACAGAGGTCTACGATACGCAGGACAGGCCGCTGGTGATCGCCGAGGGCGAGGCGATCACAGAGCTCATCGCCTGATCGGCCAGTTGGCCTTTTCAAAGGAGTCTCTGCTTGGTAACCTGCCCTGCCCAATGGTCGATTACACCAGAGATGTTTCCCGGAGTGATATCATGCCAAAAGAATGGAACTTCAAGCAGGAGCTGGTGGCGGTCTTCGGCAAGCCGATCGCTGAAAATCCTACCCAGTACATGATTGAGAAGGCCTTCGCCCATCACGGGCTTGATTGGCGCTATCTCTCGCTCGAGGTCGAGCCCGAGGATCTCGCAGATGCCGTCACCGGCATGAGGGCCATGAATTTCCGCGGCGGCAATTGTACGATCCCCCACAAGGTGGCCGTGATTGAGCATCTCGACAGGCTTGGAGAGTCGGCTGCGATGATGGGGGCGGTGAATTGTATCGTCTGCGAAGGGGATGAACTGGTCGGTGAGAATACCGACGGGAAGGGCTTTGTCCAATCGGTGCGGGAGGTCACGGACCCCGAGGGCAAGCGGGTCGTCATTCTCGGGGCGGGTGGGGCGGCCAGGGCGATAGGGGTGGAGATGGGATTGGCCGGAGCGGTCGGTTTTACCATCGTCAACAGGACGGCGGAGCGGGGCCAGGAGCTGGCTGAGCTGCTCGTCGAGAAGGTCGGCGTCGAGGCAACGTTCGTTCCCTGGGATGGCGATTTTTCCGTTCCCCCCGGGACGGATATTGTCGTCAACGCGACCTCCATAGGTCTTTTTCCCGATGTCGATGCCAGGGTCCCCCTCAACATCGAGACCCTGGAGCCCGGCATGGTGGTGGCCGATGTCATTCCGAATCCACCAAGGACCCGCCTGGTTCGAGATGCCACCGAGCGCGGCTGCACGGTTCTCGATGGACTGGGGATGCTTGTTAACCAGGGGGTGGTGGGATTCAGGTACTGGACCGGAGTTGACCCCGACCCCGAGGTCATGCGGGCGGCCCTTCAGGATGTCTTTGGAGGATGAGGCCGGGCGCTGGTGGGAGGCGGCTGGCTGAAGGCGAGAGCTCCCCGGGCTGGAGGCCCGGCCCTGCGCTGCGGTTTTTTGCTCTCGCTGGAATTTTCTTCATCATCGGCTGCGCGCCGATGGGACTTCGGAAGGATCTGTCGCTCCGGGAGTACGTCAACCTGCGGGATGACAGCTATTCCTGGGAGGTGCTCGAATCAAAGGAGGGGGAAGGTTTCCAGCGCTATCTTCTCAGGCTGGTTTCGCAGACCTGGCGTTCCGAAACCGAGGTCGACCGCACCCGCTGGACCCATCGACTGGAGGTCGTCGTTCCCGATTCCGTGAAGGAGGGCGGGGGGGAGCCATCAGAGGTCCTGCTCATCATCGATGGAGGAAGCAACGGGGAGGCGGTGGCCGAAGACGTGGACAACAAGAGCGTCTCGATGGCCTTGTCCTCGGGGACGATCGTGGCCAACCTCGGCATGGTGCCCAACCAGCCGCTTGGTTTCGCTCCGGAATTCCGTGGGCGCTATGAAGATGATCTCGTGGCCCACACCTGGAACCTTTACATGGATACGGGCGACCAGACCTGGCTCGCTCGCTGGCCGATGGTGAAAAGCGCGGTGCGCGCGATGGACGCCGTCGAAGAATTCCTGGGCTCGACCAGGGCTACCGGTCTCGCTGGGCCGCTCCCCGTCAGCGGCTTTATCGTTTCGGGCTCCAGCAAGCGTGGTTGGACCACGTGGCTTACCGGCGCCATCGACCCGCGGGTTTCCGCCATCATCCCGATCGTTATCGACGTGGTGAACGTGATTCCCTCCATGGACCATCACTACGCGGCCTATGGCTTCTGGGCTCCGGCTGTTCGCGATTACGAGGAGCAGGGTGTCATGGCGCGTAAAAACGAACCTGCCTACCAGCGCATGATCCGGCTGGTGGATCC
>CAUZHA010000127.1:0-12205 GCA_963579555.1 Planctomycetes bacterium UBA1146
GCAGCCCGAAGGTGATCCGGCTGGATTCAATCAGCTCGGCATCCTCCACGTCTCGAAAGCGTCTTCCATCCCATTCCCAGTGATCAAAGCTCAGGGTGGAGCCGGGATTGCGCAGCAGCAGGTCCTTGCCGAGCTCGAGCCTGATGTCGTAGCCCGCGCTCGACACATCGAGAAAGCCGGCGCGGACAGAGGCCCGGTAGTTCTTCACCTCGACCGGCAGCGCCTCGCCGCGGTAAATATTCTGTCGCGCCTGCTCCTTCTCCTCGGGAATGACGGCGGCCCAGGCGCGAAGCACGTTCGGCGGGTCAACCATCTCGAACTCGCCATCGAGCACCCGCCCGACGCGTGCTCCTCCATTCTCCCCCGGGTTGTGCGTCAGGATGACCCAACCCTTCTCAACCGGCAGACCGTTCAATACCGCCCGGCCGCGAACGACAAGTCCCTCGATGACGAAGTTGAGCCGTGCCAGCCCGCCCACGGGAAGAAAAACATCCTCCCAGACCGGCGGAACCGGCTCATAGGCGTCACGGAGCCCCCACTTCACCCTGTACTGTCCGGGGCGCACTCCCTCGAATCTGTGGAGGCCGTAGAGCTCCGGCGGCAGCTCCCCCAGGTCGACCCGGGAGCCGGGATCGGCGGGGTCCGCCTGGAATTCGAGTGCGAAGGCGTAGTGGTCTCCCCCCGGCTTGTTGACGTAGCCGATGTTCAACTCGATCACCGCCTCCGGGGCGAGCACCAGCTCGCGCGAGACCTGCTCGAATACCGGGTCCTCCTCGATGCTGTCGAAAAAACCTGCCAGCCGGGCAACCAGGGCCCAGCGTGGAGGCAGAACCAGCGGCAGCTCCCCCAGCTCAAAGGCCCCCTGCTCGTCCGTCTTCGTCTTCCACTCCAGGCGTGCCAGATCAATCGGATCGACCCCGGGATAGCGGTAGGCCCTGTCCATCGGCATAAGCGCCACCACGGCTCCGGGAGCGGGTCGGCCATCGGGAAGATACGCGAAGCCCTTCAACGCCCGCGTCTCGCCCAGGCGTACAACGCCGAGATCAACCAGCCTGCGCTCCTCGGGAAGCGCGAGCCGGCGGCGGAGAAAACTGCTCGAGTCCTTCGGCCGGAAGATAAAATCTCGCGGCTGCGGCAGCAGCCCCCCCGCCTGCAGGCGCCCGTTCAACACCTCCACGATAATCGGCTGCCCATATCGAATCAGGGCCGGAGTCCGCGGGGTCCAGTCGATCTCGAGGATACCGGTGAAGGGCTCGCCGCCTGTATCAAGCACCCTGCCCATCACCCGGGTGTTGTTCCTGTAGAGAACGATCGTGCGCGGAACGACCTCCCCCGGGGGGACCGTGACAAAGGCCGGCAGGTAGCCGTCGCCCTCCACCGAGAAGCTCGTCTCCTCACGCGTCTTCACCGTGACGAAGAACCTGTTCTCGAGCGCAGGGTGGCCCGGCCCGAGGCCCGGCGGCAGCAGGGTCTCTTCCTGGATCACCCTTGCGGTCTCGATTCTCGCCCCGCGGCTGTCAACGATGTCGATCTCGAGAGCTTCCCGGGGCAGCAGCCTTCTCTCCACCCGGCCGCGGATCTCGCCGCCGAACTTATTGCGCACCTCGAAGAGAAAGCTCTCCTCCTCGCCGACGACACCTTTCCAGCGCAGGACATAGCGGCCCAGCCGCAGGTTGTCGATCATGAGAAGCTCTCCTGAAAGCCTCATGCGGGCCGAGACCTCGCTGCCGGCCTCGCCCTCGAGACCGAGATTCAGCGGGGGGAAGACCACCGGGTATCCCCGGGTAAAGAACTCCAGAACGGCATGGGGCGGACGGCGAAGCCGAAGCTCGCCGAAATCAAAGTCCGGTGGTCCCTCTCCTCGCGACAGGAAGGCCTGCTCGCCCCTCTCCGTCGTCGTACAGATCGTCACCTCGACCGCCTCGACTCCCCTCAGCTTGCGGATGCTTCCGAAGACGCCTTCGCTCGAGAGAGGATACGGCGGCATCGCCAGGGGCTCCTCGCGGCCGGAGATGAAGTACCTCTCCACCACCGTCACCCCACGGGTCTCAAAAGGCCCCAGGCCGCCAATGAGTCCCGAAACGGAAACCAGCTCCTCATCGCTCAGCTGCAGCGGAAGGCCGAGAGGCTCGTCCAGATTTTCCTCAAAGATCGTGGCGTCTGCCGAGAACGACTGAAGCAGCGGACCATCCACCGACAGCAGGTACTCGCCCTGCTGAAGACCCCCGATGCTCACGCGCCCATCGACGCCGGGCTCGTAGCGATGAACCTCCAGCCCATCGAGGCCGGCCGGAACCTCGGAGATCCGGCTGACCGACAGGCGGGCGCTCGAGAGGGCCTCGACGCTCGCGCCCCGCAGCTGAACCTCGCGGGTCCAGCCGCGCACGAGCTCGAGCTCCCCCAGGTCAAGAGCCGCGCCTCGCGCAAGAGGTGAGCGGTCAGGGAGCAGAACCGAGAACGGCAGGTAGCCGGACTGGAGGATGCCCACCAGGCTCCCGGCAGGCGGCAGGGCCCCGCAATAGGAGACCTCTCCATTGGCGCCCAGCCGCATCAGCGACAGGTCCAGGGTAGACCGCAGGCTGTCCGGGGCGACCGGGGCGCGCGTCTCTGCGTCACCCGAGACCAGGCGAAAGCGCAGGAACCCGGCCGGACGCGCCTCCAGGACAAGCTCCGGCTCCTGCAGCGGCAGGGCGATGTCCATGGAGCGATTCCAATACCGCGGAGAGAGAACCGTCAGACGGCCGGCTCGGGGGTTGGCGAGGCTGAGCGGCGGCAGCGGCCGAGGGAAGGGATGAATCCCCAGCTCAAACCACCCATTCGCATCGGTCCGGGTTCGAAGCGCCGGCATTCCCTCGAGCTCCACCTCCAGTTCACACTCTCCAAGAGGTCTGCCATCGAGATCGACCAGCCGATGACCGGCCAGGTAGCCCTGCTCCGCCTCCAGGATGAGCTCCTGGGCATCCTGGAACAGGATCCGCTGCCGACCGATCGTCTCGGGGTAGCCAGGCTGGCGAGCTCCGTGAAGAAAAAAGAGCGGGTGGAGAAGCTCGAGCTCCCAGGGAGTCTCGGAGAAGGGCAGCCTGAGCGACCCCCGCTCATCGGTATAGAGTACCCGCCACGGGCCGGGACGCACGAGGCGGCCGCTCCAGGTGATCTCGAGCTCGGGTTCATCCAGGAAGGAATGATCATCAACCCAGGGCCTGACAGCCAGCGGCGCATGGGACAGCCCCCCTCCATTGGGAGCCAGGATCGTCAGGGGGACCGTCAGCGTACGACGAATATAGAACTCGATGCGGCTGCCGGTCCCCGGCCCGCCACCGCGCCCTCCGAGAATGACCAGGTCGGGCGTATCCCCCGCGACCTCGGCCTTCGTCCAGCGGCCGCGGGAATCCCGGCGGCCATGCAGGACGCAGACCTCGGGAGAATACCCGGGATGGTTGATCTGGACATGCGCCCGCAGGCGCGGGTCTTCGGGCTCAACCTCGGGAAACCTGAAGCTTCCATCCCCTGCCGTCTGGCGAATCACCGCGGCCAGCGGAGAGAGGCCTGCCCGCGAAAGCGCTGTTGAACCGTGAAACCAGCTCAAGCGCACATTCGCACCGGCCACCGGGTCGCCGCTGACGGCATCAAAAATGAAACCCTGGCTCGCGTCTGTCTCAGCACCATCTCTTCGAACAGCAGCCTCGCCAAGGGAGGGAATCGCAGCATCGGCTGTAGCCGTCGAGCCCGCCCCAGCGTTCTCCCGGCCATCGCCGCCCACGGGCGTGACCGCATCCCCTGCCAGCTCCGACCCGGCCGTCTGCCCGGAAGCTCCCGCCCCGGCTGCCGGACCGTCAGCCGGAACACGGATCGCTCCGTGTCCGGAATCGCCAGCGCCCGCATCGTAATCGCCAGGGCCGAGGAAGAGAGGCGCGCCGACGAAGAGGGCGAACAGGACCAGCGCGAGCACTGAAGCCCAGACCAGCCACCTCGGCCGCGCAAGCGCTCTATTTTCTTCGCCCTTCATCCCTGGCCTCCTGGAGCTGAAAACGCCGGCAGCGCCGCCGTTCTAACTGCTTTGATACCGCATCTCTACCCTGTGAGACGCAGACGGAGTAAGGGAATATTCAACTAATCTCACGGGATACCGTCAGCGGGGAAGCATCAGTAGAGCGCGGGAGCGGGCTCAGGAGCCGCCATCGGCGATGGCGTTCGGGCCGGGACCGGCTGTCTTCTCGTAATAGCCCTTACCCATTCGCTTGTACTGGGTAAAACCCTTTGAGTCGAGATTGGAGGGACGCAGGGGGTCTCCCTTGCCGACCATGAAGCCGGAAATCAGCTTTCGAATCGGCTCATCGCAGCAAGGACAGGTCTCCAGGGCCTCGTCGTTGATCCCCTGGAAGAGCTCGAAGGACACCTCGCAATACTCGCAGCCCTCGCCCGAAGTGGTGTATTCATAAATCGGCATATCTTTCAGCCTACAGCAAAAACACAAGTATCCAAAATTTAATGGCCCACGGCCCGTAAAAGGCGCCTGGACAAGAAAGGAAAGGTCCCTCTTCTTGCCATGATTCGGCCCCGTGTTAGGATAATCGGCCAATCGGGGGCATCTTTTTTAGTCCATCTCGAAAGCTGCCCTGGAACGCGTTAAAAAGCCCTGGTGACGGAGTCTGAGAACCGTATCTTCCGGATAAAATCGGTATGAGCGAAGCAGAACAGACGGAAACCGGCAACGAATACCCGCACCGCTACAACGCGCTCATGGCGCAGGAGCTCGAAGGGAAGTGGCAGGATCACTGGGAACGGGAAGAGACCTTCCACGCGCCCAACCCGGGAGAGGAGGGCTTTGACCCCGCCCGGCCGAAGAAATTCATCATGGATATGTTCCCCTACCCCTCCGGCGTAGGGCTGCATGTTGGACACCCGCTGGGCTATATCGCCACAGACATCTACGCCCGCTACCAGAGGATGCAGGGCTGCAACGTTCTGCATCCCATGGGCTACGATGCCTTCGGGCTGCCTGCCGAGCAATACGCCATCCAGACCGGGCAGCATCCCCGGATCACGACGGAGGCGAACATTGCCACCATGAAGGCGCAGATGCGCCGCCTCGGGCTCGGCCACGACCCGAGACGCTCCGTCGCAACCACCGACGTTCCCTTCTACAGGTGGACACAGTGGATCTTTCTCCAGATCTTCAACTCCTGGTATGACGAAGAGCTCGACCGGGCCCGGCCCATCGCGGAGCTCATCGAGGAGCTTGAATCCGGACGCATCGATCCCGTCGACGAAGAGAGCAATCCCGGGGGCGGGAAATGGCAGGAGCTCAATGAACAGGAGCGCGCGGCGATCGTCAACGGACGCCGGATGGCCTACGTGGCGGAGATTCCCGTCAACTGGTGTCCAGGCCTGGGTACCGTCCTCGCCAACGAAGAAGTCACCGCCGAGGGCCGCAGCGAGAGAGGCAATATGCCGGTCTACAAGCGGCCTCTCAGACAGTGGATGCTGCGGATCACATCCTATTGCGAACGGCTCCTGGATGATCTCGCGGACCTGGACTGGCCGGAGCCCATCAAGCTCATGCAGCGCAACTGGATCGGACGCAGCGAGGGCGCCGAGGTGGACTTCCTCGGAATCGACCCGGCCGGCGGCGAGTCCGCGGACGCGGCCGGCGGCTGGCTCGAGGCGCGCGTCTCATCCGGATGGCCCGGCGGCTCCCCCCCCGAAGAGCTCACCATCAGGGTCTTCACCACCCGCCCCGACACTCTCTACGGCGCGACCTACATGGTCCTGGCACCTGAGCATCCACTCGTTGACAGGCTGACCGCCGGTCAATATGACGACTCTGTTCCGGAGTCCTGGAGGGGACAATTCCCCGGTCGGCCGGCGGCGACCGCAAGCCCGGCGGAGATGGTGGCGGCCTATAAGGACTATGCCGACTCGAAGACCGATATCGAACGCCAGATGGAAGAGAAAGAAAAAACCGGTGTCTTCATCGGCGCCTGGGCGGTCAATCCCGTCACCGCGGAGAGGGTTCCGATCTTCATCGCCGACTACGTCCTGATGGGCTACGGAACCGGGGCCATCATGGCCGTGCCGGCCCACGACACCCGCGACTTCGAGTTCGCCACCCAGTTCGAAGTGCCGATCATCGAGGTCGTCAAGGCCCCGTCCGAGGCTGAAATAGCGGAGGGAGAGGCCTTTACGGGCCATGGCACCGCGGTCAATTCCGGTATCATCGACGGTCTCGCGACGCCTGCGGCGAAAAACAAGATCACCGGGTGGCTTGAAGAGAACGGCCTCGGCAGCGGCACGATCAACTACAAGCTGCGCGACTGGCTCTTCAGTCGGCAGCGCTATTGGGGTGAGCCCTTCCCCATTATCTACGACAGCGAGGGAGCGCCGATCGGCCTGCGGGACTCGGACCTGCCGCTCGAGCTCCCGGAGATGGAAGATTACAAGCCCGAGGTGGATGAGGATCCGGACTCGCAACCCAAGCCTCCCCTGGCTCGCGCTAAAGACTGGGCGACCGTCTCCATCGATGGAAACGATTACCAGCGAGAGCTGAACACCATGCCAAATTGGGCCGGCTCCTGCTGGTACTACCTCAGGTACCTGGACCCGGACAACGATGAGCGCTACGCCGCGGAGGAGACCGAAGGCTACTGGATGCTCAGCGGCAAGGAGGGAGAGACCCGGCCCGCGAGCTACGATGGAGAAACCTCCAGGATCGGCGGCGTCGACCTCTATGTCGGCGGGGCCGAGCACGCGGTGCTTCACCTGCTCTACTCGCGCTTCTGGCACAAGCTGCTCTTCGATCTCGGCCACGTCTCCACTCCGGAGCCCTTCCACAAGCTCTTCAACCAGGGCTATGTCCAGGCGGCGGCCTTTACCGACGAGCGCGGTATCTACGTCGAAGCCTCGGAGGTCGAAGAAAAAGAAGGCTCGTTCTTTCACGATGGAAAGCCGGTGAACCGGGAATTCGGCAAGATGGGCAAGAGCCTGAAGAACGCCGTCACTCCCGATGAGATCTGCTCCGATTTTGGCGCCGACACTCTGCGGCTCTACGAGATGTACATGGGCCCGCTCGAGGCGTCCAAAGCCTGGAACACTCGCGACATCATCGGCTCCCATCGCTTCCTCCAGCGCTTCTGGAGAAATCTTGTCGACGAGGAGAGCGGTGAGCTCAGGGTCTCTTCCGAACCGGCTGACGACGAGCTGCAGAAAAAACTGCACAAGACCATAGCCGGCGTTCGCGCGGACATGGACGCGCTCGGCTTCAACACTGCCATAGCGAAGATGATCGAGCTCAACAACGCCCTCACCGGAATCGACAGCATCCCTGTCGGGACCGCCGAGAACCTGGTGAAGATGATCGCCCCCTTCGCTCCTCATCTCGCCGAGGAGCTCTGGGAAAAGCTTGGTCACTCCGCCAGCATCGCCTACGAGCCGTTCCCCGAGGTGGATGCAAGCCTCCTGGTCGAAGACCAGGTAGAGGTCGCGATCCAGGTGATGGGCAAGATCCGCGCCCGCCTCAACGTACCCGCGGGCCTCGATGCCGAAGGCCTTGAGGAATTTGCCCGCCAGGACCCCGCCGTCGTAGAGGCCCTCAAGGGACTCACCGTCCGAAAGGTCATCGCCGTACCCGACAGCCTGGTGAATTTCGTCGCGAATTAGACTCCCGGAGCGGATTTTCGGAACATGAGCGGTTGGTTTCACCCCACCTCCGGCTCATATTCTCCTGCCAGTTTTATCAACAGGGCGTTGCATCAAGGTGCCCGGGGCATTATGCTCTTCTGTTTGAATAAAGCTTCTGGAGACGGAAATGGCCAAAAAGAAAGAACGAACCGAACAGGTCTGGCTGACTTGCGAGGAAAGCGGGCAACGCAATTACCTCGTCTCTCGCCGTCGCGGGGTGAAGCTGCGTCTGAAGAAATACTGCCCCAGGCTGCGCAAGCACACCTGGCATGTCGAAAAGCGCAAGTAAAGGCCCCCGCCGTACTTCCGCACCGCTCGACGCATATTGAAAGCACCACCGCTGCTTTGCGCGCAAGGTCATCATGACGATCTCAGACCTTTACGCCCGCAAGGACTCCGCAATGAACCAGCGTAGGAATGATCTCGCCCGGCTGGAGCCCCGCAGCTTCCATCCAGGAGCGATACTCAGCCGCTGAATAGGCCCGTCCCTCCGTCAGCGAAAAGAGAGCCGCCGAGTAGAGGGCGATCGGCAGCGGGCCATCGAGCTCATCGTTGAGAAAAACATCGTGCACCAGCAGCTTCCCTCCCGGAGGCAGAGCCGCCGCCAGGCGAGTCACCAGCTCGCGGCATTCTCGAACATCCCAATCGTGCAGAACGTTCGACAGGAGAATGACGTCAACCCCCGGAGGAACCTCGTCGACGAACATATCCGCGCTAACGCATTCCAGCCGGTCGCCGAGGCCGTATTCGCCGGCAAGCTCGAGCGCCACCTTGACGACCTCCGGGCGCTCCCAGGCGATGGCCTGCAGGCCGGGATTGGCCTGCAGCAGCGCGGCGCTGTAGATCCCGCTACCGGCGGCTACATCGAGCAGGAGCTCGCTGCCCTCCAGCAAGGCCGCCTGCGCCAGAAGCGGCGCCACGTTGGCGGCCCTGCCGGCCAGCGCCATGGTCAGGAAACGCGCCGCCTCCTCGTCCTCCATGGCAGACTTGATCCCGTCTCGGTAGATGTAGGCCGCCCCACCCTCTTGCGGGTCGCTGCCTCGCGGGCGGTCGGCTCGAAGACTCTCCACCATCGCGAGAACGGAGGGATTGTCAGCGGCCAGCCGAACATAGTCTCCGACATAAAAATCACGTCCCTCGAGAAGATGCTCCCGTGCCAGGGACGTCAACTCGAGCTCTCCCGAGGAACCGGCAACGAGCAGCCCCATGGCCTGCAATGCGGTAGACAGGACGACGAAGGGCCGCTCGCCCAACCCGATCATTTCCCTCAGCTCGGCGGCATCCAGGGCGCCGCCCTCAAGCCTGGTAAAGATCTCAAAGTGGGCCACGGCCGCGGTCAGCAGCTCGGTCGAATGGACACCGCGAAAGGCCTCGAAGATCGAGGTGGGGTCTCCCGCGGGGGGCTCGAGCGCGGAACGGGTCGGGTCGGCTGGCTCGGTATCCTCGTCGGTCATTCCTGTACTCACCTGCAGCCTCCACCGCGGATCAGCGGTTCGAACCCGGCAGGACCAGTAGGAAATCATCCTTGCTGCGCGCGAGGTTGACGACCTGCGCCTCGGAGCGCGCTCCGCCTCCGCGAACGACGGCAAACACCCTGTAGCGGCCGGAGGAGATCCCCTCGATCCTGAAGCTCCCTTCCGCATCGGTGGTGTCGGCCTTGCGCACAAACCGGTTCTCCTCGGTTGCCCCGCGAATAAAGACAACGATTCCCCTGCGAGCCTCTCCTGCCTCATCCTGGACCTGGCCGGAGATATACATTCCCGGCGAGAGGCTGAACTGCATCTCAGCCGCGTCACCGAGAGCAACCTCTACCCGGCCCTCAAACTGGACATAGTCCGGATGGCTGACAAGGACTCTCTGGGGACCCGAGGGGACCGTATCGATGAGAAAGCTCCCATCCGCCGCCGTCTTTTCAGCGCCGCCGAGATTCGTATTATTGTAGTAATCGAACATTACGCGGGTATCTTCCTCGCGCTCCTTCGCCTCGTCAACCGTCTCGGCCTCGGTCGACTCACCCACCTTCGAGATGCCCTTCTCCTTCGCCGGATTCTGAGCCGACAGCGGGCGGGTGTCGGGGACAAGCTTGACGAAGGCTCCGCGCAGGGGGGCGCCGGTGGCCTGGTCGGTGATCACTCCGCCCAGGCGGCCGGCCCGGACCAGGAAGAAATTCTGCTCCAGGCGCTCGCCCTGGGCGATGTCCAGCTCGGTGGAGAAGGAAACGTAGCCCGCCGCTCGCAGCTTGACCTCGTAGCGCCCCGGGTCGAGATCTTCTCTCTTGAAGCGTCCGTCCGGGTCGTTGATCTCGCGCGAAGCGCCCCAGGGGAACCTGCTGGAGGAGCCCTCCTGCTGGAGCGTGAGCCGGAAGCTCGTCAGCGGCGCGCCGGTGGCCTGGTCGGTGACCCGCCCGAGAAGCGCGGCGGAGAGCACGAGGACGATCCGGACGCCATCATCTCCCGGGCTCACTCCTTCCAGCTCCTCCTGGCGATAGCCTCCCTTCTCCGCGATCACCGAATAGGCGCCCTCGGGAAGTCCATCGATACTGAAGGTGCCGTCATCCTCGGTAACCGTCGATTTGTAGGAGCCGCCGAAGTACTTCTGGGCCCGTCGGAAGCCTTCGGGCTGGTTCTCCAGCTTCAGCAGGCGAACCTTGGCGCCGGCGAGCACCGTGCCGACGGCATCGAGAACCGTCCCCGAGATGCTTCCGCCCGGATCGAGGTCGAAGTCGATCGCCTTGCTGTCGCCGCCCTCGATCACCACCTCCTCCTCGGAGGACTCCTTGAAGCCGGAGACCTCCGCGCTGATCGTGTACTGACCGATACCGACGTTGCTGTAGGAATACTCGCCCTTGGAGTTGGTCCGGGCCTCCTCGCCGCCCTTGGGCAGCCCGAGCATATTGGTGAACATCTGCTCCTGGGTTGATCTCTCCCTCTCGCTGCGTCGCCGAAGACGCAGAGTCGCCCCGGCCACAGGCTGTCCACCGCTGGTGACCACTCCCTCGATCTCGCCGCCCTTCTCGAGCTGGATCTCGACCAGCTGGTCGGGATCGAACTCGGGAGAATAGGAGAAGGTCTCCGAATAGCCGCGCGCGTAGGAAACGTGATCGGCGATCATTCGATACTCGCTGTCTTCCGAAGAGGAAAAATCACTGAAGCTGAAGCGCCCGTTGCGATCACTGACCGTGACCGCCTTGAAGATCATGCTGGTATCAAAAAATCCCAGGCTCTCCAATTCCTCGGGGAATGGATAGCTCAGCCGCACGAGAGCAGCCGGAGCGGGGTTGCCCTCCGGATCGTAGACGACACCCGTGATCGCGGGAGCCGGGGAAAGCTCGATCTTAACCAGGTCGGGTACATCGCCGAAGAGAAGCTCAACCCGCCTCCCTCCGTAACCCTTCATCCTGGCGGTGACGCTGAAATCCAGATCCGCGCGTTCCTCGGGATCATCCTCTTCCGTGTCTTCATCTTCATCTCCTCGCGGTCGTCCGCGGGGACGGCCGCCAAAGGGACCGCCGTTTCCGCCTCCAAATGGACCAAAGCCTTCTCCATCAGGATCACGCTGGATGACACCCTCGAGGACAAAATAACCATCGTCGTCAGAAACGGTTCTCACTCCCCGGGCCTCCACCCTGGCTCCCGCCAGGGGCTTGTCCTTACCGGCGATCAGCACCCGGCCCTTGACCGTGAGCCCCGTCGCGAGAACCAGCTCGACCGGCTCCTCGGCGCCGGCCATGATGTTTTTCTTGCTGGCGGGCGCAAAACCCCGCTTGGTGACGTTCAGCTTGTAGCGTTTGCGGCGCAGCCCGATAACGGAGAAGGTGCCGTCGGCAGCGGTGTCCACCTGCAGGCGCCCGGTGGCAAAATCATTCATCATCGAGCCCATGGTCAGGAAGTTGCTGCTCTCGGGCGAGGCGATAACGGTCGCCCCCGCGAGCGGAGCGCCCGTCTCGGAGCGAACGATGCCCGAGATCTTCTTCCCGCGGTTGACCCTGACCAGGCCGATCGAAACATTCTCCTCCCAATCGACCGTCGCCTCCTTCACCGTCGGCAGGAGGCCGGGCTGCTGGATGCTCAGGCGGTACTTCCCGGCGCCCAGCTGGCGATAGATAAAGCTGCCATCGGCGCTCGAGAGGGTCTTCTCGGGCAAATAGCCCATGTAGTGATTGAAGGTATTGGCGAGGTCGCTGAAGCCGGCCGCCATCGGAGGAAGGTTGATCCGCTCCTCGATGGGCTCGAGGTCGATGACCACGCCCCCGACAGGGAGATCATCATCATCGACCAGGAAGCCGCGCAGGGTGGCCGGTCCGCCAAGAACCACGACCGCTCCATCGGTCCCGCTCTGGACCATCTCGAGGCGACTCTCGACGCCCTCGATCGTGCTGGCGGCCAGGTCGTAGAGGCCCGGCGGCAGGGAGTCGAGCGAGAAGCCGCCAGCCTCTGCCGTGACCGCAGAGAAGGGACCCTTCAGAAACTCTCCGTTGACCATGCGAAGCACGCGGCCAACGATCTTGCCGACCCCAGGGAGACCGGGC
>CAUZHA010000128.1:0-12037 GCA_963579555.1 Planctomycetes bacterium UBA1146
TCTGGATAGGACTCGAGCATTACTACCCGCGGCTGTGGCCCTGGCATCTCGGAGGGGCGCTCTATGACCGCAGCTGGTTCCTGCAGTGCGTAGATGTCCTGGGGACCAGCGGACTGACAGCTCTCGTTTTTCTGACCAGCGCGACTGTGGCGGGGTTTGTTCGCTGGCGCGGCGGGGGCGAGGGGTTTCCGCGCTGGAGGGTGGCGGCGAGCACGGGGCTGCTGCTGGCCTGTTGTGTCTATGGGCCCATGCGACTGGCCTCTCTCCAGCACATGGAGCAGGAGCGGGAGGCGGACAAGCTTACCGTCGGTTTTGTCCAGGGGTTCCTGGACCCCACGAAGCGCCGTAAATCAGGCCTGCAGACCTATGTCGCCGAGACCCGGAAGCTGCTCGAATTGTCTCCCCAGGTTAACCTGGTTCTCTGGCCTGAGGGCGTTGACTGGATCCCTCTTGACCTTGGGCCGGGAGCCGAGCCGTGGAGGCTCCATCCTGAGAACGCCGAAAAAACGGGCAGATTCATGCGGGACGAATTCAAGGTCCCCATGGTCTTTGGCGGCGCCGGGGTGATTCTCGCGCCTGGCGACAAGGGAGCTCTCGAGATCGATGAGTCCTACAATATAGCGATCTACCTGTCGCCCGGGGGTCCCGGGGGAATCTACAGGAAGAACCATCCCGTTCCATTCGGCGAGAGCGTTCCGGGCTGGGATCTGCTGCCCGAGTCGTGGAGGGGGGCCTTTCCGGCCATCGGTAACCTGAGCCTTGGCGAAGACAATCCACAGATGACCCTGGGGGAGAGCACGTTTCGCAATCTCATCTGTTACGAGGCGGTTCTGCCCGAATATGTGCGCCAGTCCGCTAGCGGCAGTGACTTCCTGGTGAATATCACCGAGGACTACTGGTATGGAAACACCGCCCACATTCCCCAGCATCTCTCGGTGCTGATTCTCAGGGCGGTTGAATCGAGGATTCCCGTGCTGCGTTGTACCAACGTGGGGCCATCGGGCATTGTCGACATCACCGGGAGGTTTCTCGGGGGCGGCAACGCCTGGTGGAAGGCCGACAGGTTTGCCCTGGAGTTCGTCCCGGGCAGAGCCGCGTCCATCTACAGCAGCTGGGGCCATTGGTTTCCACTGCTCAGTCTTCTGCTTGGGGCCCTGCTGCTGTTTTCCACCCGCGGGAAGTTTCCCGGGAGGCCTGCGGAGAAGCCCGGCTCCGCGTGTGAAGAATAGAGATTTTCCGATGCGTAACCATCTCTCGCTCAAGGCATCCTAAGTGTTTTTCTCCAAAGGGGTTGTCTTTCACTTAAGTTGACTTTGGCGGTTGCGCCTTCTATACTCACTTGTCGATCCCCCTGGCTTTAAATATTATTTTTAGCTTCAGAACGGGCCGCTCTGCTCGGTCAGGAATTGGCGAGCAAACGGCTGAACCGCCATGGAATTAGGTCTCTCCCAACACCAGGCGATCAAGCAGATCCAGACGCTTTCGCCGCAGATGTATATGTCGATGGAGATTCTCTGTCTGAACTCCATGGATCTGCAGGATCGTGTCGATACCGAGCTGGAGAACAACGAAACTCTCGAACGCTCCAGTGAGGAGACCATCGGAGAGGAGACATCCTCGGACGGTGAAGAGGAGACATCCTCGGCCCTGGCCGAGGCAACATCTTCCGAGGATGCCGACGGATCAGCTGAGCCCGCGGAAGATCCTTTCGGGTCTCTCCAGGAACGTATGGATCGGGCTGACCGTTATTTCCAGGATGATGCTCCGCCATCGCGCAGCTCGGCGAGCTATCGCGGGGAAAAGGATGAGAAGCTCGAGGCGATGAGCAATACCGCCGAGCGTTCGATTTCCCTGCAGGATCACCTCGAGGATCAGGTGCACCTGCTCAGCGACGATGAGGTCGCGGCGGCCATGCGCCGGGTTGAGATGTCCGCGAGGGTATCCGCCGCCACGCAAGAGGCTCTTGGCGGAGACACGCCCGATGCAGAGTTGAATGGAGCCCCGGCTCCGCCGTCCGTCGAGACGCCGGCGCGGCTGGATTTTTCAGAAGAGCAGGTGATTGAGATTCGGGAGCTTTGCAGCTCGATTATTTTCAATATCGATGAGCGCGGCTATCTCATGTATTCCCTCGAAGAGGTCAGGGTCTCCATCGATCCTCTCCCGGCCATGCTCCTGCTCGAGGTTGCCCTCGAGATCGTTCAGGATCTCGAGCCGACCGGTGTCGGGGGGCGTGACATCGTCGAGTGCCTTCTCCTGCAACTGCAGAAGGATCGCCAGGACTATCCCCTCGAAGAGAAGATCATCCGGGAATACCTCGCAGAGCTCAGCCATAACCGGCTGCCTAAAATCGCCAGGGGGCTGGGCGTGGGTATCGAGGAGATCAAGGACGCGGTGGAGAACATCGCCTCTCTCAACCCGTTGCCGGGCAAGGTGTTTGGGGGAGATCCTCCCCATTACATCAAGCCTGACGTCATTGTCGATGAGGTCGAGGGCGCCTACGAGGTCCGGGTCGATTCGAATTATATTCCCCGCCTGAGGATCAGCTCCCATTACCGGGATCTCTATCGCCAGTCACGCAAGGATCCCGAGCTGCAGAAGTACCTGAAGAAAAAACTCGATAGCGCTGAGTGGCTGGTTTCGGCAATCCGTCAGCGCCAGGCGACGCTGCACAAGATTGCCCAGGAGATCGTCAATATCCAGTCGGGCTTTCTCGATCACGGCATCAGCCATCTCAAGGCGTTGAAGATGGCGGATGTGGCTGAGCTGCTCGGAGTTCATGTTTCTACGATCAGCAGGGGCATCAGCGGCAAGTACATCCAGACCCCCAGGGGGATCTACGCGCTGAAGTTCTTCTTTACCGGCGGCGCGACCAAGTCCAGCGGGGAGGTGGAGGCTCGCGGCAGCGTGATCCAGCGCATCAAGGACTTCATAGCAGAGGAGGACAAGGCCAAGCCCCTGAGCGATATCGCTATTGTGCGAAAATTAGAAGAGGCCGAAATCAGCATTTCCCGGCGTACGGTCACGAAATACCGCGAGGCCGAGGGGATTCCTTCCTCCAGGGAGCGACGCGAGTACTGAGCCTGCGGGGCCCTGTTTTCCTCAACCGCAGAAAGTCATTCTGGGCTAAAATGCGCGGACGGTGGAAACAGAAGAGAAGATCCTGACGTCTATTCAGGGAACCCCTGGACAGGAAATTACCTGTGGCGGCTTTGCCGGCAGGGTGTGGAGAGTTGAATTCATTGGCTGAGTCGAGAAACCTGATCGAAGTTGATGGTCTGGTGAAGAGCTATGGTTCTGTAAAGGCTCTGCAGGGGATCTCGTTCTCGGTGGGCGAGGGGGAGGTCCTGGGCTTTCTTGGTCCCAACGGCGCGGGCAAGAGCACGACACTCAGGGTCCTGGCGGGCTTCATGCCTGGTGACTCCGGCCGGGTCAGCGTCAACGGCTTTGACGTGGGAGAAGACAGTCTCGCTGTGCGAAACTCGATCGGCTATCTGCCCGAGGGGGTTCCGATCTATCCCGATATGAGGGTTGGCGAGTACCTGGGGTTTCGTGCCCGCCTCAAGGGTATCTCCCGTGCCGACAGGAAGGGGCGGATAGGCAGCGCCCTCGAGGAGACCCAGACGGCGGATGTGGCAGGGCGTATGATCGGGACCTTGTCGCGCGGCTATCGCCAGAGGGTCGGCCTGGCGGATGCGCTCCTGGGCGAGCCCCCGGTGTTGATCCTCGATGAGCCCACGGTAGGGCTCGATCCTGAGCAGGTGCGGCAGTTCAGATCCCTGCTCCAGGAGGTCGGCCGCAGCAGGACGGTCATCCTGTCGACTCATATACTCAGCGAGGTCGAGCTTGTCTGTTCCAGCGTGGCGATCATCTCCGGGGGGCGGATTGTCGCCGGAGACACGGTTGAGAATCTCAAGGGCTCCCTGGTCGACAGGGTCTGTGTAGTCGCCGAGGTCAACGGGCCTCATGAGGCGGTGAGCGCCGCCTTCGAGGCCCTCCCGGGTGTATTGAGGGTGGAGGCTGACAGGCCGGAAGGCGCGGGAGATGGTCCAGGCGCCGGCTATTGCCGCTACAGGGTGTTTTTAAACGATGCGGGCGAGGGGGCGGAGACGATATTCGATGCCGTCAGCTCCGGCGGCTGGCGGCTGCGCCAGCTGGCAGTTGAAGAGCTGAGCCTTGAGGATGTCTTCCTTGATATTGTCGGGGGTGAGGAATGAGCAGGACCCGGCTGAGTGCGGCGACGAATACCTGGGCGATATTCCAGCGGGAATTCATGGCCCTGTTCTATTCGCCTATTGCCTATGTTGTTCTCTTTCTGTTCATGATCTCCAACGGCTGGATTTTCTATTACTACTGCGTCAACTACGCTCGGGATCCGCAGCAGATCACGCTGGTGATCAGGTCGCTGTTCAGCTTCGCTTTCTTCTGGGTTCTTCCGCTGTCGCCGCTGCTGACCATGAGGCTGTTTTCCGAGGAGAAGCGTACGGGAACGATCGAAGTGCTGATGACGGCGCCTGTACGGGCCTCGGAGGTTGTCTGCGGCAAGTTCCTGGCTACCCAGCTGTTCTATATGCTCATCTGGTCCTCCCTGCTGCTCTTCGTTCTGATGCTGGAGGTGCTTGGGAAACCGGCGGGGCCTGATTGGGGGCCGATCAAGTCGATGTATTTCGGACTGTTCTTTCTTGGCTGCATGACCAACTCCCTGGGGTTGCTGGCCTCGACCTTTTCCCGCAACCAGCTGGTAGCCGCTGTGCTGTCGCTCAGCGGAAACCTGATGTTTTTCTCTCTGCTCTTCCTTGGCTGGATCTACCGGGAGACGCCGGAATTGCAGCGTCTCTTTCACTACCTGAGCTTCCAGGCCCATTTTTCCAGTGAATACATCGGGGGGGTTGTCGAGCTGCGCTACATTGTCTTCTACCTTGGATTTACCAGTCTCTTTCTGTTTCTCTCCATCAATATGGTCAACGGACGTAAGTGGCGATGAGTCCATCTGAAACCGACAGGCAGGCGGTCGAGACGCAAGGGGTTGTCGTTGAGCCTTCCGCGGATGAGTCGCCGAGCTTCAGTCTGCGCCGGCGGTCAGGTCAGAGAGCCCGGTTCATACTCAACCTGCTGCTTCTTCTCTACATACTCTTTGTGGTGAACGGGATCGCTTTTCGAAATCCGGGCCGGATTGATTTTACCGAGGAGAGGATTCACTCGCTTTCGTCGGAAACCCGGGAGGTCCTGAGGCTGGTCACGGAGGAGATTCGGGTCGTCTTTCCTTATTACGTGCAGCTCAACAACAGCAAGCAGCTGGCTCATTACCGTTCTCTTCAAAGGGCCATCGATCTTCTGAAGATCTATTCCTCCGAGCAGCCCCTGATCCGGGTAGCAGCTGAGGTTGACTCTCTGGTGGATGCCAGCCGGTGGGAGCTGGTTCGGGAAGAATACGATCTCTCCTCCCGCCAGTTCAACCGCCTGATCTTCCACACTGGAGAAGGCAAGGGTCTGCGCCAGACCGTGATGCCTGAGGATGTAGCTACCTTTACGGCGAACCCATCCAGCCCATCCGAGCCCATGCAGATCTCATCCTTCAGGGCGGAGGAGGCGATGACCTCGGCGATCAAACGCCTGATCCACAGAAAACGCCTGCGCTGCTATTTTACCCAGGGGCACGGAGAGTTTCCGCTGGGAGAAGCCTCGCGTATTCGGGCCTTACGGCATGACATGGAGGCCTCGGGCTTCGCCATTGCGCCCCTGGACCTGGGGCAACTCCGCAGGGTTCCTGAAGATTGTGACCTGCTGGTTATCGCTGGAGCTGAAAAATCGTTCACCCAGGCTGAACTGGATGCCGTCCAGGGCTATCTAACCGGCGGGGGAAAGCTCTTTGTCACCCTTGGGGTGCGCAGGAGCAAGCTGGAGAGTGTTCTCGAGAAATGGGGAGTAGAGGTGCTCGAGGGTAAGGTTCGTTCAAGGATAACAGTTCTGGAGGGTTACTCCGACCAGAGCTGGGTCGCTTGCAGAAGCGCCAACAGTATTCATCCCGTGACCGCGCCCCTGGTCGCCGGTTCAGACGGCAGGAGGGGTGATTTTGGTGGTGTGGCGTTGCTGGCGCCGCGTCCCCTCAAGGCTGTCGGCGCGCCATTCCGGCTCGCGAGCGATGTGCTGCTCTCGACCGGAGGCTCGGACAAGACCAAACGTTACTATCTCGTCGGCGGAGGTTCTTCGGGGAGCGGAGTCAGCGAGGAGGCGCGGAGCGACTTTACAGTGGCGGCGGCCACCCGCCAGGAAAAGATCGATCGTCCGCCAGAGAGCTGGGTGCCGCTGGCGACCAGGCTGGTGGTGCTTGGCTCGGGGAGCCTGCTGCTGGACCAGGGCCCCGGCTTCCTGAATGGGAATCATCGTGATTTTGTAATGAACTGCGTCAACTGGCTGGTCGAAAGGGAGGAGCTGGTCAGCGCGGGAGGAGTTCGTTCCCAGGAGCGCAGAATCGACCTGGCGGGCAACCCCTCCTTGAGACAGTTTGTCTTCCTGGCCGCGGTGCTGATCTTCCCCGGGATTTTTCTGATCCTCGGTGTCTGTGTTTATTTTCTCAGGAGATCCTGATGGGAAAAGGCCGCTCGGGTAATCGTACGACTGCTTTACTCTTCGTGGTCGCAATCGTAGTGACCCTCTATGCGCACTTCTTCGAGAGCCGCAGGCAGGTCTGGTCGGGCGCGGCGGAGGCGTTCGGGGATATCGAGCCGTCGGATATTGTCGCGTTTGAAATCGTCCATGGGTTGTCAGCCGATGAGACCGCGGCGGGCGCGAGCGCCCGCAAGATCTCTCTCGAGCGCAGTGGCGAATACGGTTGGAATATTACCGAGCCGGTCAAGTTCCGGGGCTTCGTTCCGCGGATCCAGGGAGTTCTCTGGGAGATCGCCGACATGGTCAAGGTGGTCGAGGTGCCAGAGGGTTCGGAGGATGCAGGGAAGTGGTGCGATGAGGCCGGACCATGGGTGTCCGTCAACTTTAAAACTCGCCAGGGTGAAGAGCATTCGATCGAGGTGGGTCGCCAGCATCCCGGTCTGAAGGAGGATCTCTTCGCCCGTCTCGATCGCAAGACGATTATCGTGGCCCGGTCCACAGCCCGGACAGCCTTTTCCGCCAGCCTCGAAGAGCTGCGGTCGAAGGCCCTCGTTCCCGTAGCGCCGGCCGACTGCATTGCCTTTGAGGTCAGCGGTTCGCAGAAGGCCCGCAAGGCGTTTCGCCGGGAAGAAAAGACTCGCAGGTGGCGTTTTGCCGAGGGTTCTCCCCTGGCCGGTTTGCTGGCTGACCGGGTCAAGACGGACGCGCTGCTTGCGGAACTGAACGCCTGGAAAATAAAGCAATTCGTTCTACCGAAAGAAGTTACGGATGAAGTCCTGACCCGATACGGGCTCGACAAGCCCCGCCTGAAGCTGGAGGTCGAGCACCGCCGGGGTGACCGGATCAGCCTGGAGGTGGGAGCAGGTTTTGAGGAGGGAGAGGAGCGGTTCGTCTGGCTTCGCGCCGGCGATGGAGGGTTTGTTTTCAGCGGCGTCGAGGGGCCGGCGAAGAGGCTTCTCGATGAGGCGCAGAAATACCAGACGGCCAAGGTTTTTGATTTTGAGGGCGTCGAGTTTTCCGAGGTCCGGTGCCGGGGGCCGGGGGGCTCCTTTGTGATCCGGAAAGCTGCATCCGATTCCGCCGGCGTGGAAGGGAAGGGGCATATCGTGGAGACCGGGAACAAGGGCGACTCCTTCAGGGGAGATCGGCTGGTTGTTCCAGAGGCTCTCGCTGAGCTGCGAGATCTCCTCGTCGAGAAGTTTTATGAACCCGCTTCTGAGGCCGGAGAGCCGGCTGCGCCGGCCCTTGGGGAGGTCACGGTGGAGACCGGGACAGGAGAGCTCCACACGCTCCGCCTGCTTCGGCGGTCGAGTGATCCGCGCGACGCGGAGATCGATGCCTTTGTCGCTGAGCGCTCGGGGGACCGCAGCCGCTTTCTCATTATCTCGAAATGGCCAGGTCGGCTGGAGTTCGGGCCGGCTGTGTTCAGGGAGCGGGCCATCTCGGGGCTGAAGCCCGGGAACGCGGCGGAGCTGGTTCTCACGCGGGGCAAGACCTCCTGGGTCCTGGCCTACCTCGCAGGCTCCTGGTCTTTCAGCAGTGACCAGGTCGTGGTGGCGGGGAAGGAACTTGATGAGGCGCTGGTCAACAAGGTCATCGGAGGTCTCCAGCGTGACCGATTCCGGGTGGTGGGCTTCGCCCCCGGTCTCGCCAAGGAGGCCTGGGAAGGGGCCGGCATCGGTACCCATGACTTTCATCTGCGGCTCAACCTGCGCAGTTTCTTCGACGATCACAAAGGGTTCCGGAAGATTACCATTGGCACGAGCCAGCAGATCGCCGGTGAGACCGGGCTTCACTACGGGAGGGTTGATTCCTTTCCGTCCCCCTTTGTTCTTCAGCCGGGTTTCCCCGCGCAGCTTGAAAAGCTCGCCGCTCATCTCAGCGAGATCACCGGCGAACCCTGAACGTGTCCAACGGGTCGGCGCGCCGCGTTCTTCCAGGTGAGGTTCCGCGGCTTCCCGGTCAGCGGTTGCGAGGGCGGCGGGGGAGAATGGGAGCTGTGTCGGGACGGGTGTATTGACGGGAAAATCACCCGCTCTTTTATCGAGGCGTTACCCTGTCGCCGACGGCTTTCCATTTCTTTCTGTAGAAGAAATAGGGGGGGAGTGAAAACGAAAAAACCCGGACGGGCCGGGTGAAAAAGAAAGAAAAACCAAGGGAATTAAGAGACTGGTGGTTGGTGGAGTTATCTCTTAATTTTACGTGGTGGTGTACAACCTTGGCTTTTCTTAACCTATCGTATTCTTGCTTGTTCTAGTATTTTAAACCCCGGGAGGCGACAGTTGAGAATAGTTGAGACTGGTGTCGTCTCCATTTTGAAAGCGGCGGATCAAGTTACGCTCTGCGGTCCACCTTTTTGCTCCGCGAGAGCCCGCTAAGTCACTCCATTTAGAAGTATTTTGTAACTTCCTGCCGGGAGTAAGTGGCAAACTAACCGAAATCGTACGAAACTGACCAAAAGCAACTCTGTACAACTTCTCTTTCTATGTTCGAATTCTAACTTTGCTCGCTTTCATGTCAATATCATTTGATTTTTCCCAGGTGGCTGGCGTTAGGCATATATTCGGTGTGCTTCTCAGGTTATGGCTTTTCCCGGCGATCATTATCGGCCTCCAGGCAGCCGGGATGGCGGCTGGTGCCGAAGATGCAACGGAGGCTGAGGGCGGTAGCTACGCGCAGCTCGTCGAATCACTGGAGAAGGAATATCCGGATCGAGATTCCATCCAGCAGGGCTACCGGGTCGTCGCGGAGAGACTCAGGGAGTTCATCCAATCAAATTCGTCTTCTTCAAAGCTCGCTCAAGCCCGTTCGTTGTGCGCGGAAGTCCTTATAATTGGTGGAGATAGGTCAGGCGCTATATTTCAGTGGAAAGCGATGGCGGAGGACTCCAGGGACCCGGTCGGCCAGGGCCAGGGACTCTACCTGCTTGCGAGCGATTCCTTTTTGAGGGATGAGTCCGACAGGGCCCGGGAATATTTTGCCCGGCTGGTAGATGGATTTCCCCGTTCCGACTGGGCTGCAAAATCTAAAGGTCCCTTGCGGTACCTCGCCCTGTTGACGAGCCGGAATATGCCGGCCTTTGAAGTCGTTGTTCGAAAAGACGGGAAAAAAGCGAAATTAAATCTCATAAATCTGGCAGGGAAAGTGACATTAGTCCATTTCTGGAGGTCAGATACGGCAAAACACGGACAGTTCATCGAGACCCTTGGCAGGAATCCTGAATCGTCCCTCGAGCAGGCCGTCAGGAAATATCCCGTGCTCAAGGGGAGGGTGGTGATCTTCGGGGTGAACCTGGACACCGACAAGGACGCCTTTGAGGCGGCGCGGGACCGTTGGAAGATCCCCTGGGCACAGCTTCATGACGGCAAGGGTTTCTCTTCCCCGCTGGTGAAGACCCTCGGGATACCCAGGGCTCCTCATTGGCTGGTGCTTGGTCCGCGCGGCAAGATCTGGTACCTCGGCTCGGACCTCGACAAGTTCTACGCCTATGCCTCCGAGGCGCTCAAGCGTCACAGGATCGCGCTCGAAAAGAAGAAATAGAGCCCGTGATCAGCGGTCTCTCCAGGCAGCTCCCGAGGGGAATTCGTAGTGATCGAGGGAGGCTTCGACCATGGTCGTCGAGTAGCCGGGGGCCTGCGGAGGCAGGTAGCGGCAGTCGCGCATCGTGACGGGGTTCTCGAAGTGCTCATGCAGGTTGTCGACGTATTCGATCACGCGGTTCTCCAGGCTGCAGCCGACCCTGATGTAGTCGAAGATCGCGAGGTGCTGAACATGTTCGCAGAGTCCGATACCGCCGGCGTGAGGGCAGACCGGCACGCCGCACTTGGCGGCCATGAGGAGCACGGAGAGGACCTCGTTGACGCCGCCGAGCCGACAGCTGTCGATCTGCACGAACTGGATTGCTTCTGCCTGCAGGAATTGCTTGAACAGCACGCGGTTCTGGCAGCACTCCCCGGTGGCCACTCCGATGGGGGCGACGGCCCTGGCGATGGCCGCGTGGCCGAGAACGTCATCCGGGCTGGTGGGCTCCTCGATCCAGAGCGGTGAGAATTCCGCCAGGTGCTTCATGTTCTCGATGGCCTCAGCCACATCCCATACCTGGTTGGCATCAAACATGAGCTCGCGATCCGGGCCGATCATTTCACGGATGATCGACGACCGGCGGATGTCATCCTGCAGGTCGGCGCCAACCTTGATCTTGACGTGCGACCAGCCATCATCTACGGCCTGCCGGCAGAGGTCCCTGATTTTTTCATCTTCGTAGCCAAGCCAGCCGGTGGAGGTCGTATAGGCGGGAAAGCCGCGCTCCAGCATCTCCTGCTCCCGGGCCTCGCGGCCGGTTTCATTTTTTCGTAGCAATTCGACCGCCTCCTCGGGGGTCATCAGATCCGAGATGTAGGTGAAGTCGATGCAGGCAACCAACTCCTCGGCGCTCATGTCCGCCAGCAGTTTCCAGAGCGGCTTCCCTTCCAGCTTGGCGAGGAGATCCCAGGCGGCGTTGATGATCGCCGCCGAGGCCATGTGAACGGTTCCCTTCTCAGGCCCTACCCATCTCAGCTGGCTGTCGCCCGTCAGCCTCCTCCAGAAGGAGCGCATATCGGCCCTGATGTCGTCAAGGTCCAGTCCGATGACGAAGGGCTTCCAGGCCTCAACCGCGGCGGCGCAGAGCTCGTTGCCGCGGCCGATTGTGAAGGCCAGGCCGTGGCCTGCGAGTCCATCGGGATGGTCTGTCTGGAGCTCTACGTAGGCGGCCGAGTAGTCAGGGTCTGGGTTCATCGCATCGGAGCCGGTGAGGCTGTCCGAGGTCGGGATGCGGATGTCCCGGACGGTAAGGCCTGTAATGGTTGCCACGGGGGAAATCTCCTTGAGTTGCCGAATTGCTTTTTCCGGAGCATCCTGTCGCTGGGAGTGGTCTTCTAACACGGGTTTCAGGGCGAGGCCAACCGTTTTGCTCCGCTGCCGGATATTGAGAGCTCCAGGGCCGGGCTCTTCGCATCAATAAGGGTTTGTAGAGGGGCAGTTGAGTATCTACAATTAGCAAAGCAGAATGTTTGGGTCGCTCTGTCTGAATTCTGAAATAAGCTGACAGCCTCTACGAGGAGGGGATATTGATGTTAAAAGCCGGGAATCTTCTTTGTGGTTTGTGGGTGGTGCTCTTTGCCTTGTTTTCGGCTTCTCCCGCGTTTCTGCAGGCGCAGGGCAAACAGCAGGAGGAGGACCTGCTGGTCTATGAATTCGAGGAGCCGGAGGAGCTGGAGGATTTTTTCCATCCGGGCGTTGTTGACCTTTGCGGGGACCTGTATCCGGTCGGCGGCCTCGAGATTGATGATGGCAGCCTGCTGCTCACCAACCACGCCGTCTCAGGAATCTCGCTTGCCAGTCTCTATCCGAATACGGTCGCTGAGATCTTCCCCGAGGGATCGAAGGACTA
>CAUZHA010000129.1:0-11922 GCA_963579555.1 Planctomycetes bacterium UBA1146
AAATCAAACAGGGTGAAGCCCTCTGCGGCTTTTTCAAGTTGCCGGACAAATCTGACGTGGTGTGGGTAGCCAACCACAACGCCTACGCCTGGCAGGGAATGGTTATGGAACTGAAGCAGCAGGGGGGGCAGCGGATCGTTGTTTCACAATTCGACCGCAGCAACAGCAGGTGGTCGGTGATCGGCTCGCCACCTGAAATCAACTTCCCTTTACCCCCGGCAGATGCCCGCGTGTTTCGGTTTGAACGCGTTAAGGTGACCGATACGCCATCGCCCGTCGGCCATCGAGCTGGAGCCGACGATTACGAACCGCGTGATCACTTTGACAGGTTCAAGAAACTGCTGGGAAAACGGGGGGAGTTAGCCGCTGGCGATCAGCCGGCAGTCGTCTATTCCACAGCTACTCGTAGAACTATACAGAATCGTGGGAAAAAGGAGGGGCTCCCCGACGGAAGCGTGGCGGTTCCAGACGACTTTTGGATCCAGGTAAAACAGGGAGAGATGTTGGCAGGCGTCTTTGAACTGAAAGATGGCGGTCATGCCGTCTGTTTTGCGAATCACAATGCGCTGGCCTGGCAAGGTGGCCTGATTGTGCCTATCCAGGACAAAGGGAAGCCGACGCTGATCTGGGAGTTCGATCAGAAAGCGAACAGGTGGGTTGAATTAGGGGGCTGGGGCGATGTCAATTTTCCGCTTGGGCCGGCGGCGTGTTCGGTTTTCAAATTCAAACAGACCAAGCCGAAACCTTCAGAGAAGAAGAAGTCCCCCTGATTTGCGAAAAGTGAGAGGCCACCCTAAGCGATGCCCCGGGCGATAAGCAACCAGGGGGG
Organism: Planctomycetes bacterium UBA1146; assembly: GCA_963579555.1. GTDB lineage: Bacteria > Planctomycetota > UBA8108 > UBA8108 > UBA8108 > UBA8108. Next base: position 830 of record CAUZHA010000129.1, read on the forward strand.
GCTCTTGTCGCAGACTTATGGCTTCGGGTAGAGTGCGGGCAGTCAGCGTAAGGTAGATGCGAACCTTAAGGTGAAAGAAGACAGGTGCAGGGCTTGTTATGGTCAAGACCAAGTCGAGGAACATAGGGATCCCCCCAAACCATCGCCCCTGATAAAGCCGGGTGGCGCTCCTCAGGAGTCTCCAAAAAGAAAAATGCACATCAGCGCCAGCTTTGCCTTTTTGGTCGGCCTCATAGTTTTTTTCAGTGCCCAGGCCGCGAGCATAGCCTTGGGATATAGAGATGCTTCCGTGGGCCTGGGTTTCGGAGTGGCTATAACTTCTTTGCTGGTCCTCGCCTGATATCCTGGCTCAGGCGCAGAAAAGAAACAGGGCAAGTACAAGGTGAATGGGGGATATTTCGGCAAGAAGAGTACGAAGAACTCCAGCACTTCGTGGGGCCGGGGGCCGATGATTACTACCTTTCAAGGTGGAAGACTGGAAAAAATGGGTTCAATGGGTTGGGGTGCATTCTTGGTGTTTTCTGGCTTCTATACAGGAAGATGTAGAAGGCTAGTTGCATCTGCATTGGGATTTTTCTCTTCTTCCAATGGGCTGCGCCAGCATCCCTCTGGGACGTAGGATTCGAAAATGGACTCAGAGGACTCTCCTTCTGGGTTGCCATTATCATAGGGCGCTACGGCAATTCCTGGTATTGACCACGTGCAAGAAAGGTGATCAGCGAGGAGCGGAACTGGGCCGGGCCTAACCGGAGAGATGTTCTATTTGAGAAAATATCCAGACGTGGTGGGGTGAATTGGGTTCTGCCGTTTGTTTGCCTTCTATTTATTGTTTTAGTATTTATTTCTTCCACTTTCCTTATAACCTGATCCTCCGCGGGTATTGAGCGACTCCCCACCCTCTCCTTGCCCCTGCCCATGGCCTCGCATAGGCTATTGGCTGGGTTTGACTAATACATAGAGAGGGTATAGACATGAAACGCATTGTCGTCTTCGCGCTGGTTCTTGTGTCAATGCTCTTGAGCGTTGCTACGTTGCTATCTTCAGCGTCCCACGCCGCGCCGAAAGAGACGCTTCTTCACGACGAAGCCAAACAGGGTGACTTCGGCCCCACGAAGCCCGCAGGGAAGGTCTCGCTCAAGGTCGCAGAACCTGGCGTATACGTAATCCAAGGCACCGGCATCGACGCGATCGATGATGTGGATGCATTCGTGTTCGAGGTGGCCGGTGATAAACCGTTCGACTTTTGTTTGATCTCTGACGCGGCGGAGTTTAAGAAACTTCGCGCCATCGACGCCAAGGGCAAGGTGCGCGAGATAGCCTTCGGTTCGACCAATCCCGCTTTTCGTGTCCCACGTAACATCCACAAGTCGAAACTCCCGCCGGGCAAGTACCACGTCGAGATGTTCTTTGGCCCCAACGCCGCGATCGGCGAGTGGATTGTGAAGATTGCCACGCACGACGGAAAAAATCCGCTGGTAAATTTCTGCAAGCCACCAAAGGACGTTTCCGTCGCCGATAAGATGAAGCGAGTTGAATGGCCGGGCGCCATTTCGATCTTTCACGGCCACAACTGGGGCAAAGACGACAAGTACGTGATCGCCATCAAAGAAGCCGGCTTCGCTGCCACAGGGGCCGCCGAGTGGCAAATCGAAGAGTGCCACAAACAAGGGCTGCGTGCGTTCGTGTTCATCTGGCCCCATGAGGTCGCCACCATTCCGTTGAAGCACAAAGACAAGAAAAACGTCCTTTGCTACTACCTTTCCGACCGCATTCAGCCACGCAAGTGGGCGTCGTGGGCTGCCCTGGAAAAAATGGCCTACAAGACCGATCCTCGGCGACCGGCTATCTTTACCATGCGAGGACTGTGGGGCGGGGGCGGGCAGTTTCCCTCGATCGTTCGCGGACGAGCGATGGAATACTATCACTATCATTGGGACGGTAATCGTGCGCCTCACAAGCACTTTGCGCTATTGGAGCAATACCGTCAGGCATCAGCCGCCAACGGCCACGTACCGATTTGTCGAGTTGTCGAGACGCGGCCGGAAGATATGCGCAAGACGCGACAGACGATCTATACCTGTCTTGCGTATGGCGTGAGAGGATTCCGCACGGGCGGACGGGGGATCTTCGATACCAACAAGCGTGATGCGCGGGGTGTGCCGACGCGCAGCGCCCACGGCGAGGAGTTCAAGAAGATCAACGCGGCGATCAATGCATATTCGCCGGTTTACAAGAAAGCTCGCTGCCAGGCAGTTTACCACACCGCGCCGCTGCCAGCCGGATGTGTCGCCGCGCCGAAAGATTCCTGGGTACAGATCGAAGGAAAAGAGGTGCTTGTCGGCGTGTTCCGCGAACCGAAGTCCAAGGGGATAGACTTTTTGTTGGTCGTCAACCGGGACGCCTTCCACGGCCACGAGGCGACGCTGAAAATTCGTGGCGCGGTGACGGTGGAGCGGATGAGCAAGATCACGGGCAAATGGCAGAGGCTTAATGCGGCGGATGGCGGCAGTGCGTTGGTTCTGTCTTTGGAAGAGGGCAGCGGCGAACTGCTGAGGGTGCAACGTAAGTCCAGTTAGCATCTTTGAAGTGGTCCATCGAATCTTTATAACCCGACTGGATGGAAACACCGGTACCTTCACCCACCCAATTGACTGAGCAGCGGGTAGAACCGTCGGGCCCTGTGTATTCATGCAACAACGTCGCTGCTGCGTCGGAGCCAGCGCGTGGAGCCACGAGAGGAGAGACGCTGGCCGACGAAAAAAGCGGGCTCGATACTCGCTGAGAGTCCCGGGCCTGCCCGGACAGAGCACGCTTCCCACGGCCCGCGGGATCCCCGGAGGGACCCTTGGCCGAGGGCCAGGGTAAGAGGATCACTAACCGCAAGCGTCTTCGACGCCGTCAGCGCAATCCTGCATCAGGCTGCAGTCGTCGTCTCCCGCAGCCGCCGCGGACTGGGGTTGCAGGCCTCCAAGGAAGAGGAAGTTCAAAAGTCCGACCGCGTCGGACCTGTCGACCGTACCGTCTCCGTTGGAGTCGTTCACCGCGACCGTACCGGCGTTGGCGAGGTCACCACAGGCGAAGCCGTCGCCGCCGAGGAAGAGGTGGTTCAGCACGCCGACCGCGTCGGAGAGATCGGCCACACCGTCACGGTTCCAGTCGATTGGGACGTTCTTGATGCCGATGTTCTCGCCGCCGATGACGATGAGGGTGAACGGGCCGTTCTCGTCGTCGTTGTGGCCGAAGACGCGGATGTAGTAGGTCGTGCCTGCCGTTGACTCGAAGGTCAACTCGGACCCAAAATTAGGGCAGAACAAACCGTCGTCGTTGTAGTCCACGCATTCCAGGGAGCCGCACTCACCGGTGAACACGCTGAGGTAGGTGTCGAAGGCGCTGCCGCACAGAGACGCGGTGACGGGGCCGCCGAAGGAGGTGTAGCGCTACCAGGCGGCGGACGCACCGCTTATCCGTGCCGCCACCCAGTGGTCACAGGAGCCGTCGTCATCCGGAGAGGCCCACGGGTCGAGCTCGCGGCCGCGACGCCGTTCATCGCGTCGGTCGCGCTGGCGTACTCGTCGTTTCGGGTTCCGTTTCCCGCGTCGGCTCGTGCCGAGAGGAGGCAGACTGCAAGGAGTGACGTTGGCCATAAGAGACGATTCCAAAGGTTCATGATGAGGACGACCTTTCAAGGGTGTTTTTTCTGCTGATCCAGGCCACACGGATTTGGACCCAGTCCCCTGGCGCGGCGCGACTCCTTGTAACCCAGAACACAGAGTGTATGTTTGGCGTCCGCGTCGATCAACGTCTTTGGCGACAAGGGCAATAAACTCTGTCCAGGCCGTCTCGATCGATGCGTGACGCCGCACCGAGTTGCCGGGTAATTTTTCCACGGTGAGCGGTGGATCGGGGAACACCGCCGATGGCGTGGGCAAGCACATTCCCCTAACCAGCCATTACGCCCCGGCCTGCCGGACCAGGGTGTCCAGGCAGGCCGGGGCGTTTTGCTTCTCGGCTGCCCCCTTCCCCAATTCGTATACCGTCTACGTGACCCCGTGCAACGCGGTGTAAAGCGGTGAAAGATTTGCAAGCGTCGCCGGGCTCAATCCTGAAAGCCCAATTTCCGGCCCTTGGCCATGTCGGCTTTGGCCCGGGCCTTTTTGCCGAGGTGCTTGTAGGCCAGGCCCCGGTTGTACCAGGCCACGGCATTTTCCGGTTCCAGGTCGATGGCCCTGCTGTAGTCCTCGATGGCTTTTTTGTATTTGCGTTCGTAAACCCAGGCAAAGCCCCGGAGTAAATATGGAGATGGCCCATGCAGGGTGGTCTTCAGATCGAGGCGTATCGCCTGGCTGTAATCCTCGATGGCCCTGGCGTTCTTGCCGGCGCAGAAACAGGCGTAGCCCCGGACGCGGTAGGCCTCGGCGTAACCCGGCTCGAGGCTGATGGCCCGGTCGAACTCCGCAATCGCCTTGCCATAATCCCGGTTGCTGGGATCGGTGCGAATAATGTCATCGAAAAGGGCCTTGCCTCGGTTGTAATGGGCCCGGGCATCGGCCGCCTTTTCGCCCGGCCCAGGCCGGAGAAAAGGCGTGGAGCAGGAAGCGCTCAGCAGAATAACCGCGAGTGGTAGAGGTGTAGTATATCGAGTCAAGCTTCTGACGCTTTTGCAGTGAGTGAGGTTGCCGCTAAAGTATCAGGCAATCATGTTGTCGGGCAACCAAAGTCCCTTCTTCAATCCGCATACGGTATAAGCTACCCCGTGCGACGCGGTGAAAGGCTTGCAAGAGAGCCGCGTGGAGCCTACTGTCCTTTAATGACTCAGGCGCAACGCCGCTTGCGGCAGCCTGCCGGATTAGGTGTCCGATTTTTCGGACAGCTGCGGAGTGACAATCAAGAGTTCCCGGTAATAGATATGTTCAGCAGAAATCTAATGGTGTTGGCCCTCGCAGCGGCTTGTTGTTGCCTGCTCCGCCCCTGCGGAGCGCAGGGCCAGTCTTTCGATGAGCTGAAGTCGGAGAGCTGGCATCACTGGCGCGGGCCCGATGCGACCGGGGTTTCGAAGACGGCGAAGCCTCCGGTGTCCTGGAGCGAAGACCGGAACATCCAGTGGAAGGTCGCCCTGCCCGGCAACGGAACCTCCACTCCTATCATCTGGAAGGACAGGGTCTACCTGCTGAGCGCGATCGATACCGGCAAGGTCGATCCCTCGCTGCCGAAACCGGAGGACCAGCCAAAGCGCGTGTTCGGGATCACCTTTCCCAATACCGTCCAGCAGTTCGTGGTTCTCTGCCTCGAACGCAAGAGCGGCAAGGAGCTCTGGCGCCGCGCGGCGGGGGAGGGGGTCCCGCACGAGGGGCACCACGGCGACAACGACTTCGCCTCCGCCTCGCCTACGACCGACGGCGAGCGGCTCTACTGCTGGTTCGGCTCCGCGGGACTTTATTGCTACGACCTTGACGGAAAGAAGCTCTGGGGACGTACTCTAGGCAAGGCGCATATGGGGGCCAGCCTGGGAGAGGGCTGCTCCCCGGTCATCCACGATGGCAAGCTCATCGTTGTCCGCGACCAGGCCCGCCAGTCGAGCGTCCACGTGCTCAGCGCGAAGACCGGCAAGACTCTCTGGGAGAAAAAACGCGATGAGCCGAACGCCTGGGCGACGCCCGTGGTCGTTCGCCACAGCGGTAGGACCCAGGTTGTCGTGCCGGCCTCGAAGATGGTTCGCTGCTACGACCTCGAGGACGGGAAGATCATCTGGCAGTGCGGGGGCCTGACCGGGAACGTGATTCCTTCGCCCGTGATCAGCGGCGATCTCGTCTGCTGCATGAGCGGCTACCAGGGCTATTCTCTGCTGGCGCTGCCGCTTTCGGCGAAGGGGGATATCTCGAAAACAGATGCTGTCGTCTGGCGTAAGGATCGTGGAACGCCCTATGTGCCCTCACCGATCGAATACGATGGCATGCTCTATTTCACCCAGTCCAATCGCAACATCCTCACCTGCCTGGCGACGAAGACCGGCGAGGTCATCATCGATCGCACCCGCCTTCCCGGCCTGTCGAATATCTACGCATCCCCTGTGGGCGCCGCTGGCCGGGTCTACTTCACCGGCCGAAGCGGCACCACGCTCGTGCTTCGGCGCTCGAAGAAGCTCGAGGTGCTGGCGACCAACAAACTGGATGAGCGCTTTGACTCGTCGCCTTCCCTCGCGGGGGACCAGCTCTTCCTGCGCGGCCGCAGGTTTCTTTACTGCATCGCGCAGCAGGAGTGATTCCAATAGACGACCTCGGGGCGCTGTCGCGGTGCCCACCTGGCGGTTCCCATCTTTCGAGTCCAGTAATTCCATGAAGTCAAATCCGATGGCTGTCCTTTCTTTTCGTCTCCTCCTGCCGGCCGGTTTGTTTTTCCTGGCCGCGGGGTCGCCTGTCTTTTCGAAGGAACGCCCCAACATCGTTCTCTTTTTCATCGACGATATGGGCTGGGGAGATTTCTCCTGCTTCGGAAATAAGGACGCGAGCACCCCCAACATCGACCGGATGGCTGCCGAGGGCATTCGCTTTGAGCAATTCTACGTAAACTCGCCGATCTGCTCGTCTTCGCGCACGGCCATCTCTACCGGCCAGTATCCCCAGCGCTGGAAGATCACCTCCTTTCTGAGCAACCGGGACCACAACAACAAGCGCGGCATGGCCCAGTGGCTTGATCCTGAGGCGCCGATGCTGGCGCGTTCCCTTCAGCAGGCCGGCTACGCCACCGGGCATTTCGGCAAGTGGCATATGGGTGGGCAGCGAAATGTCGCTGACGCGCCGCCGATCACGGCCTATGGATTCGACGCATCCCTGACCAATTTCGAGGGGATGGGACCGAAGCTGCTGCCGCTGGTGCTCAAGCCCGGACAGGAGAAGCCCAGCCGGATCTGGGGAGACGCCGAGCGCCTCGGCGCCGGCTACAGGTGGATGCTCCGGTCGAAGATCACCGGCGGGTTCGTCGATGAGGCGATCCCCTTCATCAGGAAGGCCCGGGCCGAGAAGAAGCCCTTCTACATCAACCTCTGGCCGGATGATGTCCACAGTCCGTTCTGGCCTCCGGTCGACAAATGGGCCGATGGCAAGAGGGGACTGTACCACTCGGTGCTGCAGGAGATGGATCGCCAGTTCGGCAAGCTCTTCGACCTCATCCGGGGGGATGAGTCACTTCGTGACAATACGCTTGTCCTGATCTGTTCGGATAACGGACCGGAAATGGGAGCCGGATCGGCCGGTCCCTTCCGTGGTTTCAAGACCCATCTTTACGAGGGCGGGATCCGGTCCTCGCTGATCGCCTGGGGGCCGGGGATGCTCAAGAAGAAGAATCATGTCGACAGCGAGACCGTCTTCTCAGCCATCGACCTGGCTCCGACGCTGCTGGAGCTGGCCGGCGCGGCCGCTCCGAAAGGGACGAAATACGATGGGGAGTCCCTCCCCGGGGCGGTGCTGGGCGAGGGGGGCTCGCGCAAGGCGCCGATTTTCTTCCGCCGCCCCCCGGACCGGGACGCCTTCTACGGCGACAACGACCTGCCCGACCTGGCGATTCGCGAGGGCATCTGGAAGCTCCTGTGCGAGTACGATGGCAGCGAGCCGGAGCTCTATGATCTCTCCCGCGACCGCGGCGAGCAGGAGAGCCTCGCCAATAAGCACCCCGAGATTGTCGCGCGAATGGCGAAGAAGCTTATCGCCTGGCACCAGTCGATGCCGCCGGACAATGGCGCGGCCTACGTCCGGAAGGCAAAGGGGAAGAAGAAGCGGAAGTAGGCCTTCCCCGGCGTGTCGCCTAGGACAGGATGCCGGTTACGACCTTGCCGTGGACATCTGTGAGGCGGAAGTCGCGGCCCTGGTGGCGATAGGTCAGGCGCTCGTGATCGACACCGAACCGGTTCAGGATTGTCGCGTTCAGGTCGTGGATATGGACCGGCTTGTCGGTGACGTTGTAGCTGAAATCATCGGTCTCTCCGTAGACGATGCCGCCCTTGATCCCCGCCCCCGCCATCCACTTGGTATAGCAGCGCGGATGGTGGTCGCGTCCGTAGTTCTTATTGGAGAGCCCTCCCTGGCAGTAGATGGTTCGTCCGAATTCTCCGCCCCAGACCACCAGGGTGTCGTCAAGCATGCCGCGCTGTTTGAGATCCTGGACGAGGGCCCAGGAGGGCTTGTCGACGATGCCGCATTGGCGGCGGATATCCTTGGGGAGGTTCCCGTGCTGGTCCCACTGGCGGATGAAGATCTGGGTGAAGCGGACGCCACGCTCGGCAAGGCGCCTCGCCAGCAGGCAGTTGGCGGCGAAGGTGCCGGGCTTCTTGACCTCGGGTCCGTACATGTCGAGCGTGGCCTTGCTCTCGCCGGAGATGTCGGTGAGCTCCGGGACCGAGGTCTGCATGCGGTAGGCCATCTCGTATTGCGAGATCCGCGCCTGGATCTCGGGGTCGCCGACAGCCGCGAATCGTTCCCTGTTAAGACGGCCGAGCTCGTCTGCGCATGGTGTCTGACATCCCGGCCGGATTGGACAGGTAGAGGACGGGATCGCCGGCTGAGCGCAGGCTGACGCCCTGGTGGCGGTTCGACAGGAAGCCGGCTCCCCAGAGCCGCGAATAAAGGGCCTGGCCGCCGAAGCCTCCGTTGACCGTTGAGTGCAGCACCATGAAGGCCGGTAGGTTGTCATTCATGCTTCCGAGTCCGTAGGACATCCAGGCTCCGGCGCTCGGCCGCCCCGGGAGCTGGCTCCCGGTCTGGATATAGGTGATCGCGGGGTCGTGGTTGATCGCCTCGGTGTTGACCGTCTTGATGACGGCCAGGTCATCGACCATCTTCGCCGTGTGGGGCAGCAGCTCGCTGACCCAGGCGCCGTTCGAGCCGTGGCGATTGAACTTGAAGATCGATGGGGCGACCGGAAACCTTTTCTGGCCCGATGTCATCGTCGTGATGCGCTGGCCGTTGCGGATCGAGTCCGGAAGATCCTTATTGTAGTATTCCTTCATCTTCGGCTTGTAGTCCCACATGTCGAGCTGCGATGGGGCGCCTGACATGAAGAGGTAGATGACCCGTTTCGCCTTCGGAGCGAAGTGGGGCAGCCCGGGCATGCTCTGCCCTGCCCTCGTCGACCCCTTGCTCCCCTCGGCGAAAAGCTCGGGATTGACGAGTGAGGCCAGGGCGGCGGTTCCGATTCCGCCGGCCGTCCGCGAGAAGAAGTGACGCCGGGTCTCTACGAGGCCGGCCTCGAGCAGCGGGTCCATCATCTGTTCTTTAATGTTCATGTTGATCTATTCTGTGTTTGTTCTTCGCCGGGAAGCGGTACGAAGGTCATCCCTTGGTTAGCGTCTCACTCAGGTTCAGGAGCAGGTGGGTGACCATCGTCCAGGCCGCCAGCTCGTTGACGTCAAGCTTCTGGTCGCGAGGCGATTCGCCCACGGAAAGCAGCTTGGATGCCGATCCGGGGCTGGCCTTGAACAGCTCAAGGTATTCGTTGGAAAGTCTCGAGAGCGTTTTTAATTCTGACTCGCCGGGCCGTCGAGCTACCAGGCTGCGGAAGGCGAAGCTGGCCCTCTCTTCGATCCCGTCCCCCCCTTCACGAAGCACCCTCTCGGCAAACTTTCGAGCCGCTTCGATAAATTGCACATCATTCATTAAGACCAGCGCCTGCAGGGGGGTGTTGGTTCGCGCCCGGCGAACCTGGCAGGTCTCGCGGTTAGGGGCGTCGAAGGTCGACATCGATGGAGGTGGCGAGGTTCGTTTCCAGAACGTGTACATGCTGCGCCGGTAGAGCTTCTCGCCCTTGTCCTGCTTGAAGACAGAGGTGTTGCTGCCGCCGAAGCCTACCGGCTTCCAGAGTCCCGGGGGCTGGTAGGGCTTGACGCTCTTCCCTCCGATCTCACCCACGAGCAGTCCGCTGACCGCCAGGGCCTGGTCGCGGATCATCTCCGCATCGAGCCTGAAGCGCGGTCCCCTGGCGAGCAGGCGGTTTTCCGGGTCGGCTGTGAGTTTCGGCCTGGTGATCTTTGAGGATTGCTGGTAGGTGGAGGACAGGACAAGCTGGGCGAGGAAACGCTTGACGTCCCAGCCGGATGCCACGAAATCCATGGCCAGCCAGTCGAGCAGCTCCGGGTGGGAGGGGTGCTCACCCTGCACGCCGAAATCTTCCGATGTCTTTACAAGGCCGACGCCGAAGAGCTGCTGCCAGAATCGGTTGACAGTCACGCGGGCGGTAAGCGGGTGGCGGGGTTGCACGAGCCATTGCGCGAGTCCCAGCCGGTTGGCGGGAGCATCCTTGACCGGGGGGGCCAGCCAGCCGGGCACCGCAGATGAGACCTTTTCACGCTTCTCCGTGTATTGACCGCGTTCGAGGACATAGGCCTGCCGCGGCTGCTTGCGGTCCTCCATGATCATGCTGGAGGGCATCGACTTCTCGATCGCGGCGAGCTTGTTGCTGATGATCTTCTGCTTCGACAACTGCTTGGCAATCCTGCCCCGGGTATCGGGGTGGATGTGCCGGAGGAAGTGCCGGGTAACCAGGGCAGCCTGCCCGGCTGTGCGTTTGGCTCGTTCGACCTTCAGGGCTTTCTGGACCTCTGCGGGGACGCCGGCGTAGTTGTCACGGGCGGTGAATTGTTCCCAGCTGTACTGAGATCTTTTCTGCTGCTGGGAGAGGGAGAGGGAGATGATTCCTGCCTTGTCCCAGTGGACCGTTCCGTTGACCTGGGTGAAGGCCCAGCCGTTGAGCTGGGCCCCGGGGCTGAGCCCGACGTCCTTGGCCGTGACCTCCAGGCGAATCCACTTCCCGGTTTCGGGGAGCTTGCCCATCTGGTGGTTGGCAGGGCCGTGTTTTCCCTTGAGGAAGGCCTTGTCTTCGCCCCAGGTCGCCCTGTGCTCCCAAGTGCCATCGTTGAATTGCAGCTGGACCGTTTTAGGCGGTTTGGCGGGGTCGAGATAGACATAGGTAAAGAGCTTCGAGTTCTCGGTGATCTTGAGCTTGTCGGTCGCTTCGGTGAAAAAATGCTGGGTGATGGCGTCGCTCGTGCTGGTCCTCGTGTGGGACTTCTTGCCGCTGAAGACCGGGTGCCCGGTCGCCTCGACGAA
>CAUZHA010000130.1:0-11883 GCA_963579555.1 Planctomycetes bacterium UBA1146
TTCATGGCTACCAGGTTGCCGCTTCCGGAGAACATGTTGGGATCGATAGACAGGTGGGGGTGGCTTCCATCGCTGACTTCAGTGAAGGCTTCCGAGCGCGCCTCGATAGGATGTCCGGCGGCTATGGCTCCCACGATGGGGAGCGAACCTGAATTTTCACCTGTGATGGATCGGAAATGGGTCTGGATGACATTGTCGTTGCAGGGGGGTTCCGAAGTTGAGTCGTCGTTATCCTGGAGCTGGTTCAGCAGGTCCTGGTTGGCGATCCTGATTCCGCGGCTCTTGCCGTTGATGCTGATGAGGCCGGCCTCTTTCAGCGCCTTGAGATGTTTTGAGACGGTTGCCGGTGAGCTCAGGCCGACCAGGTTTCCGACTTCACGGACGGTGGGTGGGCCTCCTTTACGGATCAGAAACAGGATTGCGTCGAGAATCTGCTGTTGTTTCTTTGTGAGTGCCATGGAATGTTCTTCTCTTCTTCTTTGTGATTCTTTGTGAATTTGTGGCGGTTTCCGGTACAGTTTTTTCCGTGTTTCCGGTTAGTCGGCGTTTCCGGCCGTTGTTTTTGCTGACGACACACTTTGCTGCCGACACGTTTGGCTTCCGACACAGGGCGAACAAGTGTTCGCCGTGGAAGAATGAATATAGCGAACAGTTGTTCGCCCATCAAGTGCAATTCTCTATATTTCTTTAAGATATTATATTTATATGACTTAAGACTCCAAGGGAGGACTGTAGTGTGTTGTTTCGTATTCTATATGCCGGGATCCTCGTGGTCCTGATGGAGTTTTCGCCTCTGGCAGCGCAGTCGTATGATCGACCGTCTTCAACCCGCTCAGCCCGTTCAATGGTGCTGGCTAAGCGGGGGGCCGTCTGCGCCAGCCAGCCGCTGGCGACCGCGGCCGGGTTGGCAGTTTTGCGAAAGGGGGGCAACGCCTTCGATGCGGCGGTTGCTACTGCCGCCGTGTTGAATGTGGTGGAGCCGATGAGTACGGGCATCGGCGGCGACATGTTTGTGCTCGCCTGGTCGGCCAAAGAGAAAAAGCTGGTCGGCTTGAATGGCAGTGGACGTTCGGCGGCAAAGGCGAGTGTCGAGAGCTATCGCGCGATGGGGCTGAACCGTATTCCCACCTTCGGCGCGCACGCGGTGACGGTGCCCGGCGCCTTTCACGGCTGGTGTACGCTCATAGATAAATACGGCTCTCTGCCGCTCAAGGACATCCTCGCCGACGCGATCGGCTACGCCGAGGATGGATTTCCCGTCAGTGAGGTCATTGCCGGAAACTGGCGCTCAGGAACGAGGCACCAGGGGATTCCTGAGTTCGCAAAGAACTACCTGGTGCGCGAGGGCGATCAGTGGCGTTCCCCGCGGCTTGGAGAGCTCTTCCGGCAACCGGATCTCGGGAGGACTTTTCGTGAGCTGGCCACCGGCGGCATCGAGCATTTTTACCGAGGGGACCTGGGGCGGCGCATCGCCTCCTACCTCGAGTCCAGGGGAAGCCTGATTCGTTTCGATGATCTCCAGAAGCACAGCTCGACCTGGGTCGAGCCGGTGAGCACCGAGTATAAGGGACATCGACTCTACGAGCTCCCGCCCAATGGGCAGGGCATCGTGGCGCTCGAGATCCTCAACATCCTCGAGGCTTATGACCTGCGCTCCCTGGGACATAATTCGGCCGACTATATCCATCTTTTCACCGAGGCCAAGAAGCTCGCTTTTGCCGACAGGGACACCTTTGTTACCGATCTTGATACGCGAAAGCTCCCGGTGGAGACCCTGATCTCGAAGGAATACGCGGCGAAGATGCGGGCCCGGATCGATCCGAAGCGCGCCAAGAGCTTCCCCCGCTCGACGCTCGATATCGGAAACGACACCGTCTATCTCTGCACGGCTGACTCCGAGGGCAACATGGTCTCCTTCATCAACAGCATCTACTACGGCTTCGGGTCGGGTCTCGTCGTTCCCGGGACAGGGATCTGCCTGCAGAACAGGGGGGCCCTGTTTCGCCTGGCAAACGACCATCTCAACCGCATCGAGCCCTCGAAGCGCCCCCTGCATACGATCATTCCCGCTTTCGTGATGCGTGGAGGGAAGCCCTGGTTCTGCTACGGGGTGATGGGTGGAGACATGCAGCCCCAGGGGCATGCCCAGGTGCTGCTGAATATGGTTGAGTTCGGCATGAATCCCCAGGAGGCGGGGGAGGCGGCCAGGGTGTGCGAGGCGGGCGGCCGGGTGCTGGTGGAGAGCGGTGTTTCCGACAAGGAGATCGAGGCGCTACGGGCTATGGGCCACCGGGTGCAGAGGGCTGTCGGATCCTTCGGCGGCTACCAGGGGATCCTTATCGACCAGAAAACCGGGGTCTATCACGCCGCCTCGGACAATCGGAAGGACGGTTGCGCCGCGGGTTATTAAGGTCCGGCCGGAGTTGAAATCCGACTGCAGGAATACAGGTCATGAAGCTGCTTCTTTTTTACGTTCACGATTTCTGGATGAAACCGCATTCGAAGAATCTCGAGGGCGTTGCCGAGCGCAGCGATGAGCTCTCGGCGGCTGGGGCCGTGCTGGCCCTGGTACATGCCGAGCCGGCTGACGCGGAGCGTCGCGGCAAGGTGGCCACCAAGATGGTAAAGAACATCAAGTGGGTCGCCGGCAAGTTCTCCTCAAAACGAGTGGTCCTGCATTATTTTGCCCACCTGGGGCGGGAGAGCGCGGATGCCGAGCTTGCCCGGGAGCTGGTCGAGTCGGTTGCGGAGCGACTCCGCGGGGTGGATTACGACGTTACGGTCACTCCCTACGGTTATTTTACCGAGTTCAAGCTTCATGTGGCCGGGGAGTCGATGGGCAAGGTTTTTGTCGAGTTCTGAGTCGGCCGGACGTCGAAACGGGTAAAGAAAAAGCGGCCTCCCGTTTCGCGGGAGGCCGCTTTTTCTTTGAATGCCGAGAGGCGGTCAGGGCCGTCCTATTCCGTGGCGGCCTCGGCTTTTTTCTCTTCGGCCGCGGGAGCCTCAGCCGCGGGCGCCTTGGCCCCGCTGCCGAGAGCTGTCTGGACTACCGCGACGGGAAGGGCGCAGCTTGACAGGCAGATACTGCCAATGGCCAGGGCGATAACAAGTTGCAGTGCGATGAATTTTCTCATGCGGGACTCCTTGGGTAAAAAAACGGTTTCAGATTGTACGGCAGATCCTGGCAACCAAGAGCAGTCGGGATGCAGAACCCGCATTTCTTTCCTCGAATAGAAACTAAATGTTAACTGAAGATAAAGACGGATGGAAATTGCAAAGACCGGCATCCGGAGATTCCCCTGGTTTGCCGGCTGCCCGAGCGAGCTCATTCCCGGTTTTCACCAGCTTCTTCCACCCGTCGGAGTATGACCTCTGCAAGGCGGCTGTCAGCTCCAAGGGGGGCGCTGACCTTGAGGAGAACTCCGTCATGCTGTTCAGCCGCCTGTAGAGCCATGCGGGGGATGTCTCCGGTGGAGTGGCGGCCGGGCGCCAGCATATAGGGCATGACCGTGATTTCGGTGGCGCCCGCCCTGACGCAGGCGGCGACCCCGGCGGCGATGTCAGGCGGCGCGAGCTCCATGTGGGCCGCCTCGATGTGATAGCCCGGAGCGATCCCGGCCACGAGGCGAGCGATCTCTTCCAGCAACTCGTTGGCCTCGGTCTTCACGCTTCCATGATCCACCAGGAGAATGGCTTTTCCAGGAACTGACTGGTTCATGGCCGCCAGGCTGCTGGTGGGAAGAAGTATGGCATCTCAGCGAATGGCAACCAGCTCGACCTCGAAGATGACATAGGAGTTGGGGGGGATTCCCATCTTCTTATTGCCGGCACGCCCGTATCCGAGCCTGGGAGGAATGATGAGCTTGCGCTTGCCGCCGACCTTCATGCTGGAGAGACCTTCTTCCCAGCCGCGCAGGAAACGGCCCGCGCCCAGCATGCATTCGAGAGGATCTTCGCTTTTGTGGGAGTCGTCAAAGACGGTCTCGTTGGCGAGTCTTCCGACATAGCGCACCACCGCGGTCTGGCCGCGTTTGGGAGACTTTCCGGCCCCCGTGATGAGATCGACGTAGCGAAGACCTGTCGGGGTGGTGACGACATTCTTGTCTTTTACAATGTAGACCGGCTCAGGGGGAGGCTGGATGGCGGGCCGTACCGGCTCAATCGGCGCCGATTTCGGCTGGGCCGCTTTTCGCCCTCCCGTGTTAGCCCCTGCGATGGCCGTGCCGGCTTTCGCGGGCGGCAGAGCAGCCTGCTTAGATGGTTGTGAGGCCCCGGCAGGCGATTTGACGGTCGGGTTGGGAGGCTGCTTCGCGCCGTCGGCCTGCTCTTCGTTCGAAGACCCGCCGCAGGCTGAAAGGAAAAGGGCGAAGGCACAGGCGACGATAGATCTGCTGCTCATCACGGTTACTCCTCTTTTCTATGTCTCTTCCGGTCCCTGGAGACCCCCAGTCACCGGCGCAGTCATGCTCTCTGGGACGCTTTACTTCATTGAAGGTAACATCAAAGGCTCCACAATTACAGGGTAGCCTGGGCAGGTTCACGGTTTTCGATTGCCTGAATCTTTGCCCGCATGGTCCGCGGCTGTTTATAATAAGGGTCGCAGTTGACTGGGAATTTTATTCACTGGAACCAATCTGGAATCGAGACATGAATCCCGTCTTGAAGAAGCTGACTATATCTTTTTTCTGCCTTTCACTCTCCGCGCTCTGTATCTCGACGATCCGGGCCGCTGAGGAATGGGAGATTGTTCTCAGGGCGAATATCACCTCGGAGTACAGCAAGACTCGCCGCGATTCTCTCAAGCAGGTCGACACCTCGACCACCAAGGGGCTCAAGGCGATCTGGAACGTTCTCGAGAAGATCGCGCCGCGCGACCCCCTGCGCTATGACTGGTTTGTCAAGCAGGGCGCCTACGAGGCGCTGATGGCGGCCGAGGGTGAGGACTCTCAAAAGGAAATCCTTAGGGTCCTCAAGGGCAGCAAGTACGAGAACTCCAAGGAGGCGATTATCCACTCGTTGATCTACAAGATTCGCCAGCAGTTTGAGAAGGACAAGGGAGGGAACGAAGAGCGGAAGGTCGAACATTTCAAAGAGCTTCTTCGCCGCCAGCGGGGTATCCAGTATTTCGCCCTGGTGCTGCCGAGCATTCGCAAGCACGACCCTGAGAAGAAGAAGTTCGAATGGATCACAACGGCCTTCGCCGATTCGAGCTCGAAGGTCCGGGTCGCCGCGATCGAGGGCATGCTGGCCTATCCCGACAAGTCCAGCATCAAGCTGCTGCTTGATAATCTTCGCAAGCTGGAGAAAAAGAAGGGCAAGTATTACGACGAGTGGGTGCAGACGCGGTTCGCGCTCGAAACTCTCACCGGGCAGTACTATCGCGACAATGTAGCTGACTGGTTCAAGTGGTGGGACGCGGTCAAGGACCAGTTCTCGCTCGAGAAACGGATCGAAGAGGAAGCTCCCGATCCGGAGAACCCTGGCGCAGGGGACCGCAAGACCAAGGTGGTTCGAAGCGGCGGCGTCGAGGTGACCGTCAATATGAAGGTCGCCGGCAATAAGGATGGCTACCCCCTGCTGGCGCTGCCGAAGCGCGGCTACAGCCCCGATTACTTCCGGCCTTCTTTTCACGGCGTCGAGGAGTTCTGCCGGATTTACTACATCCAGATGCCGAGGATCCAGGACTTCAAGGGGCTTGCCCGGACGGCCACGGGCAACTTCGTGATCTACCCGACCGAGATTCTCGCCGGCGCCCTGGTGGAGTTGATGAAGGGCAGCGGGCTCGAAGAGTTCGCGGTCTTCGCCCATGGCAAGGATGCCGCTACTCTCGGAATGTACATCACCTCGAAATTCCCCTCGGCGGTGACACGCCTGATCATGGTCAACCCCGCCTCGGCCGGGTCGGAATACAACAACGCGATCAAGAACGTCGAGCGTGAGGGCCGCAAGCGCAAGAACCCCGAGGTCTACACTGGAGCCAACAGCATCATCATCGGCCAGGACGGGAAGCCGACCTACGAAGCCCAGGATGATGCCGAGAGCGGAGGCCTGCAGCGGGCGATTGGCAACCTGGCCTTCGCGAACCCCTCCAGTCCCCGGATCGGCGTCTCACGTTATCTCAACGCGATCGCCGGTGATCCGCAGGTCATGAACGACGGCAAGTGGAGCATGAAGACCATTTTCAAGGGGAAGGCTCCCCGTATTCCCGTGATGGTGATGATCGGCCAGCTCGATGCGTGGACCCCGATCGCGGATGTTACCAGGGTGACGAAGTTCTTCAGCCGCTGCTATACCTCCAGGTTCTCGAGGTCCGGGTCCTATCCGTTCTGGTCCGATCCCTACCGCTTCACCAAGGAGATGGAGAAGATGCTGGGCAAGGCGAAGACGCGCGCGGGCAAGAAAAAGAAGAAGTGAAGGACGGTATAGCCCCTATTTCGAGGCGATCTGCCTGGTGTCGAGCTTGCGGATATAGCTCTTCCAGCCGGCCTCGATCTTTTTCAGGTTCTTCATCTTCTTGCCGAAGAGCTTGGCGTTGGCCGCCTCCGAATCGCCGCTCTTCTTGAGCTCCTTCATGTAGTTCAGCGCGGCCTTTCCACGTGAGAGCTGCATGAAGTAGAACATCACGGCGAAGGACTGGCTGTAGTAGAGCGACTCGTTCTCCTTGTCATGGAACTCTTCGTGGGTGACCTTGAGGAGGGTCTCGAGCGGGATCTGCGTGCGGGTGTTGATCGCGTCCTTCACCATGCGGATCTTGCCGCGCTTGATGAGCTTGGGGCTGAGGCCCTTGGTCTTGCTTTTTTCATCGCGCTGCATTCCCTCGAAGTAGACGGCCATGCCCTCGTTGAACCAGATCGGGATCCTCACATCGCCGACAAAGGAGTGCAGGTACTGGTGGAAGGCCTCGTGGTAGACGACCGGAACGAGCTCGTAGAAGGGCATCTGCTTGATGACGAGGTAGCCGCTGCCGGGGTTGTAGAAGCCCGCCATTCTCGGATCGCCGCCGACCTGCTCGTAGGTGTTTTCGGAGTCCATGAAGCGAACGAGCATTTTCTTCGATGGCTTGAAGCGGAAGAGCGCCTTGTACTGCACCAGGATATCCTCGAGCTCCTGGCCGATCTTGTGGGCGGTCTGTACCGGGATGGCCCCTTCGTATTCGATCTTGTAGTTCTTCGTGTTGAGCTCAGACCAGGTGATCTTGATCTTTCCACGGGCCTTGCCGATTTTTTCCTGAGCCGGGAGAGCCGGGCAGAGGCCGGCGGCCGAAAAGATCAGCAGGAAAAGCGTGCTGGAACGAAACATGGGTTTTTACTCCTGAGAAAGGGCTCGACAGGCTGTTTTTTAGTGTATTCAACTTCCGGATAATCTACAGATCGCCTTTGGTTCTCACGTCGAGTTTCCAGGCTGAAATTTTTCTTCCGGTCGATGACTGAAGTTTCACCTTCTTGGGGTTAGTATATTCGCCGAATGGAGGTGATGACTTGAGAAACTTGAGGAGCTTCGTGGTTTCTTTGCCGCGTTGGAAACAGGTTCTCTGCTCTTTTGCGGCGGTGCTGCTGCTCGTTGGTGTGGGCATGCAGAGTGTTCTCCTGGTGAGGGACGGTCTTCTCTCTCCCCAGACGGGTTCGACTACCAGGATGCTGAATCCCGCGCCGGGGGGGAAAGGGCCGGGGCCGGGAGCGGCCGATGCGTCCGTTACGCCTCGCGAGGCTCCGCCGAAGACGACGACGACCCCTGCGGGCGAGCCTGGAGAGAAGAGCGGTCCGGATGCGGCTCCCGAGACTCCAGGCGTGGACGGGCGGCAGCCCCGGTCGGCGCTGGTGGAGCCGGCGGCCGCCTCGAACCCCCGCACCAGCCCCCGTACCAGCCCCCGTACCAGCAACGATCAGAACACTCCGGCAGCGGCGACTCCGGCTCCTTCGCCGGCTTCTTCGCCGGGCCTCGATGAAGATCTCCTGAAGGATTGGTCTCCCGCGTTTCTCAAGGGCGGGCTGGGCTTCTTCGTCGCCTTCCTGATCGGCTTCGCCCTGCAGGCCTTTGCCCGGCTGTTCGCCCTCTTTCTCGGGCTGTTCTGCCTCGGGATCCTGAGCCTCGCATCTCTTGGCTGGATCACCATCGAGTGGCAGGTCGCGCAGCAGCAGTTCCTGGCTCTTCCGGGTGTCCTGGCTACCCAGTTTTCAGGTTTTCAGTCCTTCCTCCAGGGAGCCCTTCCCTCCATCGGAATGGCGAGCCTGGGACTTTTCGCCGGTCTGAAAAAGAAGTAGTTTTGTCTGGTTGACATTGGCATAACCCTGATTTAGATTCCTCACTTCCATTGCAAGATGACGAGCAAAAACCAGGACGAGAAGGCTACGCTAAGTATCTCCGTCACAGCCATATAGGGTTGCAGTTTATCCTCCCTGTTGGGCTATTTACCTGGGGCGGGATCTGGCTCGACCGGAAGCTTGACCTGGAAGTGCTTTTCACCTTGCTTGGGCTTGCCCTGGGTTTTGCCGTTGGGTTCTGGTCTTTGTACAAAGAGCTCTACGGTTTCGGGCCCGGCGCCAGGGGGTCTGACGAGGATTCCAACGGCGACAGGCAGGAAACGGAAGAAACGGAACGGTAAGGCTTCTGGTTGTACGAGACTTTTGTGGAATGAGGAAGACGGAGGCCCGGCGAGTTTTGAGTTCGGCCGGATCTGAGGAAACCCTGAGATGAAACGCGTACCCGTTTATCTTTTATTGTTGCTGGTGGCAGGCATCTCGGCCTTGCTGTGCCATCAATTCAAAGGGTCCGAAGGCCTTGCGGCTGCAGGCGTGGGTATCGCCCTTGGAATCGTCCTCGTTGCCGGAAGTCATTTCCTTACAAAGCTTTCCGCTGTACTCGATGGAACAAAGATGCTGGCCGCCTTCTACGGCAGCCTGCTCTGGAGCTTCGGGATGGTCATTGTCGCCGTGGTCGTGGTGAACGCCCTCTACCCGGAATTGACCGGCTCGGTCGTGCTTCCCGCTCTCAGCTTTTACCTTGTCTATCGCTTTGACAGCGCTATTCGTTCCTGGGTGACAACGACAGGAACTGGTTCTGTACCAGGTGTTTCTACAGGAGAGGTGAAGTGATGTTCCAAGGGACCGGGATCTTAGCCTCTGCTGACCCGATGGAGCATATCCTCGACAAGCCGCTGCTTTGGGGACTTCTGGACAAGGATGGGGCTCTTTACGAATTATCCATGGCGGCCAATACTTTGGGGGTCACCAAGCAGGTGGCGCTTTTCTTTATTGCTGGAATCCTGACGGTGCTCTTCTTCTGGTCCTATGTTCGCCAGATCAAGAAAGATCCCGATGCGGTACCGGGACGTTGGGGTAATTTTGTTGAGACCATTCTGGATGTCCTTCGTGACCAGTTGATCCTGCCCTTCATGGGCCAGGCGGGGCTGAAGTTTCTGCCAATTCTCGCAACCTTTTTCGTCTACATCCTCATCTGCAACCTGATCGGACTGATCCCCCTGCTTGATTTCGTCGGGCAGGGCGGAAATACCGCTACGGCAAATTATCTCATTACCCCGGGCCTGGCATTCTGTGCTTTCGTGCTCTACCACGGGATCGGTCTCAAGGAGCAGGGAAACATTTTCACCTACATCAAGAACCTGTTTCCGCACGTTCCCCTTGCGATCCTGCCCCTGATCATCGTGATTGAGATCGCTGCGCACATCATCCGGCCCTGCGCCCTGGCTATTCGTCTCTGTGCCAATATGGTAGCCGGGCACGTGATGATCGCTGTGCTGCTGGGCTTCACCGCCACTTTTACGACAGATTTTCTTATTGGCGGAGGGTTGATCTCGCTGATCAGCGTAATCGCCGTTACGCTTCTGACTTTTCTCGAATTGCTTGTAGCTGTCATACAGGCATTTGTATTTACGTTTCTGACTACAGTTTTCCTGTCGATGGCGGTTCACCCTGACCACTGAGGTTTCGGTGGGGCGCTATTCGACCTGATTGATTCATCGAAGAAAGGAGTTGTTCAAAAATGGGCATGCCGATTGAATTTTTGAGTGTATTTTCCAGCTTTCTCGCTCAGGCTGATGGGACACCGAAGGGGCTCTACGCCGCTATTGGAGCGGGTCTTGCCGCTATTGGTGTAGGAATGGGTATCGGTAAGCTGGCCGCCAGCTCGGTTGAGAGCATCGCGCGCCAGCCTGATGCTGCAACAGACATCAAGGGCGCTATGCTTCTTACAGCCGCCTTTATCGAGGGTGTAGGACTGTTCGCCGTTGTGGTCGCCCTTCTTGCCACTCTGTGATCTGTACGGAAGCCTATTCCAGGAGATTTGAAAGCATGTTGTCCAGGCCTCTTCATTGGACGCTTTTCACTTTTTCGCTGTTTTTCCCGGCGTTTCTTTTCGCTGCAGATTCAGCGCCCGGCGAGACGGCACCAGCCCCAGTGGTGCCGCAGACCTGGTGGGCTATTATTTCGTTCGCCGTTGTTCTCGGCATTCTCTGGAAGTTTCTCATCCCGGTGATCACGGCGGCCATGGACGATCGCGCCGAGAAGATCCGTGATGCGCTGGAGGCTGCCGATAAGGCCAAGGCTGATGCCGAGGCCGCCATGGCGATCCACCAGGGCAACCTCGAGACCGCTCGCCAGGAGTCGCGCGCGATCATCGAGGAAGGCAAGCGGGATGCTGAGAAGGTCAAGGCGCAGATCGTCGAAGATGCGAAGCGGGAATCCGTGGAGATTTCCCAGCGGGCTACGCGTGAGATCGAGCTCGCCAAGGAGTCGGCTCTCGCTGATCTGCATCAGCAGAGCGTCGACCTGTCGATCGATCTCGCCGGCAAGCTGATCCACAAGAACCTGAGCGCGGAAGACAACCAGGCGCTGATCGATGAGACCGTAAAGGGTTTCAGCGACAACTGAGCTGACTGAAATCTGAGAGTTTGAGCTATCAAGAATGCTGATTGAAAAGATCCCAGCCCTGTACGGAAAGGCCCTCCTCGAGGCTGCGGCTGATGCCGAGGTCCTTGAGGATGTCGCCGCCGAGGTTTCGTTCGTCGGCGGCCTCCTCGGTGAGGATGCCGATCTCAGGCTCTTTGTCGAGAGTCCGAGCATCGAGTCCGCTCAGAAGAGAGAGGTCTTCGAGAAGACCTTTCGCGGCAAGGCAACGGATACCTTTATCAATTTCCTGCTGCTCCTGGTTGACAAGGGGCGGGAGGCCGAATTGGCGGCGATCCTCGCCGCCTTCGGAGCGTTTCATGATGAGCATGTCGGCCTGGTTCGCGCCGAGGTTGTCTCGGTGGAGCAGCTCGCCGAGGAAGAGATAGACAGGCTGGCCGCGGCGATCGGGGCGAGCATCGACAAACAGGTTATCGTGAGTAATAAGGTAGACCCCGAAATGCTTGGGGGAGTCATCGTACGTTACCAGGGAATGGTGGCAGACGGCAGTCTCAGGGCTGCGCTCAAGGAGCTGCGCTCCGAGATGCTGTCCCCCAAGTTCGAGAGCGAGTTAGTCCATGAGAATTAATCCGGAAGAAATCACCTCGGTCCTCAAGAAAGAGATCGAGAGCTACAGCGGCGAATTCCAGGTCGAGGAAGAAGGTACGATCCTCGAGGTGGGAGATGGAATTGCGAGGATCTACGGCCTGACCAATTGTATGGCGGGGGAGATGCTCGAGTTCTCCAATGGCTCAGCCGGGGTTGCCTTCAACCTCGAGGAATCCAGTATTGGAGCCGTCATCCTCGGCCAGTACGCTGACCTGCGCGAAGGCGCTCCGGTCAAGCGCACCGGCTCCGTGCTGCAGGTTCCCGTCGGCGAGGAGCTCATCGGCCGGGTCGTTGACCCGCTCGGCAATCCCCTCGACGGCAAGGGCCCGCTGAATACCGACAAGTTCCGCGCCGTAGAGTCCGATGCTCCCGG
>CAUZHA010000131.1:0-11396 GCA_963579555.1 Planctomycetes bacterium UBA1146
ACGGCGATCCCAGACCTCGTAGTTAGGATGGTAGATCTGGACTCCGGCATCCCGAAATCTCTTAACATCATCAAGCGGCAGGGCCTGGACGACCATCTTCGAGATCCAGCGCCCCGGAAAGCGGGAATTGATCGCCCGGGCGTAGGCCTCGTAGAACGTCGCCTCGTCCTCGCCCCGCAGATGCCGGGAGATGCTGCCCCCAGTGATGGTGTAGGCCCCGGTGCGTTTCTCGACATCCGTCTCATCGATAATCTCGAGGGCCTCCACCACCTCCTCGATGGGCTTCACCGTTTCATAGGGCCTGCCCGCCTCCTTCTGCTGGCGAACATTCTCGTTGATGTCGCAGAACTGGCATTCTTCTTTGAAGCCGAAATACTGGCATTTACGGTAGACCGTCAGGTAGACGAGATAGCCCCATTCAATGGTCGGCGCGATCTCCGTAATCGTTCTACCGCTCCGTAGATCGCGCAGGTAATACTCCGGCATCTCCTGCAGCTCAATCTCGCAGACCCCCTCCCCCTCCACCAGCAGCGACATCTTTCCCTCGATGATATCGACCTGGTATGGAGAGTCCGGATGGATCCTGACGCTCACGATGGTGCGTCGGAAGTCGCGGGGACCGCCTACCAGGGAGAGCTCCTCGGGAGCTCTCAGGTTTTCACCCTGCTCCAGCTCCTTGATGGGACGCAGATCGAAGCTGAAGATGAAATAGGACTTGGGCTTGAATCCGCTGCAGACCCTGAGCGCATCCTCGGAGAAGCTGACTCCCAGCCGGAGCAGATCTTCCTTGAAGATCGCCTCCTGGGGCACATCAGGGTATTTTTCAATGAGGCTATCCACCTCGGCGAGACGATTTTTTTCGATCTTGTCACTCATGGATCATTCGCAGGAATCTCACGTTTCCCCGGGCCAGGGGGGGGGTGACAGTTTTTGCTGCCGTTCCAGACCGGGCAAAGTATCATAGGTTCACGGCAAAAGCATCTTCGGGCTCCGAGGCGCTTGAGCCAAACCGGTCTTTCAACAAATACGCCGCCCAAGGCAGCCGGCAAAGTCATGAAAAAACACCTCCTGGTCTTCCTGCCTGCGCTCTGCCTGCTGGCCTGCCTTGAAGGCAGAGCGGCTGTTGTTGAGCTCGATCTCGAGAAGCTGACCCTGCGATCAAGCCACATCTTCTGTGGAGAGGTCGTCGCGACAGAAAGCCATTGGGGAGACTTCCTCGGGCTCGGAAGGGCGATGATCACGAAGGTGAGGATCAAGGTCTCTGAGGTCTGGAGAGATTCCGAGGAGAAACGCCCGGAGATCACGCGCAAAGCCGAATCCCCGGGCACCCCTGGCAAGATAACCGAGATCACCATCCGCTACCTCGGAGGCCGGATCGGGGAGCGCTGGCAGAGATGCGCCGCGTCTCCGACCTTCAGCCGGGGAGAAAAGGTGCTGGTATTCGCCGGTGAATTCAACAACGCCCTCTGGACCACCGGCTGGTTCCAGGGAAAGTACCGCCTCGAGCGGAAAAGACCTGAGCAGGGCCGGCCCGACGCGAACGGCAGCGGTAAGCTCCTGGTGCGCGGCGCAAAACAGCTCCCCGTCAGGAAACCCATGGAGGTGGAGGCCCTCCGGCTCGTGGTGAGGAAGCTGCTGCTGGAGAGAAGAGCTCCCGGCCGTGGAGCGCAGGGGAAAGGGAGCGCAGACAGATGAGAGGTTTCCATCGAGCAGCTCTGGTCCTGCCGCTTATCCTGGGTCTCGCCGGGGCCATGCACTCTCCAGCCGCACGGGCCTTCGAGACCCTGGGAATGAGCTGGCGTACCGGCCGGGTCAACTACAGGATCAACCCGAACTTTCCGGACCAGGAGCTGAGCGGCACCCGCGAGCAGCAGCTCGAGCTTATCTCCTGCTCAGCTGACAGCTGGCGGGAACAATCCGCGGCGGATCTGCGCTTCGTCTACCTCGGCACCACGACCGCCATCGGGCTCAATGACAACGACGGCATCAACGCGGTGTCCTGGAGCAACCAGGATGGAGGCGGCGCGCTTGCCGTAACGCTCATCTCCGGCGTTGGCTCTCGCGTCGAGGGATTTGACATGGTGCTGTTCTCGGGAAGCCTCGGAACAGCCAACGAATGGAGCGGACCCCAGGACCCGCCCAGCGGCACGATGGACATCAGGGGAATCGCCGCCCACGAGTTCGGCCACGCGATCGGGCTGGACCACAGCGACATCCGCACATCGACAATGTACGCGGCGGCCCTGAACCGAGGCCAGCATCTGAGAACCCTGCACGAGGATGATCTAGCGGGTGTCGAATTCCTCTACGACATCCGGGCCGGCGCAGATCCTGCGGCGGGCATCCTCGATGTTGAGCCGAGCTCCGGACCGGCCGCAGGAAGAAACGAGGTCCTGATCCGCGGCCGCAACTTCACCTGGGACCAGAACTCCACGCTCTACGTAGGCGGACGCCGGCTGTCCTCCTCGGCCTGGACCATCGAGGACTGCTGCCTCATCAGGGTAAACCGAATGATCTCCGGTAACGCGGGAGCCGCCGACATCCGCCTGACCAGCGAGCTGGGCGATGTCGTCCTTGAAGGCGGCTATCGTTATCTCGCCCCGGCGCCGGAGCTCGCCGCCATCTCGCCCGGCGAGGGCCCCGTCACCGGCGGAATCCAGGTGACGGTAACGGGCGAAAATTTCAGCTCCACCGCCGAGGTTCGCATCGGCGGCGTTGGACTCGAAGATGCCGTGTGGGTTGATTCCCGGATGATTCGCGGCAGCCTTCCTCGCCGCCGCGGCGGCGGGATCTTTGACGTAACCGTTGCCCAGGATGGAACCCAGGCTCGACTCCAGGACGCGTTCAACTACAGGTCCAAGGTCCTGCGCGTCGCCGAGAGCGAGGGCCCCGTCGGGGGAAGCCGCATCCCGGTCGACATCCTGTGTACATCCGACGAGGCCCTGACAGGAGTCTCCTTCGCTGTATCCTACGAGGCCTCCGAGCTCACCATGAACGCGGTCAGCACCGAGAACCTGCTGACGAACGAGGCCAGCTTCGCAGCCGCCAATATCGACAACGAATCAGGCATTACCACCTTCGGCATCGTGATGTCACTGACGGACACGACCCCCAACATTCCAGCGGCGGAGGAACTGGTCATCGCCAGGCTCCTGGTGTCGATGTCAGCGGAGCTCTCTGTCGGCGACCGCGCCCGGCTGGAGCTCGCCAGCGGTATAGGTTCGCCGCCAGTGGAGCTGGAATACACCACCGTCGCCAAGGGACGAGTCGTGAGCCCGCTGGCGATACCTGGCCAGGTTACCGCTCTTGCGGGAGCGACCTTCCTGCGGGGCGACTCAGACCAAAATGGAACCATCCAGTTGACAGATGCCGTGTTCCTGCTGGATTATCTCTTTCGAGGCGGCAGGGTATTGTCCTGTGAAGATGCTGCGGACTCCAACGATGATGGAAGAATCGACATCTCCGATGGAATCCTGATCCTGCGCTTCCTGTTTTCCGGCGGGAACAGGCCCCGGATGCCTTTCCCCAGAGCCGGAATGGATCCAACCGACGACGACCTCGGCTGCTGAGCACCCCCGCACTTGAAACGAATAGCACTGCTGACCAGCGGAGGAGACTGCCCGGGCCTGAATCCCTGCATTCGCTCCGTTGTACGAACGGCCCTTGCCGGCGGAATCGAGACCATCGGGGTCCACCGCGGGTGGCGGGGCCTGATCGATAACGAGATGGAGCGCATGGATGCCCGCAGCGTCGCGGGAATCGTCAACCTGGGCGGAACCGTTCTCCGCTCCAGCCGCTGTCCGGAATTCAGGGAACCCGAGGCGCGGGAGAAGGCCGCCTCCCACCTCCTCGAGCGCGGAATTGACGGCCTGGTCGTGATCGGAGGCAATGGCTCGCTGAACGGCGCCTCGGAGCTCGCGCGCCAGACCAACCTGCCGCTCATCGGCATACCGAAAACCATCGACAACGATGTGGGCGGAACTGACTATGCCCTCGGGTTCGACACGGCCGTCAATACCGCGGTGGAGGCCATCGACAAGATCCGCGACACGGCCACCTCCCACGAGCGGCTCTTCCTGGTCGAGGTCATGGGACGTAACCGGGGATTCCTCTCCCTCCAGGTGGCGCTCGCCTGCGGCGCCGAGGGAGTCCTGCTGCCGGAGGTGCCGACGGATATCACCGCGCTCTGCGCCCAGCTCGAGCGCTGCCGCGAGGCCGGCAAGGTCTCCAGCATCGTGGTGGTCGCCGAGGGAGACGACGCGGGCAACGCCTATGAGATCGCCCGGAAGATCTCCGACCAGTCAGGCTACGATCCGCGCGTCTCGGTCCTGGGCTACATCCAGCGCGGCGGCGCCCCCAGCGCCGCTGACAGGGTCCAGGGAGGGCTCTTCGGAAAGGCTGCGGTTGACGCGCTGCTGTCGGGAGAATCCTCGAAGCTGGTGGCGAGTCGAAATGGAAAGATCACCCTGGTCGAGCTCGAGATGGCCTGGAAGGAGACCCGCGAGCTGCCCGCGAACCTGCTGGAGCTTGCCAGGATTCTCGCCAGCTGAGCCGGGACCAGGTCCGTCAGTCCTTCTTGCCCCCCACCGAGAAGAGCCGACTCTCGGTACGGACGAACATGCGGCCTCCGCTCACCGCAGGAGTCGAGCGGCAGGTGTCGCCAAGCTCGTTCCGGCCCAATACCTCGAACTTCTCCGATGCCGACAAGACAACAACCGTACCCTTATCGTCAGCACAGAACAGACGTCCATCAACACAGACCGGCGAGCCGTGGAAATTACCTCCGCCTCCGGCTCTCTTCTGCCAGATGACCTCGCCAGTCTCCACCTTGCAGCAGGTGACGACCCCCAGGTCGCTCCAGAGAAAGAGCCTCCCGTCCCAGGCCAGCGGGCTGGGAACATGCGGAGCCGATCGTGAGATCCTGTAGACCTCCTTCACGCTGTGTTTTTTTCCGCTGGTTGATGGACGGACCGCGACGGCGTTCTTGCCGCCGTTGAGAGCGCCTGAGTTGGCGACCACCAGGTTCTTCCAGGCCACCGGGGAGCCCACAGCGCGCTGGGGAAAGGTGCCGAAGACATCGATCATCCAGTTCTGCCGGCCGTTCTTCGGATCCACGCCGACAATCCCCTCGAAGCAATGAACGAAGACAATCTCCGTCGGGCGGCCATCCGCGCTGAAAACGCAGGGGGTCGAATAGCAGGCTCGCTTACCCTCGCGCGGGATCTTCCAGCGTTCCTTGCCGGTTGCCCTGTCGACCGCCAGCAGGAAGCTTCCCTTCTTGTGGTCATTCGAGATGATCACCATGTCTTCAAAGATGATCGGAGAGGTGCCGCCGCCCTGCCCATGCAGGTAGGGACCGAGGTCGTAGCGCCAGCTCTCGCCGCCGGCATGCTCGTTCGCCACCAGCTGGGAGCCGCCCTTCGACTGCCACAGGGTATAGACCCGCTCGCCATCTACAGCAGGAGTGCTGGAGGCGTAGCTGTTGTTTCGATGCTTGCGATAGGTCTTATAGGGAAAGTCTTTCGTCCACCGGGTCTTACCGTCCAGGGCGCTGATCGCCAGCAGGGTTCTCTTTTGCGCGGCATTGTCGGCCGTGGTGACGAAGACCAGCTCATCCCAGACGACCGGAGAGGAGATCCCCTTTCCCGGCAGGGTTATCTTCCAGTTAAAGTCGCTCTCCTTCCATTGGGACGGGACCGTCTTCGCGGCGCTCACGCCGGAGCCGTTGGGGCCGCGAAAACGAGTCCACTCCCGAGCACCGGCTGGAGAAGAGACCAGGGTAGAGAGAAGCAGGGCGAGGTGCAGGAGAGCCAGGCGGAGCGGGTTCAGGAATTTCATAGATCACTTCGGCAATACAGGGTTGTGGGAAGAGCCTATCTTCGCACGCGGAGTTGCCGCTGCAAAGCTCTCCCCTCCAGGGCCGTCGGCCTATTCATCCAGCTCTGGAGGAGCAGGCGGCTTGATTTCTTCCTCCTCGCCGTGACCGCTCCAGCTCCCCTGCCCAGCTGCGGGTTCCTTGAAGAAGGCAAGCGGGTCGAAGTAGCCGGGGTCCACCTCGAACTTCTGGTCGACCAGGGTCGGATGCAGCAGCTGAAACTCGAGGTAATAGGCGAGGCCATGTGAAGGGGCCAGGAAAAGATTGCCCTCGATCCCCTTCCTGGCGACCAGGTCCGGGGGGTAGAGATCCGTGAACATCGGCTCGAAATCGAGCGGCCCGTCGAAAGACTCCTCCACCGGCTCTCCAAGCGGGAGCTGCTCTACTGTCTTGTCATAGAGAACGATGGGGCGAGTGATCACCGTTTTCTCCTCTCGCACCAGCTGTCCCTCATCTTCCTGGGATTTGTATTCCATTGTGCGATAGGGACACCTCTCGAT
Organism: Planctomycetes bacterium UBA1146; assembly: GCA_963579555.1. Classification (GTDB taxonomy): domain Bacteria; phylum Planctomycetota; class UBA8108; order UBA8108; family UBA8108; genus UBA8108. The sequence goes on from CAUZHA010000131.1 coordinate 6,376, forward strand.
ATTGCCCGCCACCACACGCAGACGGGCGCCATGAAGATCCGTCTGGGCCGGGCCGGAAAACCAGTCGGAGACCTGGAAACACATCCCCCGGCTGATCTTTCGCTTACTTTTCCTGCGCAGCGAGAGGCCATCGGGAACCCTGAAGTACGGACCGACCTCGGGGTTGAAAAGATCCCTGGTCTGCCCCCAGGCAAAATATATAAGAAAGCCCCCGAAGGCGACCAGCGAGGCCATGAGGAATTTAATCGCGTCCCCAGAAGGGTTCAGAATAATTCTCCGTATCAACATCTCGGCAACAAATAAAAGCGCCAGTCCCCCGCCCCAGAGCAGGAACAATTCCAGCTTGGTTTTAGCTCGAAGCAGCATGAAGCTTTGATAGCGTGAAAATTTATCCTCGGGAGTCAAGGTTCCGGTCAGATCCTCGCTGACATGGATATTTCCTACATCCAGGGGAACCTGGAAATCTTTAAGAAGCCTCGAAGACCCGACAACAATCGTGGCCCTGGCGACCAGGCTGATCCAGTTCCCCTCGTAGGTGAAGAGAGTCCGAGGGCATTTATAACGCAGGATGTGCAGAGGCCTGCTGGCCTTGAAGCTCTTACTGAACAGCACGATCCTTTTATTGACCGCGCTGGGGTGGTCTGCCTTGCAGCGCAGGGTCAGCTTCAGCTCCGCCGTCTCCCCTTCATGCATCTTAAAATCCGGGCAAAAGCGGATAACCGCTACCCGCCGCTCATCGACCGTCACCATCTCGATTTCCAGGCTGGCTTTTTCCATCCGCATCCATCTGCATTGAACGATGAGAGGCAATGATCAATCGGTTCAGAGCTTAGCAGGAGAGCTGTTGACGCCGATCAAGAAAATCCTGCGCCCCGGTAAGTCAGGGTCTCGCGCCGCCGGCAACCCACAATCGCAGAAGAGCGATCGAGGCCGCATCCAGGGAGGGGGCATCATCATCGGGCGGCATCCTTGTAACCAGGCCGCTGTCTTCCACCGCGCTGATGAGCAGGCTCGAGTCGACATCTCCTGGAACGATGGCCGGCCCGCTCTTACCCCCGGCAAGGATGGCCGCCCGACTGTCGAGGCGAAGCTCTGATTCGGGCTCCTCCCTTCCATGACAGGAGACGCAGTTGCTCTCAAGGATCCCTTTTACCGATGAATACGACACCGGTCCCGTCGCCTGCCCGCAGGAGCAGAAGAGACAAAGCAGCGGCAGGAGCGAAAGGGAGCGCATGGGATCAATCTCCGACAAGCGATGAGACCGGGGTCCGCAGGTCGCCCTCGACCTTACGGGTATTCCACTCCCGCCGGTAACGCTCGAGGACCGGATCTTCGGGATAGCTCTCTCCCTCGGCGTAGGGGTAGGACTTCATGCCTCGGAAGGGGAGCGGCGCCACCCCATCTCCGTGCCCGGTGTAGAAGTCCATGTCCTTGCAATAGCCTCCGCTCTTCAGGAAAAAGGTACGCCTCCCCCCGGACTCGAGGGAGTCCAGCCGATCTGCCCTGAAGGACAATTCTATCTCGTCGCCGGGGCCGAAGATCACGAACCGGCCATCATCATCCTCGAGAAGAGGCCGGACATCGCCGAAGCGGGTGTAGCTTCCGGGCATGACCTTGTAGTGCGTCCACTCGGCGAATTCCTTGTAGAGGAAGCCCTCCACCTCCTCGCCGGGAGCCGGATCGATCGGGAACCCCCGGTAGTGCAGGTTTGCCCGGTCGGCCCCCAGCTGCCGCACGGTCACCTTGTCATCTCCGGCGCCGGAAAGATCTACATCTCGAGCCCGCGCGATGTAGATCTCGTCCCAGGCGATCTCGAGGTTGGTGTCAATCCTGAGGCGTCGGTCTCCCGGGCGCAGCAGGTCTGCGAGATCGACCGTCATCCAGCGCGGATAGCCCGCCGGAAACCCCCACTGCTCGCGAAGGGGCTCCCATTTTCCATCGCGCTCGACACGAAAGCTCGGAGCCACCGGAACGAAGTCCGCCTGGGAGGCGGAGAAGTTCGTCGTCGAATAGCCGTACTCGATATAACCGTAGAGAAAGAGAACCGGGCGGCCGGGGGCATCGGATGAGATGAGCTTATCGAGAGATGCGGAAAACTCCAGCTCGACGGCCTGGAGCTTCTCGAGCGTCCCCATGAACCTCCTGTCAGGCCGGAGCTCCGGCGCGTAGACCCGGTCGAGCTTCTGTACCCGCGAGGTCATATCCGCTCCATCCTGGTCTACAGCCTTCACCGGCCTGAGCTTCTCCTCGAAGGACAGCAGCCCGTAGCCCGGAGCCGGACCGAGAATGGCGAACATCTCGTTGGGCAGGACCGTCGTACCCTCCGGGTGATCCACAGCCACGAGAGCGGCGCTGTCGAGGTAGGTGCACTCCTCGAGAGGTTCCAGCACCCGCAGCTCGTAGGAGGCGCCGTTCTCTCCGCTCTCGCGCGCCTCGATCCCGGGAATCCACAACAGCTCGGTCGGATCCGGCGTGCTGTAGCGCCCTGGAGCCTCGAAATACCCAAGCCCGCCGACGCCGAGAAAATCCGCCACGAATTCGAAGGACTCGCCGTTCCAGCTGAAGAGCACCGGGCAGGACGTGGGCTTACGCTCCTTCTCCTTGAGCTCGTGGATCCGACCTGAAACCAGGCCGAGCTCGCTCTGGAGAATACCGTCGGGCCAGAGGATTCGAACCGTGTCAGCGGTAGACGCGCCCGCGAGACCGCAGAAGAAACGCGCAGCTGAGCGAGCCGCGCCGCCGGTGCCGCTGTTGAGCTGCGCCCTCGCCACGCGGCTGCCGGATCGCACCTCGATGCTCGCTCCAAGGGCGGCGGGGTTCGACCGCTCGGCATCGGGCTTCACCTCCTCGCGTAGCGGGCCGGTGAGCTCAAGGGCGATCCAGGTACCGGGGAGCTGCAGCGAATGAGAGCTCACTCCCCCTGCCGTACCGGCGACGATCAGCTCGAGCCCCCCGTCGATGCCCATGGCGGCCGCAAGAACGCTCACAGCGTCCCCGGTGGCCTTGCGTGAGAGATCGAAGTTCCGCACCCTCTCTCCCGGGGAGACCAGGGCCGCTCCTCTACCGCCGTCCGACAGCCACGCATCCGCGACCAGGAGCTCGAGGGCCATGTCGCCGTCGAAATCAAAAAGCGCGCCGCCGGTGCCCCCCAGCGTGCCATAGCGGGCCGAAAAATCTTCATCCCGACTGAGCTTCAGCTGACCATCATTGCGCAGGAGCTGGAGACGGTCGCCGCAGAAGGCGACGAGGTCTTCATCTCCATCTCCATCAAGATCTCCCGAGGTGACGCTTACGACTCCCCTCGGCGCCAACCCGGCAACCTGCTCCACCTCGGAGAACTTCCAGGCGCGATGATTCGAGAAGACCCTGAGGGCCGCGCCCTGGCCGTCAAATACGACGAGGTCCAGGTCGACGTCTCCATCAAGATCAACCACCGCGAGCTCGGAGGCAGAGAAGTCGAGCTGCTCAAGGCCGCAGGCGGCGCTGATGTCGCTGAAGCCCCCGAACCCGGCAGGGTCGTCGCGGTCGTTGTTGAGCACCTGGATCCTGGAGGAGATCTTGCCGGAGGCATCCTTCCACTGGCGCAGGCAGATGATGTCGAGATCCCAGTCACTGTCGACATCGAGCGCGTAGAGACGAACGGGGAAGCCCCCCTCCTCTCCAGTCTTGACCTTGATATCAGCCATGGCGAGGCCACCCTTGCCATCGTTGATCATGAAGCTGAGAGAGCCGTCTCCTGCCGCGACGAGGTCGAGATCGGTATCTCCGTCAAGATCCGCCAGGCAGCAGAGACTCCCGGCCAGGGGCAGTCTTCGACGCAGGCTGTAATCTCCGGCAGCTGAATAACCGTAAATTGAGATGGCCGGCTCACCTCCTTCGGCTCCCGGGACGCCGCAGAGAGCCAGCTCGAGCGAGCCATCTCCATCGAGATCGCCAACAGCCATGGCGGCCGCCCGGCTTCCGGATGGAGCAGGAGCTATCTTCAAGGCGGCGGTGACCCCGCGAGCGGAACCGATCACCAGTGCCGGGGTCTCCGCGCCAGCCGGCGCGCTGTAGCCCGGCGGCAGAGAATCCCTGACGGCGAGGCTGTACTTCCCGCCCTCCCCATATTTATGCCCAACCAGGATGCCCGCGCCCGCCTTCTTCAGGCGCTTGAACTCATTGAGCATGCCGATCCGCAGATCTTTTTCATCCCTGCGATGGAGGCTCGCCATTCGGTACCACGCCGAGGCGAAGGATGGCTGCAGCTGGAGAGCTCGGCGGAGATGACGCACGGCTCCCTCCTTGTCATCCCGGTCCGACAGGATCGTGCCAACATAATAGTGCCCATGCGGATCATCAGGATCCAGCTCCACGACCTTCCTGAAGAGCGTGAGCGCCTCGTCAGTTCTCTGCAGGTGTTCGTACTGGATACCGAGGACCAGCAGCGCATGACAGCTGCTTCGATTCAGCTCGAGCACCTTTTTCATATGGGGTACGCACCTGGACTCATCCTGTAGATTGAGCCCGGCGATGCCGCGATTGGTCCAGGCTGCCTCCCAGCCGGGAAAGCTCTCACAGAGCCCGGCAAAGATCTTGTAGGCGCCCGAATAATCGTATTGCTCCAGCAGGCCGACTCCCTTGCCCATCAGACGAAGACCTTCGGCTGGTTCAACAGCAGGCCGCGGATTGCAGCTGAATACGGCCACAAGAATGAAAAGGAGGGCCGGCGCCCCGGTAAAACGAACAGAGGTGTTCAAATATCTATACCTTCGAGAAAGACTTTGCCGACATTCACGCTTGATTCTACAATTCCAAAAAGCCTCCTGAAGCGCGGCTTGTTCCGCTTCAGGGGTCTGGACTATACGGCTTGCATTCTACCGCCAGCGGGTTTTTCCGTGGGGAGTAATTCGTCAACATGCGGCCTTTTTAGGTAAACTGACTTTTCCATCAATCTGGCAGAGCCCAAACGAACCTGGCAGGGCCGCGCCCCGTGGAGTTCCATCCTGGTGTTACCCGAGGAAACAAACGAAGACCGCGAT
>CAUZHA010000132.1:0-11322 GCA_963579555.1 Planctomycetes bacterium UBA1146
GGCGGCGGCAAGGAGGCCAGGTAGCCATGCGAAACCACCCGGCCCTGCTCCTCCTGAGTGTAGCCTTTCTTTCTCCATGCGTCGCCTGCGAGGCCTTCGCGGCGCCCCCCTCCTATCGCTGGGTCTTCAATGCCGACGCGATCGAGAGCGGACAGGTCCGGGCCGCGGCGGGGCCCCTGCAGGCCAGGATAGAGGGCGCGCTACGGACCGCGTCATCGGCCGAAGGCCTGGGCGCGCTGGCTCTTGACGGCAAGACCAACGCCGTCATCGTCTCGAAGAGCCTTGACTCGATCTCCCTGCCAACGCTCAAGCTGACCCTTGAGAGCTGGATTTTCATACGCTCGCGCAAGGAATGGTCCGGGATCGTCGGGGCCTTCCAGGACAATGGAGATTACGAGCGCGGTTTTGTCCTCGGCTGCCACAAGGACAAATTCTACTTCGGCCTGGCAACCAGCGCGCAGGGCAAGATGAACCACCTGGAGAGCGGCTCCGCCTACGAAACCGGAAGGTGGTATCACGTCGTGGCGCTCTACGATGGCCGCAAGGCCTCCATCTGGGTCAACGGAAAGCTGGAGGCCCAATCCGATGCGCCGGGTGGAAAGATCCTCCCGGCTCCGGCCGGGTTCTTCGAGCTTGGCAGCTATCACGACGAGGACGAGTACTTTCGTACCGAGGGGATGATTCACGAGATCGGTGTCTATCCCTCCGTCATGAGCGAAAAGGAGATTGTCCGCCGCTACCGCGCCAAGACGGGCAGGCTGCCATCTCCCCCGCGAGAGCTCTACGGCCCATTCTCGGAGGTGTTCGGACCATTCGTAGAGTTTACCGATCGTGAAACGATCGAGATCACCTGGGAAACAGCCCGGGCATCAAGGGGCAGCCTGGCCATCAGGACCGAGGGAGCAAAGCCGCTGGTCCTGGAAGAAAGCGAAGACCGCACGAAACATCGGATCCTGGTGCCAGGAATCCTCCCGGAGACTCTCTACCGCTACCGCCTCTACTGCCGGGAGACCGGCCGGCCGGAGCAGATAACCGCGGAATACGAATTTGACTCGACCTTCAACTACGCCCCGCACCCCGCGCCCCTGGCCAGGAACCCGTTCAAGAAAGATGAATGGACCGACCGCTACCGGGACACCGCGCGCCGGATCATCCAGGCGGCCGGAGTCACCAGGGGCTATTGCCTCGTGCTGGGTTCAGGGGAGGGACGCCTTGCCTACCACCTCGCCAAGCTCAGCCAGCTGCGTGTCGTGGCGGTTGAGAAGGATCCGGGGATGGTGAGAAAAGCCCGCGAAGCCCTGGACGCAGCCGGCCTCTACGGATCCAGGGTCAGCGTCCACCTCGAGGGAGACTCCCTGCCCTACGGCCCCTACTTCGCCAACATCATCTGTTCTGATTCAGCCCTTCGCACAGGCGAGCTCAGCGCCAATCCAGCCGGTCTCTACCGGATGCTGAGACCCTGCGGCGGAATCATCGCCTTTGCCAGCTGGAAGAAAAACGGGGCGGAATCGCTGTCGCGCGCCAGGTTCGAAACCTGGATCAAGAAGGGCGGCGGCGAGAGCGTAACGGCGAAGCAAGGGCTCTGGGTCCATACCAGGAGCCCCCTTCCCGGCGCGGGTAATTGGGGACACCAGTACGGAAGCCCTGACAATTCCGCCTCCAACGACGACCAATACGTCGGCGGCAAGCTCCGCGTCCAGTGGTGGGGAAGACCCGGGCCAAGGGTTATGCCCGACCGCGGGCCCCGCAACCCGGCGCCCGTCTCCGCCAACGGCCGGCTCTTTGTCCAGGGTATGCGGGTGCTCTTCGGCCTTGACGCCTACAACGGCGCGATCCTCTGGAGCAAGCACATACCTACCATGCGCAGGGCAAACATGCCCAGGAGCAGCTCGAATATGGTGGCCACCGACGACCTGCTCTATGTGGTGGTCGGCTCCCAATGCGCCGGTTTCGATGCGCAGACCGGCAAGCTGGTCCTGAAGGCCGACCTGCCGCCCACGAAAGCGGGCGAGCACGAGTGGGGCTACCTGGCCGCCAGCGGTGACAAGCTGGTCGGCAGCTTGACCCGCAAGGGAGGGAACTATCTTGGAGACAACGGACAGTGGTTCGAAGATTTCAAGAAGAACGAGACCGCCAAGGTCGTAAGTGACGGGCTCTTCGTCCTGGACAGAAAGAAAGGCACCAGGCGATGGCAGCGCGAACAGGGAGTGGTCATCAACTCAACCATCACTGTGTCTGACGGGGTCATCTATTTTGTGGAGAGCCGTAATCCCGATGCGAAGAATAAGAATCAGGGCGGAAGGCTCCAGGATGAGGTCAGGAAGGACCAGTACATCGTCGCCCTGAACCTGGACTCCGGCAGCTTCCTCTGGGAGGAAAAGGTGGACTTCGCCAAATGTGAATACACGACCTACATGTCGCATCACGACAACACCCTGCTGGTGACGGGCACCGACCGTAAAAAAAACTTCCACACCTACGCCTTTGACTCGGCGCAGCGCAAGCCGCTCTGGGAGCACCACACCAACGCCCGCAAGACGCACCACAGCGGGCAGCTGATGCACCCGGTGATCATCAAGAACAAGGTCTTCCTCAACAAGCACACCTTCGATCTCAAGTCCGGAAAGGTGCTGAAGGTCGACCCCTTCGACTACCACGGCTGCGGAACCATGAGCGCCTCGGCAAAGGCGATCTTCCACCGATTCGAGTATCACGGCATGCTTGATCTCGAGACCGGCAAGAGAACTGAATTCGTCGGTGTTCGAGGCAGCTGCTGGCTCGGACAGATTCCGGCAGGTGGGCTGCTGCTCGCTCCCGAGAGCGGAGCAGGGTGTTCCTGCACCCATGCGATCCAGACATCGATGGCCTTCGTTCCCGAGGACGACTAAGGCGCATGCGAGCCTATTTCAAGTTCGTTCTCCGCCATCGCATCCTCGTCATGGCGCTCATCTCCCTGCTGAGCGCGGGCGGGGTCTGGAGCATCCTGGACGCGAAAATCTCCTCCTCACTGGGAAAACTCTTCCTCGCGAACAGCCCCGCCTATGAACAATACCTCGAACGGGTAGCGGAATTCGGCAGCGACGAACAATTGGTCATCGCCTTCGAGGAGGAAGATCTCCTCAGCCCTGATTCACTGAGGAGGCTGCTTCGCGTCACCACGATAACCGAGACCTTCCCGCAAATCGCAAGGGTCAGGAGTCTCCTGGACAATGAGGCTGTGTTCCCAAAAGGAGGCGTCGGCGGAATCGAGGCGCGAATCGAAGAGCTGGCCCGCTCACGAGAAAAAACCGCCGAAGCCCGCACTGAATTGCTAAATGACCGCTTCACCGGGGGCATCCTCGTCTCACCCGATTTCCGGCACGGTGCCGTCCTCATCACGATATCGGCCAAGGGTTCCCACGACATGGAGGACACCATCTCCATGGTCGAAAAGATCCAGGAGTTCTTCGTCCAGCAGGGCTACGAAAAGAAAGACCTGCACCGGGCCGGAGGTATCGCCATCGTTTCTGAAATGATGAAGCAGACCCATTTCAACCTGAAGCGCCTCTTCCCCATCGTCTGCATCCTGCTGATCCTGACGGTCTACCTGCTCTTCAGGAGACTCTGGCCCGCGCTGGTCTCCACGACCATCGCAATCGTATCGGTCATCTGGACCATGGGAATCGCGGTAGCAATCGATCACGAGGTCAGCATCATGCTCGCCGCCATTCCCGCGGTTATTCTCATCATCTCCTTCTCCGATGTCATCCACCTGTGCAGCGCCTACCTGCTCGAGCTGCGGAAGACCGGGGACGAAACGGAGGCCATCCTGCATAGCGCTGAAGATGTAGGCAAGGCCTGCATCTATACCTCGATCACGACCTTTGTCGGCTTCCTGGCGCTGGCCCTGGTGCCGACTCCCATCTTCAGAAAGCTGGGGATGCTCCTGGGACTGGGTGTCGGAATCGCCCTGCTGCTGGCGATGACCCTCTTTCCCATCCTCCTCTCACTGCTGCGGCCGCGCGCCGACTGGACCAGCGGCATCGCCTCAGTCAGCCAGGACCTGCTTGACCGATTCCTGTCCTTTACCGAGCGGATCAGCCTCTCGAGACCCTGGCCGATCATCATCTTCTTCGCCGGCCTCATCGGAGCGAGCATCCTCGGGATTTCGCAAATCAATGTAGAGAACGACATCGCCAAGCGTCTTGGCGAGAACAACCCTGTTCGCCTCGATACAGAGTATTTCCGCGAACATTTTTCCGGAACCAACGTGCTCGACCTGTACCTGCTCTGCGAGGAAAAGGAGGGGGTGCTCGAACCGGACATTCTCGAATCGATCACCCGGCTTGAAAAAGAGCTCGTAAAACTCGACGAGGTGGACTCGGCGATCTCTTTCGTCACCATCATCTCAGAACATTACCGTAAGCTGCCCGCCCTTCTTACCGGAGGGAGAGAGCTGCCCACAAACCCCGTGGTGATCCAGAGATATGTTGACGAGATCAACAAGCGAGACCCCGATGGCCTTGGCTTCCTGCTGAGCTCCAACCGGCGGATGATGCGGTTGCTCGTCCGCCTTAATGTCGGAGGACTCAGGGAGACTCACCGGGCCGGCGTGAAGGTGCAGGCACTTGCCGCGGAGACCCTGCCGCCCGCTGTGAAAGCTGAAGCGACAGGGATGGCCTACCTGATCGGTGGCTGGCTGGACCGGATCATCCTGGCCCAGAAGAAAGGTGTTGGAATCTCCTTCCTCGCCATCTCAGCATTGATGATTCTCGCCTTCAGATCTGTGCGGGCCGGTCTCTGGTCAATGATCCCCAACATCCTTCCGCTTCTCGTCCTGGGGGGGTATGTCGGCTTCGCCTGGGACGCCACCGATTCCGACACCTTCATGATCGCGATGCTCGCCATCGGCATGGGGGTTGACGACACGATTCACTTCCTGACGCGATATCGCCTCGAGCTGGAAAGGCATGGCGACGAGAGAGCCGCACTGCGTAAGACCTATCACTACGCCGGCAGGGGGATCGTGATGACGACGCTGATCCTGACCATCGGCTTCTGCCCCTTTATCTTCAGCCAGTATTTCAGCCTGAAGATCCTGGGGACCCTGCTGCCACTGGTGCTGATCGTCGCGCTGCTGGCCGATCTCCTGCTCTTGCCGGCCCTGGCACGCCTGCGCCTGCTGCGCTTCTGAAAAGGAAATCACCAGGCCGAGGAATGCTTTACCGCCAACGGCAAAGAAGGCAAAACGGTACCGGTTAACATGTCCCCGAAACCCACCAATCCATACAACGGCCTCCTGAACATCAACAAGCCGGCCGGCATGACCTCACACGACGTGGTCAACCGGGTGCGGAGGATCCTGGGGCAGAAGCGGGTCGGCCATGCCGGAACCCTTGACCCGGCCGCAACGGGAATTCTCCTGGTCTGCACGGGCCAGGCGACACGCCTGGTGGAATACCTGGTACCCGGAATCAAGACCTACCAGGGAACCATCCGCCTCGGCCAGGCTACCGACACCTACGACTCCGAGGGAGAGTTCACGAGCGAGACCGAAACCAATCACCTCGACCGGGAGATGGTCGAGGCCGCGATGGCGGCCTTTACCGGCGACATCGAGCAGGTCCCCCCAGCCTACTCGGCGATCAAACGAGATGGCGTCCCCGCCTACAAGCTCGCGCGAAAGGGAAGAGACGTCAACCTGCCAGCTCGCAGGATTCGTATCGAGTCATTCGAGTTGCTCGGGTGGAACCAGCCCGAGCTGACCTTCCGCATCGTCTGCCAGTCAGGCACCTATGTTCGCTCCATAGCGCATGACCTCGGTACCGCCCTCGAGGTGGGAGGATACCTCAAATCCCTCTGCAGGACGGGCAGCGGCTCCTGGCGGGTGGAAGATGCCCTGGAGCTCACGGCGCTCGAGCAGGCGGCGGTGGACGGACGGCTCGAGAGCGTCATCCGGCCATTCTCGGACGTCCTCACGGATATGCCCGGAGTAACGATCACCGAAAAAGAGATCGCCCAGCTAGGCTACGGTCAGGGACTGCCGCTGGAGGTTGAAGGCCGGCCCGAGACCATCTGCGCCCGGACGGAGACGGGGAGACTCGTTGCCATCCTCGTTCCGGACGGAACCAACAGGTGGAGACCTAAGAAGGTCTTTCCCGTGACAGGATAAGCGCCCGGCGCTTCCCGTCGAGCCCGGGAAGCTATTTGGCCGGGGCCGCGTTATGACGCGATACGATCAGCCGCTTATTCTTGAGCAGGACCAGCTCACGGCTGCGCGCCTTGCGATCATCCCGCAGGGCCCGGGCCGCGCTGCCAAGACCCGCATCGGCTGGAAGGCGCTGCATCTCGACCGTCTGCCTGCCGACCTCCGCCTTGGCGCCGGCAATGGCCTCCTCGAGGCTTCGCTCGAGCAGGCGCAGATCCCCCGCGGCAAGCGCCCCCAGGCCCGAACGGAATTTCTCCAATGAACAATCCGCCTTGAGCAGGGAGGCGAGGCCGGCCGGTTGTGTTTCGGATGGCGAGGCTCCGCCCACCGGCACAGCGGCCTGCCCACCGGAATCACCACCGCAACCCGGGAGAATGGAGAGAAAGAAAAAACCGATGAAGAGAGCTTTGAGCCGCATTAGTTCTAACCCATGGTGAGCGGTTGAAGGTTGCTGACGAAGAGATCCGGAGCGTTTCTCAGGACCGGTCTTTCTAACACACTTGAAGGCGGGAGACAATCAGGAGGCGGGAACGAGAGCCTCCCTCTACAAAGCCTTGTCGTTTTCTCGTCAGATTCACTATCCTGTGGGCGGAACTCCAGGAGGACGACGCATGAGCGAAAAGAACAGCGGACCAGGGAGCCAGGGCTTCACCACCCGGGCCATTCACGCCGGCAGCGAATGGAACAGGACCAGCGCCCTGACCCCGCCCATCTTTCAGAGCTCGACCTTCACGCTGAAGAATCTCGAGGAGGGCGTGGCGATGGGCCAGGAGGTGGCGCCCGCTGAGTTTTACACCCGGTGGGGAAACCCGACCACCAAGCAATTCGAGGCGACGATGGCCGCGCTGGAGGGCTCTGAGGCGGCGCTGGCACTCGCCTCCGGCATGGGCGCCATATCCGCCCTGCTGCTCTCGCTGCTGCACTCAGGGGACCATCTCCTGGTAGGGCGCTCGATCTATTCAGGCGTCCACGAACTGGCCAACGGGATTCTGCCGCGCTTTGGAGTCGAGTCGAGCCCGGTCGACCCCTCCGACCTCGATGCGCTCGCAGCGGCGATCAGGCCCGAAACCAGGGCTCTCATTGTCGAGAGCCCCACCAATCCAACCCTCGAGATCTGTGACCTCAAGGGAGTGGCGGCGGTCTGCCGTGAAAAACAGGTCATCTCGGTAATCGATAATACCTTCGCTACCCCGGTAAACCAGAACCCCATCTCCCTGGGCTTCGATGCCGTGGTCCACGCCGCCACCAAGGCCATCGGCGGGCACTCCGATGTCACCTCCGGAGTGATCTGTTCCTCTTCTGAAATCATCGATGGCTGCTGGGGCTTCCTGAAAATACTCGGAGCCTCCCTGAGCCCGTTCGAGGCCTGGCTTCTGATTCGCGGCCTGAAGACCCTGGAGTTGAGAGCTCTGCGCCAGAACGAATCCGCTCTCCAGCTGGCGCGCTTCCTCGAGGCCAGGGCTGATGTCGAGCGGGTCTACTACCCGGGCCTTGAATCGCATACCGGACATGAGCTGGCAGCCTCCCAGATGTCCGGCTTCGGCGGAATGCTCTCCTTTGAGCTTATCGGCGGAACCGAACGCGGCATGAGCTTCGCAAAGGAGCTCGAAATCATCCAGCTCGCCGTCAGTCTCGGAGGCGCCGAGTCCATCCTCCAGCACCCAGCCTCGATGTCACACGGCTCGCTTGGGGCCGAAGAGCTCGAGAATGCAGGGATCGCCGGCGGGCTCTTCCGCCTCTCGGTCGGGCTCGAGAATGCCGACGACCTCCAGGCCGATCTGGAGCAGGCCCTCGGCGGCTGTCCCGCAGGTTGACCAGGGCCGGCGGTCTCAGGTAGCGTCCCTGAAGTACTCCGCCGTACGACCGATACCCTCCTCGAGCGGCACGCGGGGAGTCCAGTCAAGCAGGCGCTTGAGCCGGGTGTTGTTGAGAATCAGGCTCTGAACATCCCCGGGACGCCAGGGCCCGGCAAGCGCCTCGGCCCCGGAAGAACAGGCGGTCTTGAGAAGCCCGCAGATCTGGTTGGTCGTGGTGCCCACAGCCGTCGAGCAGTTGAAGATCGGATCCTCACAACCATCGAGCTCCACCTCCAGCATGAGGGCGACCGCCCGGGCCACATCCTCGACAAAGATATAGTCCCTCTTGAGCTCTCCCCCGCCGAAGATCTTCGGCTGGCCCCCGTCCAGCAACAGCCTGGCGAAGATGGCGACCACGCCGGCCTCTCCATGCGGATCCTGCCTGGGCCCGTAGACGTTGGCAAAACGCAGGGCCGCCCACTCGAGGCCGGAATCCTCCCGGGCTGAGAGCAGGTAATGCTCAACGGCGTATTTCGAGGCTCCATAGAAGGAGGCCGGAACGCAGCGCATTTCCTCGCTGAGAACATCCCTGTCCTGCACGCCATAGCAGGCGGCTGAGGAGGCGTAGACGATCCTGCGCACGCCATGGCGCCGCGCGGCGCCGATGACATTCAGAGAACCGAGAACATTGATCCTCGCATCCATTTCAGGATCCTGCATGGAAACCGCCACCGAAACCTGCGCGGCGAGATGAATGACATCGTCGGGGCTGAACTCCGCGAAGGCGCTCTCGACGGATTCGGTCACGTCGAGCTCATAGAGCCTCGCGCCGGCCGGCACCTGCTCCGCACTGCCGCCGGAGAGGTTGTCCAGGACCGCAACCTCGTACCCGCGCTCAAGAAGCTCCTCTGTGACATGAGAACCTATAAAGCCCGCGCCGCCGGTAACCAGGACCTTCCGACCCATTCTCACGCTCCAGAATAAAGAAAATGAAAGCGCCGGGATTATAACCTCGTCAGACGACGCTTTCTGAGGCGCTCTATGGAAAAACTTTCATCCCGGGGTGATCACCGAGCCCTCAGGGCGTGTCCTGGCTGACCTCGAAGCTCGCCACAGCCACTCTCCCGCGGTCATCAACGCAGCGAATTCTGTGGGTCCCGGCGGTGAGATCCCAGCCGACCTTGTCGGCAGAGCCGGCCTCCACCAGGAGCTCGCCGTCGAGAAACCAGTAGAGCCTTCTCGCATCGGCGGCGGCGACGGCGGTGAACTGCAGCCTCTGCCTGAAGGATGCGTCCCTGACCAGCAGAAAGCGGGAGCCGTTCACTGGCGATACGATCTGGGGAGACTGGGCTTTGCGCCCCGCCGCCCCGCACCCGGGATGATGAGGAAGCCGCTCGTGACCGGGCGAAACATTCCTCTCTATCCATCCCGCCATTTCTGGCGGCCAGTCGACAATCACCTTGCGCCGGGGAGAGACCGCGGAATCGTCAAGGCAGTGGCCGCAGAGCTCCAGGCCCCGGGCCTCATCAACCAGGATTTCACGGTGGACCCCGCAGACCGCCAGCCCCAGCGACCGCAGCGGCAGCCTCACCCTCCTCCTTCCAGCGCAGTGCTTCCCCGGCCTTTGTCCGCTGAGAGAGCAGACCTCCCTCTCCACCAGCTCCTTCGTCCGAGGCCATTCGGAAGCGGCCCCTTCTGACAGATCCAGACAGAGCGGCAGAGCGAGCGGAAGTGCCGCCTCGCCTCCGATCAGGCCCGGGTGCGGACGGCCGAACACATCCCCGATCCAGACGCCGACGATCCAGGTTGGACTGAAGGCTACAGTCCACGCATCGCGCAGCCCGAAGGAGGTGCCCGTCTTATAGCCGAGCTGCGGGCCACGATACCCGGCTGGTATCACACCGGAGCGAAAGAGATGTTCATCGGTCGAGAGCGCCTCGAGAACGGCCGCGGCTGAGCCCGCGCTGAAGATTCTCCTGCTCGCAGGACGTGCAGAGCTCTCTCCTGCCAGAACCGCCGGAGGCCTCCAGGTCCCGAGATTCGGAAGGGCCGCATAGGCCCCGGCCAGCTCGAACAGGCTCACCTCGCCGCCGCCGAGGCAGAGCGTCATACCGTAATCGCGGGGCCTTCTATAGAGACCGTTGAACCCCGCCTGGCGCAGGACATCGAGATAGCGCCGGGTACCAACGCTCGACTGCAGGCGAACGGCAGGAATGTTCAGAGATCTCGCGAGAGCTTCCGATGCCGGGACAGGACCGTGGTAGCGACGGCTGTAGTTCTGCGGAATGTAGGCGGCAAAAGGGGAGGGAACGTCCGGCAGAAAGGCGGAAGGAGATGATTTCCTGAGGTCAAAGGCCAGGGCGTACAGAAAAGGTTTCAGCGTCGAGCCCGAAGACCGCCTCGCGAGAGCTGCATTGTACTGGCCCCGGAGCTTCGAATCGAAGAACTCCGGAGAACCCACCATGGCACGCACCGCAGCGCTCTCAACCTCCAGGGCGACAACCGCGAGGCCGAGACCGCTGAATCGATCAGCGTGCCGGCGAAGATAATCGTCCAGATGCGCAAGGACGGCCGCCTGAACGCCTGAATCGAGAACAGTCCGGATGCGGCCCGGGTCGCGGCCAAGCGACCGAGCCCTGTAACGAGCGAGATCTGAGAAATGCGGCGCCTCGAAAGGCCAGGCGTGAGACCGCACCGCCGGACGTGAGCGGGATGCGTCCTCGAAGCGGTCCTGGTCAATCATTCCCTGGCGAAACATGGCCGCCAGCACCAGCTGTCGCCGGGCAAGAGCCCGGTCATAGTGGCGATCCGGACGAAGCCGGGAGGGACTCTGCGGAAGGCCGGCTATCAATGCCGCCTCTCCAAGGCTGAGATCAGCAGCCGACTTGCCCAGGTAGCGCCGCGCGGCGGCCTCAACCCCTCTCAGATTTCCTCCGTAGGGCGCCAGGTTCAGATAGGCGGCGAGAATATCATCCTTGTCGAGACGGGCATCGATCTGCAGGGAGTAAAAAGCCTCGACAATCTTGGCGGAGATGGTTCGCGGCCGCTGATCGAGAATTCGAACCAGCTGCATGGTCAGGGTGGAGGCTCCGCTGTGAACCCGCATACGAACCAGGTTCTGCCAGGCGGCGCGGAACACCGCCGGAATATCAACCCCGTGATGGCTGCGGAAGTTCTGGTCCTCGACAGCGATCGTCGCCAGCTCGAGCCAGTCAGAGATCTCATCGAGCCGGCTTACGAAACGAAACTCATCATCATCGCTTCGGTAGGCCCGCAGCCAGCTTCCATCTGATGCGGTCACCCAGGAGGAGGCCGGATAAGAATCAAAACGGCTGAGCT
>CAUZHA010000133.1:0-11316 GCA_963579555.1 Planctomycetes bacterium UBA1146
CCGAGAGCCCCTCGGTATCCTCAACTCGAAAATAAAACTCGACCCGCGCGCCGGCGGCCTGGGCTGGAATCCTGCCTGTCCAGAGACTGAAGAGATCCAGCGGAGTGAGAGTGTCCGCCCGAACCCCGAAGTCCGAATCGTAGTCCATCGCCACGACCTGCTCGTCGGAAAACTCTCCCGCGAAGCTTCTCACCCGGTAGGCGATCTCAACACTGGCTATATTCCCGGGGGAGGGAATCTTGTCATCGCGAATTCGAACGGTCAGCTCGACCTCTTCTCCCGCGGCAGGATTGTTGGTGGACTGGTCGACCCTGTTAACCAGCGGAGCGAGATTGCTTCCTCCTCCATTGCGCCCGCCGCTGCAGTGACGACGGCTCTGACCCGGAACGAGACAGACACCGGCGATCGCCGTGCAGGAACCGAAGCTGGTCTCTCCCGGAAGAAAGAAGGTGAAACTTTCCGGGCTGTCTTCGATGCTCACATTGTTCCCGCCGGCCCCATCAGGGCTCCGCCCATAGGACACGTCCTCATCCAACGGCGGCAGGAAGACTCTGTCGACCACCTGCCGCGTTCCATCAGCCTGCTGGGGCCCCCAGAGAACGATGGATTCGCTTCCATTACTCTCGATGTTGAAGCCTGCGTGAAGGGAACAGGTCCCCTGGGTTGCATTCCCATCACAGAAGACCACCAGCCGCGCGCCCCTTCCCAGCGTTGACCTGTTGGGAGGAAAAGGCCATGCCGTCGTAGAATCAAACTGCGGCTGGGCATCGGAAGGGCAATCGGAAAGAAAATAGCTGTCGGCCAGCGAGACCCGGCCAAGAATGACGGTCTGATTGGTATTGTTGTAAAGCTCGAGCATGTCAGGATGCCCGCAGGCTACATCGGCCGGCTCCTGCGTGCTGTTCTGAGCGATGACCTCGTTGATAACCTGGGCGCCCAGGGGGCCGCCGGAGAAACAGACCCACAGGAAGAGAACGGCGCAAGAAGCCAGTCCCGCACCTCCCTGTCGGAAGCTTCGTAATTCAACTCTGCCCGTCCGAATAGAATCAATACTGAAAGCCCTGATTAATGTACTGCTGACCATCTTTGCTCTTTTCTTCTCGAGATAAATGAAATCCGACGTGCCCCACAAAAGACCCTCGGTACCCTGCCCGCAAAAGAAACTTTCGCCCACCTAACGGCTTTTGAAAGCGTCCTTTTCCCTGAACTTAATTATATGTCTGTCCCAACAGTCTTTAAGTAAAAAGATTAAGGAAGGGTTTGGCAATTTGTCGTGACAACCCCGGCGCCCCTTCTGGATGAGGCTATACTTCCTCTGCGAGAAGATGTAGCAGCTCATCGAGGTATTCGGACTCCCACCCCAGGAGCTTCGACCCGAATTCGATATAAATCAGCCTCCTGCAGCCACCCCTGGCCGGCAGCTTGAAGGCCAGCTCACCATTCTCTCCGTGACCGACCAGTTGACCCTTGCCCAGGGTATCTCGAATGCGGGCAAGCAGGTCATCTGTGTCAATCGAGTCCCGGTCTGCATGGGCAAAGGCCTGCAGACGGGTGCCCTCCGAATCACGCTCCAGGAGAAAGGCCGACTCAGGCGACAGATGTTCGCCCAGAAGCCCGAGAACAAGCCGAAAACGGCGGCCCTTGTAATCAGATGTCCTGAGCGATTTGCGAGCATCAAAGAAAAACGGCAGCCAATGCCTGGGATGGTGGCTGCCGCCAGCCGGCTCCCCAGGTTCCTCGCAAGCTTCTTCCTCCCTCTGCTCCACGTCATCCGAAACAGGACCGGCAAGCGCGTTGCGCACAAGAGCCTTCACATCCGACGCCTTGAGAGGTCGATCGAGAACACCGCAGGCGATGACATCCCGCGCCTGGTCGCTCAGCTCCTCGCCCGGCTCACGAATAAAGATAACCGGGATCTCACCATCTCCATGGGTCATGCGCTCGGACAGCAGCTGTCCTCCATCACCCCAGAGACAGAGGTCGCTCACCACCAGCCTGACAGGCTGCCGCCGGAGCTCATCGAGAACAGAATACCGATTGCGGATATGCAGAACACCATCATCAAGCTCTCTACAGATTTCATCCAGGAGGCTGCGGTCGTCGGCGCTGCTCAGGGCCAGGAGGATCTTGCCGTCTCCCGCAAGCTCATCGACGGGGCGCTGCTCCTCGACATCTGCGGCAAGACCTGGCCCTGCCGCCCCGGAAACGATGTTGTCGAGAACCTGGCCGAGTATTTCCAGTTCCTCCTCCGTCAGGGTCTCGTCAGGTTTCTCGCTCTCGCTCAACTTCTTCTCACTCCTGCTCCTCAGGTGAACCGCTGTCCGCCGTCTTACCGCCCTGCCTTGAACTATTCGAACTCACGAGCTCATCGAGGAGCTCTTTCACTCTTGTACGGGTAGAGCTCCACCCATCATCGGGCCAGCCCTCACTGAGCATTTTCTCGACGACCTTCCCGACGATTTCTTCCTGGCGCGGATCCTTCCGGACAAGGACCTCCGCCAGGCGCCTCATGACCAGGTCTTCGAGCATCCCCCCCGCCGCGGACGTTGGCGAACCGGCAGGTTCTCCATTGCGCGCATCGGCCACGCCGGATACGGGGACGTTCTTCGTGTTGATCCGCTGGATCAGTTCCTGGGCCTTGACCGGATGGCGCAGGCGAGTGATGCCTTCACCCCGGTCCCATGAATCAGTATCGAGGATCACGATGACGGTCTCGCCGATCTCGATGACGTCATCGTACTCGAGCTCTGCCTTTTCAATCCTGCTGCCGTTGACAAAGGTTCCGTTCTGGCTCTTGAGATCAACCAGGCTGAAGCCGGACTCCATTGGAATGATGCTGCAGTGCTTGCGTGAAAGGATCCGGTCCCGGATAGGAACATCCACCCGCTTCGACCGCCCCACGATGATGGCGTGCTCCGGCAGGTCCAGCCCGCGTACGCAATCATCGAATATCATCAACCGCGCCATACTATCTCCTCAATCTCGGAGCATTCTACCGCAGGCTTGCCCGCAGAAAAAGGTCAGGCAACATCAGAGGGCGAAAAACTTGCTCCCGAAAATCCGCGAAAATACGGCCCTCTTTCATCAGGGGCTGATAAAGCCTTGACTTGATTCATCCCGAAGCATAAAACCTCTTCGTTGATGCGCCAGTGGAGAGGCCATCAGTTGCTGTGACCGTCCTGCCCCCCTCACGGTCATGATCAAGGTGAAAAGAGAAGAAGAGAAAATGAAGAAGTGTCATCGGTGCGGGACTCCATGGCTGGGGTACGGTGCCCAGCCGCGTTTGAAGGAGGTTTGCGCAGGGTGTGGCAAGACCCTGCACTGCTGCAATAATTGCCATCATTTCGACCATGAGCTGTCCCGCCAATGCACCCTCGATGGTACCTTCTGGGAGGGCTCGCGCGAAGCGCAGAACTATTGCGAAGGTTTCGCCATGACCGACTCGGTACGGAAAGAGGCCGAGGAGAAGGTGAGCAAGGCGGAGAGCGCCTTCCACTCACTCTGGGAAAAATAAAAATATGCGCCTCAAGGCGCTCCGGGTTCTCAAGAGCCTACGGTTCTATTGAGCTTCAGGTTCTTGAGAATTCCGGTTTTTTTCAGTCCCCGGCGGGTCGCTGTCACAGGCTCGCCTCACCCTCTTCTCCTTGAAAAAGATGTCCTTAATATCGCGCAACGAGTAGCCGCTGCTGCTGAGTCCCTGGATTCGTTCAATCAGGTGAACTACCCGCGGGTGATAAAGACGCTGCCCCCCCTCTGTCTGCCCTGCCTCCTCGATCAGGCCCTGGGTGACGTACCTGTAGAGCACCTGGTGTGAGATCCCCGCCTGCTTGAGAACATCTCCCGCCCTGAGATAATTTTCACTGCTTTTGCTCATAGCCCGGCCCAGCTTCCCTCGCTCTCAAAACCACCTCAGATTATATGATCCCCGCACGAGCTTGACAATCAGGGGGAAAAAAGGGGAAAGTCTCCTCCCGGACTTTGCTGAAGAAAGTCCGCTTTCCCGCCTGGAGTCCTGCAGATGGAAGACAATAACCCATTCCCCTCGATCGAGATCTTCGAGGTGCTCACCTCGACCCTCGACAGCATCCACCAGGCGGCGGCCGAAGGGGCGCCTGAGTGGACCACCCACATCGCTCGTGAGCAGACACGGGGAAGGGGGCAGCAGGCGAGGCCCTGGTGGAGCCCCCCGGGAGCCGGGCTCTGGATGTCGACCCTGCTGCGTCCCAGCACCTCTCGAAAGACCTGGGGCGGCATAGCCCTGGTGGCGGGAGCCGCGACGCGGTCCGCGCTGGAGTCTCTGGGCGTCAAGGGCGTAGAGCTTCGCTGGCCCAATGATCTCTATGTCGACTCCCGCAAGCTGGGCGGCATCCTGGCGGAATCACGGTCCCTGTCAGCCGGAGCGTGGATCTCCCTTGGAATCGGCATCAATGTCGACCTCGAAAGCGGTGAGCTGCGCAAAGATGCCCCTGGAGACCTCAGCGACACGATTATCTGCCTCCGTGAAGCAGGCCCTCCCTCCGAATCGGAACCTGAAATCATCGCGCTGAGCATCCTTGAGGAGCTCAGAAGCCTCTATCAACGCTTTCAGCGGGGTGAAGCGCTCGCTGGGCTCCTTGGCGGGAGCCTGTGCCTTGAGGAAAGAAAGGTCAGCATAGAGCGTAGCGGGGAGGTTCCGCTGCTGGGGACCGCAACAGGCCTCGGAAACAACGGTGAGCTCCTGGTGACGGATGAAGAGGGGACCATCCATGAGATTGTCACAGCCGGAGTCTCCTGGGACGTCTGAGCGAATCTCCGAAAATCGGAGAGAGGCAGGTCGGCCTTATTTCGCGGCTGTGCGTTTCAGGTCGAAGATCCCGCGGTCGTACTCCGAGATGTAGGTGCTCTTATAGATGTCCCCGACACACTCTCCCGCGTAGCTGTACTTCCCGAACAGACCTAAATCGATGGATCCATCGACCTTGAGGGTCTCTCCAGCCACCGTCACCTTGACCTCATCGAGGGTGTACTGGAAAGGAATCGGAAAAGCCTTGGGACCATAGAGCGCGTGGTAGCGAATGCTGTATTGAGAATCACCGCTGCGCGTGACGATGGCTCGAAGATCGCCATTGTGGCCATTCACATCGCTGCGCCATTCCCCGCTCCAGCAGCCGTCAAATCCATCAAGAGGCATGGTGTGGAGCCGCCTGTCCCACTCCGCCTCGAAGTTTGAGCAGGCGCTCAAGCCCAGGCAGGATAGCAGGCCAAATACGAATAACGTTCTTTTCATGATATGTACCTTCCTCAAGGAAACCTGGGAGAGGGGCCCTGCCCGCAACTCCAGACCGGCTCAGCTCATCTCCCGACGACCCTCGAAAGCATCTGAGACTATGTTCTTGCCGACATGCTCGAAGTGGCTTCCGCTCGGCATGCCGCGGGCGATACGGGTTACGCGAAGATCTTTGAATTCTGAAAACGACTCGCGAAGATAGAGGGCTGTCCCCTCACCTTCAAAATTCGGATTCGTGGCGATGATGACCTCGGAGACTCCCCCGGCCCTGACTCGCTCCAGGAGCCCATCCACCGTCAGGTCCTCCGGCTCAATGCCGTCAAGAGGAGCCAGCGCCCCCAGGAGTACATGGTAGATCCCATCGTAAGACCCCGACTTCTCTATCGCGTAAAGATCCCGGGCCTGCTCAACGATACAGATCTTGCTTCCATCTCGCGCCTCATCGGAACAGATCGAACAAAGCTCGCCCTCGGCAAAATTGAAGCAGCTCCTGCAATAGGTTACCGTCTCCTTGACGTCCCGTATGGCATCTGCCATTTCCAGAGCATCCTCGCGAGACATGCGCAGGATGTGATGAGCCAGCCTCTCTGCCGTCTTGCTGCCAATACCCGGCAGCCTCTGCAGTTCCTTCACCAGCTTATCCAGCGCCGGGCTCTTGAAATCCATTCTCCCTCACACTCCTGTTCGGCTCAGAACAGCCCGGGGAAGCCCCCTGAGAGGCCGCCCGTGGCGCTGTCCATCTCTTCATTCATCAGCTCCTTGGACTTGCCGACGGCCTGGTTGATCGCCGCGATCAGCAGGTCCTCGAACATTTCCAGATCCACCTGTCCATCGTCTCCAGCCTGCAGGACACTCGGATCGATGGAGATTTTCACGATCTCCTGCTGACCGTTGACGGTAACAGAGACGAGCCCCCCTCCGGACTGCTCCTCGATGTACCGGTTCTTCAGGTCATCATTGACCCGCTCCATATCTTTCTTCATTTTCGAGACCTGCTTGAGCAGGTCTCCCATACCCTTCTGGTTCATCTTTTTATTCCTGCTATCTTTTCAGCGTGGAAATCAGTTTACCTTGCGGCCGTTGAAAATTTCGAGAGTCTTGCTCACCTCAGAATCTTCCTCAACATCCTGCTCCGCATTCTTCGGCAGGTCGGAAACCTCGCTAACGGCCTTTTCTTCACCTCCGGGAGCCTGGGAGGAACCCTCCTCCTCTGCCCTGCAGATGCGAACACCCCAGGATGCTCCCGTCAGCTCCAGGACAACCTGCTGGATCTCTTTGATGTATTCAGGCTGCTGCAGCTGGTTAAAGCCCAGGGGGTTCTGAACAAGGATGCAGAACTCCCCTGGCTGCCCGGATGGTTCCAGGCGGGCGCCTTCAAGAAAAGCCGCGACGAGATCACTCCTCTTTCCAAGGGTGCCGACGAGCTCGTTCCACAGATCGGAGAGCTTCTTGTAATCCGGCTCGGTGGAGGCCTGCCGAGGTTCAGCCCGCGGCGGCTCGACGACCGCTACAGCTGTATCTTCCTGCCGCTCCTCCCGCTGCCTGGCCTGCGGTCCACCTCCATCGCCGCCGCCGCCGGGCGACGCCGGATGCGGCGCGAACCCGGACCGC
The DNA here is from genome assembly GCA_963579555.1 of Planctomycetes bacterium UBA1146. GTDB lineage: Bacteria > Planctomycetota > UBA8108 > UBA8108 > UBA8108 > UBA8108. Next base: position 6,878 of record CAUZHA010000133.1, read on the forward strand.
GGAGAGCCCGGGGCCTGTGGCGAGCCGCCAGAAGCGGCCTCGCCGATGGGAGACTGTCCAGCGCCGGAAACCTGCCCGATTCTCTGCTCCATCTGTTTCAGCTCCCCCAGCGCCTTATCCAGCGCTCGCGGATCCTCCAGCCGAGCCAACTTCACCAGGGCGACCTCGACAGCGATTCCTGGATAGGCTGAAGATCTCAGCTGGCTGGCTGTCCCGAGAAGAATCTGCAGGCAGCCGATCATCCTGTCAACCTCGCCGCCCGCGGCATCCTCCTCGCCCCCCTTGAGACAGCTCACGAGCTCCTCGTGCAGACGCTCGATGACCTGCTCTACCAGCACGGCTGGATCAGCGCCGGTCTGGAAACAGGCCCGCACAGACACCAGCGCGGACGCGGCATCCCGGCCGATCAGAGCCGCCAGGAGCTCGTCGAGGCTGCTGGTCGACACCCGTCCCGTGAGCTTGTCGAGTCCATCCTCTGTGAGCTCTCCCTCGCAATAGGTCATCAGCTGGTCGAGCAGCGTCTGGGAATCTCTCATCGCCCCCCGGGAATAGCGGGCGATCTTGCCAAGCAGCGCCTTGCCGGCCTTGCGCTTCTCAGCCTTGCAGATCTGGGCGAGACGCTTGACCGTATCCTCTTCCGTGATCGGCTGGAAATCAAATCGCTGGCAGCGCGAGAGAACCGTATCGGGAATCTTGTGAGGTTCGGTGGTGGCGAAGATGAACTTGACGTGCAGCGGAGGCTCCTCAAGAGTCTTCAAGAGCGCGTTGAAGGCCTCACGGGTCAGCATATGAACCTCGTCAATGAGGTAGACCTTGTAATCTCCACGCGAAGCCGGCCGGTTAACCCCCTCGATAATCGCCCGGATATCATCGATGCCGCGATGGGAGGCGCCATCGAGCTCGATAACATCGATGTCCTGGCCGGAATGAATCGCCGCGCAGACGCCGCATTTGTCGCAAGGGCTTGCCCACTCCTCCTCCGGCCTGTCACGGTCGTTGGCCGCCGGGCAGTTGATCGCCTTGGAAAAGATTCGCGCCATCGAGGTCTTGCCGACCCCCCTGGGGCCCGCGAAGAGATAGGCGTGAGCCATTCGCTCCTGGAGGATGCCGCCCCGAAGAGTCCGGGCTACGGATTCCTGGCCAACCACCTCTTCGAATTTCCTTGGCCGGTACCGGCGAGCGATGACTTCGTATTTCATCCGCGTCCTCAACTACAGGCACGGCGCGGGCGCCGCAGAGACAGCCTCGATGCTCAGGTCGAAGAAAGGATTCTAACCGACAGGGGAATCTCGTACAGACGAAAAACCGGCGTCCGGACGACAGGAAAAGAGTGAGGGCACATAAGGAAATCCCAGGCGGGCTGCTTCCGTTAGGATCTGACCCGTTATCCGAGCACCTTATTGCCCTCATAAATCCAGGCCGCCCTCTCGGCAACCCGGAGATGCATTCTATCGACACAAAGAAAAGACCACAAGCTCCGAACGAAGATGGATGCAGCATGTTGACAGCATGCATGCTCGACAAGCATCATCCTCATCCTTGATGAAACTGAACGAGAAGCTCATCTGCCATCCATCACCTTTTCACGGAAACCGAGACATGACCAATCGAACCATTTGCCTGCTTGTCTTCTGCTCCGGGTTTTTAGCCCTGCAGGGTTGCTTCTCCAGATCAACGGGCTTCGAGAGCATCCGCAGCTTCCTCGACAGCAACGCCGACGCAATCATCCTCGAGGGAGAAACCGGCTCGAAGCTGCTCGTCAGCCCGCGCCTGCAGGGGAGAATCATGACCGCCAAGGTCGGCAGCGTGGAATCAACCGGCCTGGTACCGCAGAAAACCATCGAGGAAGGCGAGAGCCACGCGCACTTCAACAACTTTGGAGGAATCGACCGCTTCTGGATCGGTCCCGAGGCGGGACAGTACGGCGTCTACTTTCCGCCCGGAGCGAAGGAGCTTACAAGGGACAATTGGCAGGTCCCGGCCTCCTTTGACACAGGCGCGTTCACCGTCGTAGAAAAAAACGATCGGACAGTCCAGCTCCACAAAGAGATCGGGGTGACCAATCTTCGAGGGGTTGAATTCAAGACCACGGTCACCCGAAAGATCGGCCTCATCCCCTCCGCATCCCTCGACACCGAGTTGGGAATCGAGCTCCCTGCCGGCGTCAGCTACCTCGGCTGCTACTCCGACAACCGGCTCACCAATACGGGAAATGACTGGGACCCCAGAACCGGCCTGATCGGCATCTGGATCCTGGGGATGTTCAACGCCTCCGACCAGTCAGCGGTGATCGCCCCCTTCAAATCGGCTGCAGGCGGCAAGCCCCCCTACAGTGACGCCGCCTATTTCGGAAAGGTGGCTGAAGACCGCCTGAAGGTCATTGGCCAGTCGGTCATCTTCCGGGGAGATGCCAGGAAGGTCGGCAAGTTCGGAATCAGCCAGGAGCGCACCACTGGCCTCGCCGGCTCCTTTGATTTTGACCGCAACCTCCTCACGGTGGTCCGCTTCAGCGTCCCGCAGACCATCGAGCGCTACGGAAACTCCACCTGGAACGTAACCCAGGAGGATCCCTACTCAGGAGATGTCTTCCAGAGCTACAACAACGGAGACGGCGAGAAACCGGGCGGGGTGGCGCAGGATGCCTTCTTCGAGCTCGAGAGCGCCTCGCCGGTCAGGCCCCTGCGTAAGGGAGAGAGCATCAGCCACCGTCACGCCACCTACCATTTCCAGGGTCCCAGGAAAGAGCTCGACAAGCTGGCCTCGAAAATCCTGGGCGTAAGCCTCGACAAGGTCCAGGCGGCCATGTGGCCGGCCGGCTCCTGAGTCTGTCCAGCTGAAACCCGAACCAGAACTATCCGGAGTAGACAAGATGAATGAGCGCTTCAATCTTTCAGGGCAGACCGCCCTCGTAACAGGAGGCGCCAGCGGAATCGGCAAGGCGATCGCCCAGGCGATCGTCGAGGCCGGCGGCAGGGCCTGGATCGGTTCGCGCACGGCCGAGAAGGTCGAGTCCGCCATTGCCGAATTGCGGGAGACAACGGGTGCGGGAGAAGATTCTGTACTTGGATGCAGCCTCGACGTGACCGATGACCGAAGCGTTGCGGAGACCCTGGCGAATGCGATCGGCGCCTTTGACCGTCTTGATATCCTTGTGAACTCAGCGGGAATCATCATCAAGAAGCCGACGGTGGAGCTGACCCTGGAAGAATTTAACACCGTCCACGAATCGCACGTAACGGGAACCCTTCGCTGCTGCAAGGCTGCCGCCGCGCAGATGATGGAGCAGGGCTCGGGTTCTATCATCAACATCGCCTCGATCAGCTCCTTTGTTGACCTGGTGGAGGTCACCGCCTATGCCGCCGCCAAGAGCGCGATCCTGGGGCTCACCCGCAGCCTCGCCAATGAATGGGCAAAGCACGGAATCCGCACCAACGCCATCGCCCCGGGATTCATTCCAACCGACCTGAACCGAAAATTCCTCGAGGGAACGGAGCGTGGGCGAAGAATCATTGAGAACACCCCCATGGAACGCTTCGGAACGGCCGATGAAATCGCCGGCGCGGCTGTCTTCCTCTCAAGCCCGGCAGCCTCCTTCATCAACGGCCACACCCTGGTGGTCGATGGGGGATACCTGGCCTGCGGAATCGGCGACTCCTTCGCGCCCTGGGCTCGCCCCGACGAATGAGGCGGTGCTGAGCTCAGCTCTTGAGCGTCCAGTCTGCCTGGCGAAGGACCGCGTTCGGCGAGTTCTTCATGCGTTCGTACCAGACCGAGATCAACGATCCATCGGCGAATTCAACGGTGCTGGGATAGCCGAGATCTCCGGAATGGCCATCACCTGAAACCACCATGGCCTCTGACCAGGTCTTCCCCTCGTCGCTGCTCACCCGCGCCTGGTTGCCCAGGGGCTTGCGGCGGTGACCATAGCTCATGAGCAGACGCCCATCTCCGAGACGCTGCAGATGAGAGGGAAGGCCCCAGACGCCAATCGAGCGCGGTGTAGACCAGGTCTTCCCGCCATCGGTAGAGTGGCCCTGGAGGGTCTCGCCGTTGTTCTTCTTGTTGTGGTTGCGTATATGAACCACGATACGTCCGCTTTCGCACTCGATCGCGTTGAGCTCGTGGTAGTTGGCCTTATCGTCGCCGTCGCGAACAGGAAGATCCGTCAGGTATTTCCAGGTCTGGCCATCATCGACAGACTGCGCGAAACCAACCTTGTCTCCCTTCCACAATTGTTTGCCCGCGTAGAGGATCCTCCCATCGGAGAGCTCGATCGGACCATGCGGGCTGTTCAGCACGCTGCGGTAGCGCCCCGACCAGGTGATGCCTCCGTTGGTGGAGCGAATCATCCAGACACCGAGGCTCGCCTTGCGGGCCGGCCGCGAGAGACGATTGTGCGTCGCCTGCCACCGCTCGAGCCGTTTCTCATCCCATGAGCC
>CAUZHA010000134.1:0-11267 GCA_963579555.1 Planctomycetes bacterium UBA1146
CCTCAGCACCTTCAATCACCTGCTCAGAAAAGCCCGATCGCCAGGGAATAAACTCGACAAGAACTATTCCCGCGATGTTCTCGACTGCCTCGAGCTCGAGGTTGAATCGACCGGAGAGCGGCCGAAAATGTTGCTGGAATGGAGCAGGACCGTCCAGAACAATGAACGCAAGCGACAGGCAAAAAGGGCTGAAAACGGCGCTCCTGAGGACTCGACAGGCAGCCCCCCGAGAAAACGCAGACGCCGCAGACGCCGCCGGGGGCGCGGAGGAGGCCAGGGCGGCAAGAACAAGTGAGGGAGCCTTGCGCACGCAAACTGCGCCTTGCTCTCAAGATGCGCTGAGGCAAACGCTCAGTGACGCTTTAAGTCGAGGTGGCGTCCGGAAGGCGCGGTGGCCTTACGCCGCATGAACTCGACCAATTCCTCTACCTCTTCAGTCAGCAGGCCCTTCTCGGCAAGCAGGGCGCAGCGGGCCTCGAGAGGAGAACCTCGCTCCTTACGAAAAAGAAGAGAGAAGGCTTTCTTCAGTGCGGAGATCGCCTCCTCGCTGAAACCACCGCGCGACACCCCCACCGTATTCACAGAGAACGGGGTCACGCTGATGGAATCAGAACGTCGATCGTGCCTCAGGAAGGGCTCAGCATCCTTGCGCACTCCCGCGAGTCCCCCGATGAAGGAAAATCTCCCCAGGGTGCTGAACTGACCCACGGCAGAGTTCCCCGCGATGGTGCAGTTGGACTGCACGTGACAATGCCCCGCCAGCAGCACTGAATTGGAGAAGACGCAGTGGTCCTCGACGTAGCAATCGTGTCCCACGTGACAGGCAGCCATCAAGAGGTTGTCATTGCCGATCCTGGTGAGTCCCTCACCCTTGGGAGTTCCCCGGTTGATGGTGACACCCTCACGGAAGGTATTGCGGTCTCCGACCTGCAGGCCGGTAGACTCGCCCTGGTAGCTGAGATCCTGGGGGGCGCCGCCGATCACCGCGCAGGGATAGATCACGTTCTCCCGGCCAAGAACAGCGGGCCCCTTCACCACAGCGTTCTCGCCAATACGACACCCATCCCCCACCGTGACGGAGGCCCCGACGACCGCGCCGGGAGAGAGCTCGACGCCTTCGCCGAGCTGGGCGGTCTCATGAACCCAGCCTCCCTGGAACTGCCTGTAACCGGTAACTTCTTCTTGAGTAGGATCAGCCATTCATCCTCCCTTAGTATCCGGAGTATAGCCGACCATCCAGCCCTGTGTAAAAGAAATGGGGCTCTCCAAGGAGATTCGCTGACAAGCACAGTTCCATTGGGTACTCTTTGCTGGATCATGGTCGCACAATCACTTCCCGCAAAAAAATGGAGCTCGGAAAAAGAATTTCCTCTCGAGAACGGACAGATCCTACCCGAGCTCGAGATCGCCTACGAAACCTGGGGAGAGCTCTCGGAGAGAGGCGACAATGTCGTGGTCATCCTGCACGCGCTCTCCGGTTCCAGCCACGCCTTTTCCTCCGCGGAAAATCCGGAGGCTGGCTGGTGGGAAGAACTCTACGGTGAGGAATCACCGCTGCGCGTGGGTGGCTGCCACGTGATCTGCGCCAACATCGTCGGAGGCTGCTACGGAACCACCGGGCCGACAAGTCTCGACCCGGGCACTGGAGCCCCCTACGCCGTGAGCTTCCCCCAGGTAACCCTCAGGGACATGGTCGAGGCCCAGAGGCTGCTCCTCGAGGGCCTCGGAATCGACCAGCCCGTCACCCTGCTGGGTGGGTCCATGGGAGGAATGCTGATCCTGCACTGGATGCAGGATCACCCCCGGCAGGTCGACCGCGCCATCTGCCTGGCGACACCGCCAAGAAGCGAAAGCTTCACCATAGCCCTGCGTTCCATCCAGCGCGATGCGATCATCTCTGACCCTCGCTACGCCGGTGGACTCTACGATGAGAACAGCTTCCCGGAAGCGGGACTCGCCCTGGCACGAAAGATCGGCATGATCACCTACCGCTCCCCCGAAGAGTTCAACGAGCGCTTCGGGCGGGATGTCAAAGATCCCAGGCCTCATTTCCTCGAGGGTCTCTACCAGGTGCAGTCCTACCTCGACCACCAGGGGAAGAAATTCGTGGTCCGCTTCGATCCCAACACCTACCTGTATTTTTCCAGGGCCATGGATCTCTTCGATATCGCCGCCGGGCACGACTCCGTGGCCGCAGCCTTCAGCGGCTGCGAAACCAGGGTGCTGCTGCTATCGATCGACTCGGACTTTCTTGTCCCCATCCCCCACATGAAGGAGCTTCACGCAGCCCTCACCGAGGCCGGGCTGGAGGTGGAACTGCAGCTTATGGAGAGCCGCTACGGGCACGATGCTTTCCTCCTAGAGACCGGCCAGATCAACCAGCACCTCGGAAACTTCCTCCAGTCCGACTGACACTGCAGCCCGGGGCAGGCTCCGGTTCAATTGTAGAGCTTCTGGTAAAGGCCAAGCTTGAGCGCGGTGAGATCCAGGACAATCACCCTATTGGTGGAGAAGACCGACTTCTTCTTGTCCGACTTCTTTCCGGTATCGGGATGCTCCTCGCTCTTCTTTCCCAGCACGAAGGCGTAGATCCCCCTGGTGCTGGAGGTGAGGACCTCGGCCTCGGCCGGCGCGCGGTTGATCAACAGGGTTCTCTTGTCCGCCTCCACCCGGTAGCCCTTCTGCTCGAAGAAGGTGACCTTGAGCTGACCTCCGAGACCGGCCGTCTCGACCTGGGTGTCAAGCCACCTGACGGCCTTGTCCTTGCGATCACGGTAGTCCTTGTTAACCTTGATGCCGCTACCCTTGAGCACGGCCTGCACCCCGATGATCCGGTAGTCCGTAAAGCTCAGGCCCATGGGGCTGACACTGATATCCTCGCGATTCTTTCCGAGCACATAGGCCTTATCATCCTTCTTGAACTCGGTCAGCTTGACCCTGCGGTCGGCCGGCACCTTCAGGCCATCGGAGAGCTTCACGAAGACCTTCAGCTTCTTCCAGCGGCCCTTTTCCCGGGCTGTGCAGGAGAAATCGTAGAATCCTTCATTGCCCTTGACGGGCTTGAGCTGCCCCCAGCCAACCAGGTCATAGGAAGGCTTTGGCCGGGATGTTTCCTCCTCCGGCTTTGGCGCGGAATCCTTGCCTCCTTCAGCCTGGGAGAAGACCGGGGACTGGGCCGCTGCGACGAGAAGGAGGCCGGCCAGGAGGCCTCGATGAATTGAACCGGCGAGATTCCCGCCGGATTTTTGAAGTTGATCAGGCATCTGTCTGTTCTCCAGGCGAATGGGACATCCGGGTTGCTGACCCCCTCCCGGGGAGGTGAATCTACAGCGACGATTATAGTTGAGAATCTCCGGCCGAAGCAAACCCCGCGGCGCCAGCCGGGCCTCAGGCCCCGGCAAGAGAGCTGAGCACGGTCTCCGCAGCCGCCGAGATCTTGCCGATATCCTCTTCGCTGTGCGCCGTTGAGACAAAGAAAGCCTCGTACTGGCTCGGCGGCAGGGTGACTCCCGCCGCGAGCATGCCCTGGTAAAACCTGGCGTAGAGATCCTTACGGACACCATCCAGGGAATCCAGGCTCGCTACCGGCGACTCGTTGAAGAAGAGCGTCATCATCGAACCGACCCGCTGAACCAGCGCCGTCACTCCAGCCGACGCGATCGCTGCCTCCAGCCCGGCGGCAAGAGCGGCGCCTGAGCGCTCGAGGGTTTCGTAGATTCCCTCCTCGCCAAGCGCCCTCAAGGTTGCCAGCCCGGCCGCGGTAGCCAGCGGGTTCCCCGACAGGGTGCCAGCCTGGTAGACCGGCCCCTCGGGGGCAACCCGGTCCATGATCTTCGCCGGACCGCCGAAGCCCCCCACCGGCAATCCTCCGCCGACGACCTTACCCATAACCGTCAGGTCAGGGACGACCTCGTAGCGTTCCTGGGCGCCTCCCGCGCTCACCCGGAAGCCGGTGATCACCTCGTCAAAGATAAGCAAGGCGGCGTGTTCATCGCAGATCTCCCGCAGGCCGGCCAGGAAGCCCTCAGCCGGCGGCACCACTCCCATGTTTCCGGCGACCGGCTCCACAATCAGGGCGGCGATCGATGCTCCCGCCTCCTCAAAGACCTTCCGTACGTTATCGAGATCATTGAAGCGTGCCAGGCGGGTCAGCTTCGCCAGGTCGGCGGGAACCCCGGGACTCGAGGGAACCCCGAGGGTGAGGGCTCCGGAGCCGGCCTGGATGAGAAAGGAATCGGCATGGCCGTGGTAACAACCGGCGAACTTGACGACCTCGTCTCTGCCGGTGACTCCGCGTGCCAGGCGCAGAGCCGACATGGCCGCCTCGGTCCCGGAGCTGACCAGCCGCACCTTCTCAACCGAGCTGAAACGCGAGGTGATCAGCTCCGCCAGCTCCACCTCGGCGGCGGTACATGCTCCGAAGCTGGTGCCGCCCCGGGCCGCGTCGCATACGGCCGAGACAACGTCAGGATGCGCGTGTCCGAGAATCAGCGGTCCCCAGGAGCCCATCACATCGACATACTCCCGGCCATCGATGTCGACCAGGCGGCTGCCTCGGCCCTCCCTGAAGAAGACCGGCTTCCCGCCCACCGAGTCGCAAGCCCTCACCGGGGAATTTACTCCGCCGGGAATCACCCGCTGAGCCCGCTCGAACATATCCACGCTTGAATCCATCGTCAGTTCATCCTTCCGTTTCATTTATCCAGCGCGCGCCTGCACCGTTTCCACCAGGGCCCGGACAGATTCTACCGGGGTCTCAGGCAGCACCCCGTGCCCGAGGTTGAAGATAAAGCCCGGATCCCCTGACATCTCATCCAGGATCTCATCTGTCTTGATTCGAACATTCTCCGCATCGCCAAACAGGAGCGAGGGATCGAGGTTCCCCTGGAGGCCGATCTCCGGCCCAAGCCGTCTGCGCGCCTCGCGCAGGCTGGTCCGCCAGTCGACACTGAGCACCCCCGCGCCGCTCGAAGACATCTCATCGAGGAGATGGGATGCTCCGTTGACATAGAGAATCGCCGGGGCTCCCGAATCGGCGATCGCAGCAAAGACCGCCTCCTGGTACGGCAGCGCAAAACGCCGATAGTCTTCCCTGCTCAGCAGGCCCGCCCAGGTGTCAAAAAGCTGGACGGCATCGGCTCCGGCTTCCAGCTGGGCGCGCAGATAGTTTCCGGTAGCCCTTGCCAGGGGGGCCAGCAAGGCATGCAGCAGCTTCGGATCCTGGTTCATCAGGCGCTTGATCCATTCCCCGCTTCGGCTGAAATTCCCCTCCACGAGATAGGCGGCCATGGTGAACGGCGATCCGGCAAAGCCAAGCACGGCGACCTCAGGGGGAAGCTCCGCCCGCAGCCGCGCGATGGTCTCCAGCACGGGCGCCGTATGCCCGGCAGGGTCGGGATCTTTCAGGGCGGCGATGGCCTGCGCTGTCCGCAGGGGCTCGAGAAATCTTGGCCCGGGATTATATTCGAGCGGCGCTCCCATGGCCTCGGCCAGGAAGAGGATGTCGTAAAAGACCACCACGGCATCAAGGCCGAACAGCCGGTAGGGCTGCATCGAGACCTCAAACGCGAGCTCCGGGTCTGAGCACATCTCGACAAAGGAATGGTTCTTCTTGATCGCCTGGTACTCCGGCAGGTAGCGTCCGGCCTGGCGCATCAACCATACCGGGGGACGCCCGCTATTGCGACAGCGCGCGGCCTCCAGAAAACGGAAGGACCCTGTCTTATGCTCACCCATCACGTTTTCCTCTGCCTCAGATTTCTGCATGACCTGCCTTTATGGTCTCTCTAGCTGGACAGGTCAAGAAAATCGACTGCCTGGAATCAAATCAATCTCCAGGGAGATTCCGGGAGCCCCGCCCCGGACGCGCCCGGACCCGAGAACCGCGCTACCCGTACATCCGATAAATCTGCCTGCGGCCCGGAACCCCTCGGCCGCTTCCACCGATTTTTATGCCTGCGCCGCCAAAACAAAGACTAAACGCCGCTTTTTTCCTGTTATGCTAAAAGATCGCCTCGCCTTCTGAGCCCTTCCGCGAGACGCTTCAGAGGTCACAAGTATAACCAACATCCAAGTTTGACTAACGAGCTCCGATGGAACTCTTTGTATTCGGACTGAATCATAAAACAGCCCCTGTGAGCATCCGGGAGCGGTGGTCGCTCTCATCTGGAGAATCTGAGCAGGCCCTGGAACGAATCAGCTCCGAGATAGCGGACTCCGAACACCTCATCCTTTCGACCTGCAACCGCACTGAGTTTTACAGCGCCATTCCCGCCTCCAGCGGCCTGGCCAGGGACCTCAACGAGAAAGCCGATGCCTTCCGCCAATTGATCAGCCTCTACCTTGGCGAAGACGACGTGAATTCCTGCGGTGACGACCATTTCTATCTCTACCGGCAGGAAAACGCCGTCAAGCACCTCTTCCGGGTAGCCGGCGGACTCGACTCAATGATCATCGGAGAAACAGAGATCCTCAGGCAGCTCAAGGAAGCGTACGCGCTCTCGGAAAAAAGCAGCACCAGTGGAAAAATGTTCAGGCGCCTCTTTCCCGAGGCACTCAAGGTCGGCAAGAAGGTCCGGACCTCCACCTCGATATCCGAAGGATGCATCACTCCCGGGCAGGCGGCCCTCCGGCTTGCCACAGAGGTCCTGGGAACACTTGAAGGAAAAGAGGCTCTCCTCATCGGGGCCGGGGTGGTCGCCAGCCTGACGGCCCGGGCCTTCATCGAACATGACCTGCGAAACTTTACAGTGGTCAACCGAACCACTGAGGCCGCAGAGGCGATGCTCGAAGAAATCAAGCCCCAGACCGGCGAGCTGCAGGCCAGGGTCCTCGCCCTTGGCGACGACTTCCCAGCCGCGATCGCCTCTGCTGAGCTCGTCATCTCTTCGACCAGCTCGGTCGAACCGATCCTCACCTCCGAGACCCTGCGCGAAATCCAGGAACAGAGGGGCTCGCGACCGCTGGTCATCATCGACCTCGCAGTGCCAAGAGATATCGAACCGCAAAGCGGTGAGCTCGAAAATATTCACCTCTTCAATATCGATGACCTCAACAGGGTGATCCAGGGCAATCTCTCCAGCCGCCACGAGCAGTTCTCGAAAGCGGAAGAGATCGTCAATAAACAGATCGGCGTATTCTACAGTCAACTGAACTACCTCAAGGTGGACCCCGTGATTCGCCATCTTATCGAGCGCTTCGAGATCATCCGCAGGGGCGAGCTCCAGAACACGCTGGAGACCTTCCCGCCTGAGCAACACGAAGCGATCGACAAGCTTACGCGCAGCCTTGTCAACAAGCTGATTTACTTCCCGATCGAACGCCTGAAGTCGATCCGCGATATGCAGGGGCTCAGCGAGGATGAGACCGCGTTCCTGAAAAAACTCTTCCTGCCCAAGTAAGAACAGGTTGAGATACGCCTGTGGCGGCGAACCGGAAGCGGTTCTTGCCGGCCCGGCAGTCATCTTCTCACGCCCTCATGGAGAATCGACAAGAATGAGCTCGCGAACCTTCAGGCTTGGTACCAGGGGCAGCCCCCTGGCTCTCTGGCAGGCTGAGTGGGTTCGACAGGCCCTCCTGTCAGCAGATGCCGCCCTCGAGCCCGAGATCGTCGTCATCAAGACCAGCGCCGAAAATTTCCCCGAGCAGGAGATCCCGTTGATCGGTACAGGCGTCTTCAGCCGGGAGATCGACGAGGCGCTGCTGGCTGGAAAGCTGGATGGAGCCATCCACAGCCTCAAGGACCTGCCATCGGATTATCATCCGAACCTCGAGATCATCTCGATACCTCCCAGGGAGAGTCCGCTCGATGCTTTTGTCAGCGCGGCGGGAGAGAACCTCTCCGAACTCGGGTCCGGCGCAAGGGTCGGTACCGGGAGTCCGCGTCGCAAGGCGCAGCTGCTCTCCTGGCGTCCGGACCTCGAGATTGTACCCTTGCGCGGAAACGTCAACACGCGGCTGGAGAAAATCTCGCGGGAAGGACTAGCGGGCACCATCCTCGCCCGGGCCGGTCTGAAACGGCTCGGCAAAGAGGAGCTCATCACAGAGCTGGTAGACACCTCCATCATCCTGCCTGCGGTAGGACAGGGAGCTCTCGCCCTGGTCTGTAGAAAAGACGATGACCGCTTCCGTGAGCAGCTGCTCTCCCTGGATGACCAGCCCAGCCATGAAACGATCCTCGCGGAACGCTCCTTCCTGCGGCGGCTTCGCGGCGGCTGCCAGGTCGCCGCAGGCGCCCTGGCACGCATCGAGGGTGACAACATCGTGATCGAGGGAGTGCTCGCGAGCGAGGATGGAGCCACCTGCCTGAGAGCGCGCCGCGAGGGCCCCACAGTTGATGGACCGAGGCTGGGAGCCGAGCTGGCCGACGAGCTCCTCGAAGGAGGCGGATCGGCCCTCATCGAAGACCAGGACAACGGCGGGTGATGAACGAAGAAGCCCTCCAGAACCGAACCATCGTCGTAACCCGCCCCGAATCCAGGGCGGCGGAGCTCAGTTCCAGGCTGGAGGAGCTCGGCGCGAGAGTCTTCCGGGTTCCCTCGATCCGTTTTTCGAGGCTGGCAGACACCAGCCCCTGGGAAGAGACGATCGCAAGAAAAGACGACTTCACCCACGTGATCTTCACCAGCCGAGTAGCCGCGGACACCTTCGAGGCGCTCTGCTCTGAGGCCGGCTTCCCGGCAGCTTCCTGGCTCTCCAGCTGCAACGTGGCGGCGATCGGGGCCGCCACCGGCGAACGCCTGAAGGAGGCGGGAATCGTTCCTTCCCTGGTGGCCGGTGCCGCGGCCGGAGCCGGAGCCGGATTCGCCCGCGAGCTCATCGAGAAGGAGCTGCTTGGCGAAGACAGCCGGGTGCTCCTTCCAGGCTCGAATATTGCCCGGCCTGAGCTGGGCGCGGCGCTGAGGGACGCGGGGGCCCGCGTCACCTCGGTCCCCATCTACGAGACCCTGGAGGAAGACCCTGCCCGGGCCGAGAGGCTCTTCGAGGCGCTCGACCGGGATGAGCCGCCCGATGCGGTCACCTTCGCCAGCCCCTCGGCTCTCAACGGATTCCTCGGAATCTGCGGCGCCAGGGGCAGGAAGCTGCTCGAGTCCCCCTCGGTGAAAATCGTCTCACTCGGACCGACCACCAGCGCTGCGGCCAGGAGCGAGGGCCTGGAGGTCTCCGCCCAGGCCACGAACCCCGGCACCGAGGGCCTGGTCGAGGCGCTGCGAGAGGCGCTGGCGTAAAAGAACAGCCGACCTCAATCGCCCGCTGGGCTTCCAGCATCCCCCCGCAGGTAGACATCCCGCTTCGGATAGGGAATCTCGATTCCCTCCTCCGCGAAGGCCTTATAGATCTCCTTGCACAGCAGGTGGCGTAACCTGCCGCGCAGCACGGGCTCCTGGATCCATCCGAGGAGCTCAAAATCGAGACCCGAATCTCCGAAGGCCCTGAACCTCACCCGCGGCTCAGGCTCCAGCATGATCTCCGGATGAGAGACCGCGATGGAGATCAGCAGCTCTTCCAACCGGTCGACATCGGTACCATAGGCCACCCCGACCTTTACCCTGATGCGCTCCTTCTCGTAGGGACCACCGCTCTCGTTGGTGATCTTCGAGTTGCCCATCACCGCATTGGGAATGGTGATCTCCACATCATCCCGGGTCAGCATGCGGGTGCTGCGCAGACCGATATGGGTTACCCGGCCGCGCTCACCGGTATCGAGCACGACAAAATCACCTATCTTGTAGGGAGCATCCGCCAGGATGAAGGCTCCCGCGAACAGGTTCGCAAGGCTGTCCTTGGCCGCGAAGCTCAGCGCCAGGCCGATGATTCCCGCCGAGGCGAGCCAGGCGGTGGGATCGATCTTCCAGGAGAGAAAGAGGAAATAAACCGCCGCGCCGATAATGACCAGCAGCGAAGCATTGTAAAAAAGCGGGAGCGTTCGCGACTGGATGAGATGAAAACGATCCTGGTTCCTGCTCAGGGCATCCAGGATGAGGCGGGAGACCCGTATCGAGAACAGGACCAGGACGATGATTCCCAGGGTCTTGAGGATCGCCTTGGTGACCCAGAGTCCGTTCTCAGGCAGGCCGGCCTGCTCCGCGGCCATTCCCAGCCCCAGGAAGAGGACAAGCAGGAAGACCGGACGATGCATCAGCTCAACGAACTCGTCATCGATGGTCGTCTCGGTTTTACCGACCAGGCGGCTCACATAGCTGGAGAGAATCCAGTCAGCGAGCTTTGCGCAAACGATCGAAAGAACAACGAGAATCAGTGCCTGGACAGGGCCGGGCAGCCCTCCCCATATTTCCATTACGGCTGCCAGGATCGAATCGAGAGAAAACTCGGCGATGCCGACACCTCTGACCCACTGCGCAAGAATCACCAGGAAGGAATTCATCTGCTCTCTCCGCTAATTTCACTCTCTCTTCATTCAACTTAACGCGAGCCCTCCAGCCGGAAGGCCGGGCATCACCGGCGGCAGAGCCGCAACGCTGGCGAAAAAACCGCTACGGTCGTAATAACCAACCTTGGACGCGAACGCAAGCGCCAGTAGGCCTAGCTGCGAAGATCCCGCCACCAGGTCATCGAGAGAGCGAAGAATAGAAGCGGGCCCAGCGCGGAGCCGATCGCCGCGGAAAGAACCCCCTGGGCCCCAAGCTGCTGACAGAAAGCCCCGGTGACAAAATAGACTGTCCCCAGACAGGCGGAGAGAAAAGCGCCGAGAAAGACATTGCTGGTGCCGAAATAGACGATGACCGGAAGCCCCAGCAGCAGCAGCAGGACGTTGTGAACCGGATGGAACAGCCGTGAGTAGTACTTGCTTCGCCAGCTCCTGTCGTCGGTATCTCTCATCTTCCGTCTCAGATCGACGAGCCTCATATGCGCCACCTCCGCCTCGCGCACCTCCAGGTCCTCCGGCGAGAGGACCGTCTCGAGAGCCTGCTCGATAAAGGATTCCGACAATCGATCCGCTCCCCCCTCGACCTCCGGCTGGGGCACCGTCACCAGGCGCGACCTCTGGCTCCCCGCCTGGAATTCAAATGGCTCGTAGAGAGAAATCCAGCCCCGCTTCATCAGCCAGTAGCCCCCTCCCTGGCTGGGCTGAACCCACTCCATCTGCCTGGCGGAAATGACGGAATCGGGCTCCTTCCCCGGATTGGTCGGCAGAACGAGAACGCCCTCGGCCCGCTTCTCGTTGATGAGGTAACGTTTGATGAGAATCAGGATTCCCTTCTTGGTGTCCTCGTACTTCAGGTCCAGGCTCTCGAGGCGGCCCTTGC
>CAUZHA010000135.1:0-10722 GCA_963579555.1 Planctomycetes bacterium UBA1146
ATCTCAAGGGCGCCTTCTCGGGCGCCGTACACGACAGGACCGGGCTCATTGAAGAGGCCGATGGGGGAACCCTCTTCCTCGACGAAGTAACCAACACCTCGCTCAAGCTGCAGGCGAAGCTGCTCAGGGTGCTGCAGGAGGGTGAGATCCGCAAGGTCGGCGAAAACAAGCCGCGGCAGGTCGATGTGCGGATCCTGGCGGCGACCAACACCCCGATCCGGGAAGCCGTTGAGGATGGAATTTTTCGCGAAGATCTCTTCTACCGCCTGAACGTCGTACCCGTAGAGATGCCCGCGCTGCGCGAGCGCCGGGAGGACATCTCGGCGCTCACCATGATCTTTCTCAAGCTCGCCTGCGAGCGCTCCGGACGAAAAATGGCCGGCTTTACCGAGGAGGCCATGAGCCTGCTGGAGGCCGCCCCCTGGCGAGGCAATGTCCGTGAGCTCGAAAACTCGATAGAAAAGCTGGTGATCCTGGCCGAGGCGGAGCGCATCGATGGCGATACGCTGCGCGCGATCCTGCCGGGAATCTCAGGCGCGGAGAGCCGCGCGAGGCTCCCGGAGACGGCCGCGCCTCCAGCCTCCGCCCCGCCAGAAGCAGGGCTGGCCAGGTTGGGAGATTTCGATCGACACTGGCAGGAGGCTGAGCGACTCTACCTGCTCGCCCTGGTTGAGAAGGCGGCCTGGAACCTCTCAGCGGCAGGGCGGATCGCAGGGGTCCGCAACCGCAACACCCTCATCTCCCGGCTCAAGAAACACGGAATCCGAAGGCCCGGAAGAGATAAATGAACCAACAGGAAAACGACGACATCCTCCGGCAGCAACGCGGCATCATGGAGGAGCTTGGAATGACTGCGTCCCGCAGGCACATCTTTCTCTGCTGTGACCAGACCAAACCCAAATGCTGTGGAGTCGAGGAGTCGCTTGAAGCGTGGAACCACCTCAAGCAGCGGCTGAAGGAGATGGGGCTCTCCGAGCAGGGCGGAATCCAGCGAACCAAGGCGAACTGCCTGCGGGTCTGCTACGAAGGGCCGATCGCGGTCGTCTACCCCGAGGGCGCCTGGTATTCGCGCTGCGGACCGGAAAACCTCGACCGGATCATCGAGGAGCACCTGCTGGGCGGGCAGGTGGTCGAAGAGCTTCTGATCGGGATCCACCCCCCCGGCGAGAGCTGACACGCATCAGAGGTTGCTCTTCCAGAACTCGAGCATCTTCCTGTAGAGATGGCGGCGGGCATGATCGTCGCGAATGCTGTGCTTGCGTCCGGGATAGAGCATCATCTCAAACTGGATGCCGGCCCGGATCAGCTCATTCACGAAGTGCAGGGTGTTCTGCGGATGAACGTTGTCGTCGTGGGTGCCGTGAACGATCAGCAGGCGCCCGCGCAGCGCGGAAGCTTTGCGCACCAGGGAGGTGCGCTCGTAGCCCTCGGGATTGTCCTGCGGCCGCTTCATGAAGGCCTCCGTCCAGATCGTATCGTAATAATCCCAATCGGTAACCGGGGCCACCGAGATCCCCGCGCGGAACTCGCCGCTGCCGGTCATCGCCCGCAGGGTGAAGGAGCCGCCGCCGCTCCAGCCCCAGATGCCTACCCGGTCCGGATCGACCCAGGGCTGCGATTTCAGCCAGCCGATGGCCTCGAGCAGGTCTGCCAGCTCGCCGCTGCCCCACGCATCGTGGAGGATCGCATTCTCGAGGGCCTTGCTCCTGGCGGTGGCGCTCCTGTTGTCGCATCGAAAAACCACGTAGCCGTGATTCAAGAGCACCTGATCGAAGTAGGTTCGCGAGGGCCAGGCATCCTTCACCATCGGGGCGGCGGGGCCGCCGTAGACGTGCATGATGACGGGATACTTGCGGCCCGGGCTGAAGCCGGCCGGCTTGAGCAGCTGCGCCGGCATCCTGAACCCATCGCTGGTGCTGATGGAGAAATGCTCAGGAGAGCGCATGCCGAGGCGGGAAAAAATTTCAGGGCGCGCGGGCGCGACCACCTCGAGCTGGCTTCCGTCCCGGGCGTGAAGCGCCAGGGAGGGGGGCGTCGAACCGCTTGAATGCTGGTTAAAATAAAACTGCCCGTTCTCGCTGAAGCCGATTCCGTGGGTCCCGGCCTTCTTCGTCAATCGCTCGAGCCCCGACCCATCGAAACGAACCCTGTAGAGCTGCTTCTCGATGGAAGATTTCCGTATCGAGGTGAAATAGATCCAGCCGCCCTCCTCATCGATCGAGTGAACCGCCTGGCGCAGCCAGGAGACGGCGCCGGCAGCCGAACGGATCGCCCACTCGCCGCTCGTGACCGGCCCGAGCAGCTTGCCCTCGAGGTCATACAGGTAGAGGTGCATATAGCCGCTTCGCTCCGAGGCCCAGAGAAAGCGCTCGCTCTTCTTCAGGAAATAGAGATCGTCATGAATGTTCACCCAGCCCTTGTCCCGCTCGGTGAGGATGTGGGCCGGCTTGCCCTCCTCTCGGTCCACGAAGAACAGGTCAAGTCGCGTCTGGGAGCGATCCATGGTCTGCACCGCCAGACGACGACTGTCGTTAAGCCACTTAACCCGGACGATGTATTCATGTTCATGCTTCGAGAGGTCGACCCAGGTGGTCTCGCCGCTGGCGAGCTCGAGAACACCGAGACGAACGGTTGGATTCACGCCCCCGGCCTTCGGATACCGCTGCCTGGTCAGGGCTGGAATGTTCGGCTCAAAACCCTGGTAGACCATCTCGGTGACAGCCGACTCGTCGGTGCGCAGGTAGGCCAGCGCGGAGGAATCTTCCGACCACCAATAGCCGAGATCGCGCCGGGCGAAGACCTCCTCCCAATAGACCCAGGAGAGCGTGCCGTTGAGCAGGGTGTCCGAACCATCGCTGGTCATCCTCTGCTCGACGCCTTTGCCCAGATCCCAGACGTAGAGATCTCCCTTGCGTACAAAGGCCAGCCTGGAGCCGTCCGGTGACAAACGGGGCGATTTTTCCCGCGCCTCGGTCCTGGTGATCCGGCTGATCACCGAGGTCGACAGGTTGAGGGCGAAGAGGTCTCCGCCAAAGAGATAGACGCCCCAGCGTCCGCCTCGATCGATCACCGCAGGCCAACCCAGCCGGCTCGGCGCCTGGTCCTTTCCAAGCAGCGCCCGCAGCTGCTCCAGCACCTTCACCGCATCAACCAGGTCGACCCGCTTGCGGGTCGCAGGATCAAGGCGCTCCAGGGTCTGTTCGTTCCCGGGCCGGCGACGGTCATGCAGGACAGCGGTGCCGTCAGAGAGCCAGGCGAACGACGGGATCGCGGCGGCGTCCTTTCCTTCGTCACCGTAGATCCACCCGACCGTGATTCCGCCGGAGGCTCCGGAAGATTCAGCTAGCCGACAACCCGAGACCGACAGGAAAAAAAGCGACAACAGCAGTGGGGCGGGATATTTCAAGGTGGTGCCTCCAGGCAGAGGGAAAAGCTGGAAGAGGTTTCAGGAGCGGAAGCTCCCCGAGGGATCAGGGCTCGCTGTTGCCGACATCGTCTTCTTCGTCGTCCTTCCTGGATGACTCGACGAATTTCAGGCTGACACCGTTGATGCAATAGCGCAGCCCGGTCGGGGCGGGCCCATCATCGAAAACATGACCCAGGTGCCCATCGCATTTCGCGCAGAGGACCTCGGTTCGACGAGAGAAGAAGCCGTTGTCCTCGACCGTGGCGACATTCGCCTTGACCGCAGGCGCCCAGAAGCTGGGCCAGCCGGTTCCGGAATCATATTTCTCCACCGATGAGAAGAGCTCCGCTCCGCAACCGCCGCAGAGATAATTCCCCGATTTCTCGCTCCTCGAATAGCCACTCGAAAAACGCGGCTCAGTGCCCTTCTGCCGCAGGACATAGAAAGCCTCGGTGGACAGGCGCTCACGCCATTGCTCGTCGGTAAGGTCTGCCGCCGCCGGGGTGGTCTCCTCGGGATCCTGCTGCACGATGGGTGCCTCCGTAGTTTCCTCGGTTCTTTCGGGTTCCGCGGTCTTCTCGACCTGGGCCGGCTTCGTGAAAGCCGCGGCCGGCGCGATCCGCGCCTCCTGATCACCAGCGCCGTCGCCGCAGCCAGAGAGGGCGAGCAGCGCCGCCAACACTCCCACAGGTAACACTCCACGATACTTCATACGCTCCATCCTGAACTACCCCGCACGCGGATGCAAGAGCCTGCAGCTGTCGAAAACCCGTGCCGCGACCTCATTTCTTTTTCTCCGGCCTGGGGGCGGAAGGGGGCTTCTTGAGCAGGTCAAGGGAGCCCAGCGTCTTTGCATAGTTTCTGAAGGCCTCCCCGCGGCTGGCCTTGAAAACCTCCATGAACTCCTCGAGCTCGCTATTGGATCTCTTCTGCAGCTTCGAGTAGACGTCCTCCAGGACCAGCTCGAGATTTTTTCTGAAAAGACCAGCGGCAAGAATCACGGTGATCTCGTCGTAAGCCCTGAGGGCCTGCGCCAGGGCGGCGCCATCAGTTCCGTGCTCGGCCACCAATTTGCGTGCGTAGTCCCCGGGAGCGGAGAACTTTCCATCGCCATCGCCATCGATCCAGATCGGATTGGTCGCGCCGACCACATAGCGGTCGTCCTGTGGCGGAGTCCAGTAGGAGTTGTCCAGCGGAGGGCCTGAAGCGATGACGACAAGATAGGCATCTTTGGACGGACCGCCGAAAACCCAGCGCTCCTTGTACTTCACGACAGCGCTCGCCCGGTGCTGAATCTTCTCCTCGCGCACCTTGCGCCCGTTGAGGAAGAGGGCTACCCGGCTGGCCCGCGCCCAGCGCGGGCCCCTGACCTCCACATCCACCTCGAGATCTTCACCGATCCCGGTGGCAAGATCGCCAGCCGTGAACCTCCCGTTCACCTTCGCATCCGCCAGTAATCCCATGCTGACCAGCACCTTCCCGGCCAGGATGTTGTCAACCACCTCGCCCACATCGATACGGCGCGGGTCATCCGTCGAGCTGCGAATGTAGGTCCGGCAATGACCCACAGGCTGGGCGACGGTATGTGAGTCGCTGCCTGCGACCGCCGTCAGCCGATAGCCCGCGTTCAGCAGGGCGAACCAGTCGGAGAAATTGTCAAAGACCTCCTTCTCCAGGCTCTTGCCATTGATGACCTCGACCGCATCGAGACCAAGCCACTGGCGCCCATCGCTGAATTCTCCCGAGACGGGATTGAGACCGATCGCCCCCCAGGGCCCCTTCTTGAAGCCCTGGCGGCGCGGATGATTGCAGATCACCACCCTGACTCCCGGTGTCGCCCGCACGGCCTTGAGCAGCTTGTCCCAGTCCTTGTGCTTGTGGTTCGCGGGCCTTGCGTTCTTGTCGGCCGGGAAGGCGTTGAAGTGACCGATGGAGGTGGTGAACTCGTTTCCCACCACCGATTTGTAGTGATCTCCGGATCCGGCTCTGGCGGTAAATGGGCTGTAATCAGTGTGATGATTGTGATCCGTCGCGATCGCGACCTCGACCCCCTCCCCGGCTATGGTCACCACACGCTCAGCGACGCTCGCATCGCCGTGCTTGGAATAGGTCAGCGTGTGAATATGAGTGTCTCCGGCGAGGTAGCCGGTGGTGTCCACCTCCCGCTCGAGAACCAGCTCAACCCGTCTCTTTTCTCCCGGCGAGAGGTCTACGCGCGCCATACCCAGCCCGTACTCGAAGCCCCGGGTCGCGTAGACCCTGTACTTGCCCGGCTTGAGAGCCAGGTCCAGCCGACCGTCAAGGGTGTAGGCCGTTCCCTTGCGGAAGGCGTGCTTCGAGCTCTTCTCGAGCTTGAACTCCGCCGGCTCCTCGACAATCTTCGCCTTCTTCGAAACCAGGCGCACCACGGTCAGCCGGCAGGGCAAGCCCTGGCCTGGCCCCTCCTTCGAGGTCACCACCACCTCGACCTCCGCCAGGCGCTTCATCCGCGCCACCGAGTGGGCGTGGAGAACGACAGGCCCGAAATAGAAATCGTCGGTGGTCTTCTCCTCGTATTGCACCAGGAGCACATTGCCTGTCTTCTTCAGCAGACCCGCAGGCACCTTGAAATACTGGATGTTCTCTCCCTTGCCACCCTTGCCCTTGACCAGGCCGCCAAGCCGCCGGGAGTTGAGCGTGACGCCGCATTTTGAGTTCACATCGCCTGACCTGATCTCCAGGGCCCGTTCGGACTTGTTGGGCTCGGAGCTGAACCTCAGGCTGATCTTCTTTCCATCATGCGGCTTCGCCCGGGTGAAGGCCTTCCAGTCCTTCTTCTCATCATTGCCGAGGTGAAAAACCTCGGCGCTGATGACGGTCTCAGCCTTGCCCTGTGGAGCGCCGCTCGCCTGTGGCTGCGGCAGGAACCGAGCCCCTGCGGCCGCTACCAGGCAACAGCAGAAAAGCAGGCTGACGGCGTTCTTCTTCATGCGCAAAGAGTTCCCTAGCGAAGTGAGCTGTGAACTGATGATTATACCCTTCACCGGGCAGCGGTTGCAGTCGTTCACGAAAGGTTTCGGACAGGACAGAGTCCGTTGCTGGAGCTTTCTTTACTGCCCGGGAAAAGAATACAATAGTCCTCCACCCCAGGCGGGCTGGAAGGGAACGGGTTTTAAAACGAAAAATCGAGGTCCAGGCGACATGCTCTCAAAACTCCATTGCGCGACCGCGCTCATCCTCCTGGCGCCGGCCGTCTGTTCGGCGAAAGACGAAATCCCCAACTATATAACCCACGGCCCGATCCTCGGCCGCCTGAGCTCCGACGGTGTCGGTGTCTGGGGCCGTACGGCGCGCGCAGGTTCGTTCTCGGTACAATACGGAACCTCTCCGAACCAGCTCAACTCTACAAGCAACCCGGTCAAAACCAGCCTCGACCGGGACAATACCGGCTGGGTCCATCTCCAGGGGCTGAAGCCTGACACGAAATACTATTACGAGCTGATGCTCGCCGATGGCGTTGGCCGCACCGCCAGGGACGGTTCTTTTCGTACACTGCCGAGCTCAAAGACTCTCAAAGACGCCAAGCTGAATCCCGAAGGTCTCTTTAATTTCAGCTTCGAGTTCGCCTGCGGAAACAACCAGAACCCCAAGCATTCGCTCGGACCCTCCCTGCCGGCCTTCGCCACCATGCTGAGGGAGCTCGAGGACCAGATCCACTTCGCCATCCTCAACGGCGACTGGCTCTATGAAAACCGCCGCGAATACACCGTCGCCGATTGGCTGAGGCAGGTCAGCGCCGATGCGAAGAACCTGCCGGGCGACCTCAAGAGCGCCCCCACCCTCGTCGGGGTCTGGGAAAACTACAAGCACTTCCTCAGCCAGGGTCCCAACCTGGCTCGATGGCACAGCCGCATTCCTTCCTTCTTCACCTACGACGACCATGAATGCCTCAACGACATCTGGGGCGCCGGCACGCCCGGGCTTCGTGATCGCAGGGCCGTCTTCCGCGACATCGGAGTCCGCGCCTGGCACGACTACCTGGCCTGGAGCAACCCCTCGGAATTCACCCAGAGAACGCACTTCGGACGCTGCCGACTGAAAAAAGGCTCCGACGTCCTCGTCGACGAGCAGGTCGACTTCACCAGGGTGGACCTCACCCAGGTCAACAACCTCCATGTCCACTGGGGCACCCCTACCGCCGGAGTCAACGACAATTCTCTCGACGGAGTCGGTGGCGACCCCAACGCCGGGGTCTATGAGATTGTCGAGGTCATCGACGCCCATCGCATCCGTATCCACCCGCCGGCGGACGCCGATGGACGCGGCTCCTATTCTCTAGGCCGACGCTCCTATTCCCGCTTTCGTGTCGCCAATTGCGACTTCTTCCTGCTCGACACCCGAGGCCAGCGCCAGATGCACGACACCCGCGACCCCGCCAAGAAGGGTCTCTCCATGCTGGGTACCGTTCAGCGCGAGTGGCTGATGCGTGAGCTCGCCGCCAGCGATGCCGACTTCCACTTCGTCGTCTCCTCGGTCAACTTCATGATCCCCCACGTCGGCGGCGGCAAGATCCGCGCCGGCGACAAGGACGAGGCCTGGACCGTCTTCCTCGATGAGAGAGAGAAGCTCATCAATTTCTTCGACGCCCTCAAGAGGCCGGTCTTCATGCTCACCGGCGATCTCCACAACAGCTTCGCCATCAAGATCACCGACAAGGTATGGGAGTTCGCCTCGGGACCGCACAACTCCAACAACCACTGGGCAAGCGATGAAGGAGACCGGCCGGCGAATGGGCCCTTCAAATACGGCCCGCGCGCAGTCGACATCCGCTGGTCAACCTACTACCGCTCTGATATTCCCAGGAACCATCTTCTCCACCCGACCTACTGCGTGGTGCAGGTGAACAACGTCTTCAACAATCCCCAGGACCTCCTGGATACCCGCTGGGTGGCCTATCCAAGGCCACAGGTCATCTTCCAGTATTACGACGGGCGCACCGGAAAATTGCGTTACGCCGAGTCGATCCTGGCGAAATAGGAAGACCCTTCACCGGCTCAGCCGCGCGCGCGAAGCCACCGCAGGAAGAGCTCGTGCTGGGCCTGCTGAAAGCGGCCGATATCGTCCGGAGAGTGATATTCGAGTGCTTCCGGGACGCCGCCGGTTTTCCAGACCTTCCTTGCCCTCTCAACACACTCGCTCACCGCCTTCGGATCGAGCCCCCGATCGCGCCGCGCCGCGTAGACCAGGCAGGGTCGCGGAGCGACGAGCGCGAGAACATCGTGATAGTCAAAGGGAACCTTTTCCTCTGAGCCATCGAACAGGCCGAGCCGGGGAGCCAGGGCGTGCCATTGCCAGAGACGCCTCAGCCCCCCGGTCGAGACCGAGGTGTCCGAACGCATCGGCGTAAAGCCGCCGAAGGAGGCGACCCCGGCAAGCCTCTCATCCAGGGCGGCAGCGTAGAGTCCCACCAGCCCGCCGACACTGAAGCCCAGCACGTAGACCTTGTCGGCAGCCACCTTCGGCAGAGCTCCCTGCGCGGCGCCCTTGCCGTCGATGAGAAAATCCGCGGCAGCGCTCACATCCGCCACCATTCGTCCCAGCCTCGACCAGAGCGGCGCCTGGCTGTAAAAATCACGCCCCTCCAGCAGGCGAAGCCCGAAACCGCATTGGTCGTAAGCCAGCACTACGCAGCCGGCCGCGGCGAGACGATGGTAGACGGTGGTTCCCTCCACCCCGTAACCCTCGTTGTAGCCGCTGTGATAGGAATAGGGGTGGAGCCAGATGACCGCAGGAGCGGGCTGGTCGTTCTTCGTCTTGAAATACAGGTTTCCCCGCACCCCGGCGCCGAAGCGAACCGGCGTTCGCGAGGTGCCCCCAGCCCGCCAGCGGTCGTGCGTCATCATCTCCGACTCCTCCCGGGTGATGAAATCTCGGCGCTCCTGCCCCGTGAGCCTGGCCGGCCGCTCGCCGAGCAGCCAGCGAATCCTCGCCCGCCGGTCGGCGTCATCGGCCGCCTCGGCCGGAGCGAACCGCTTCCGCAGCTCCTCCCCGGCCGCGCCTCTCTTCCAGGCCTCCCAGTCAAAATAATGAATCAGCTCCTCGGGGAAGTCTTCCTGCCTCGCGGCGCCGCGGCCAAAGCTGAGATCGAACCATTCCATGTTTCGTCGGCGCTGCTCCTCCGTCACCGGACCATGCTGGCCGGTACGGTAGAGAACCCGAAGGTTGTCGGGATGACCAAGCAGGGCATAGACCTTGCGGCCCTCGAGATAGGCCCGCTCGACGGCGAAGGTGGGCTCGGAGCCATCATTGTGCGCGGTGTGAATCAGGCAGCGTCGCGGGGCGATGAGCGCGTACCAGCCGTGCGCATCGATCGGCAGCTCGTGCTCGCGGCCGGTATAGCCACGCAACGAGGGGAGGAACCATTCGGAGGGAAAGTCCCGTGGAGCCTCGGCGCAGGTGTCTCTCGAGGTGAACCTGTAGGGGCTGGAGCCCGGCGAGCCGGGGCTCCTGGCGACAACGCTGGTGATCCGCTCGTCGAAGGCGGCGGCAATCAACGACTGCTTTCCGTAGCGCGAAAAGCCGATGATCCCGACCTTTCCCGGCGCGAAGCGATAGCCGCTGGAGGGAGCCAGCAGGTAGTCGAGCGTGCGGCTGGCGAGCCAGGCCTTCGTCGAGATCTCGCTCCACGTCGCCTTCGGATACTCCCTGCGAAAATCCTGCCAGACGCTCTCATAGCGCGGGAAATCTTTCTCCCGGTGATGGCTGTCGACGCCGGGATACAGGCAGGCGATGTAGCCCCTCTCGAGCGCCAGCTCGGCCCAGCGCAGCTGGTAATAACGCGGCTGGGTAAGAAGAATCGGAAAGGGGCCCTCACCCTTCGGCACCCAGACCCTGACCTCAAAGGAGGCTTTCTTCGGGGTATCGAAGGTCAGCCGGACCCGGCGGCGAAGCGAGCCGTCCTCAGCCCGGCGCTCATCGAGTACCCTCGCCGACAATAGGGCCGGCACCTCATCGGGAAAGGAGCCGATGAAATAACGCTTGAGAAGCGTCGCCACCTCCCGCTTGCGGCGTTCCAGGCCGGCCACGGTCTTCACCTCGGAACCATCGTTGAACTGAAGCAGCGGCGGCAGGTCAGCGCGGGCCTTGAAAGCATCCTCCGACCGGGAGGTGGCCGCAAAGAGCAGCAGCGCCAGGCAGCCCGTGACTGCGGCTGATTTCCTGTTCATCCGGTAAGCTCCGATTGTTGAGAGGCAGGACATCGTACCCGAGCCCGGCTTCACAAAGAAGGCTGCTTGCCCAAGTGCGCTGTTGAAACCTCCCCCGCCTGAGCGTTAACA
>CAUZHA010000136.1:0-10696 GCA_963579555.1 Planctomycetes bacterium UBA1146
CTTCAACCGCAGCTTCTTCAACCGCAGCTTCTTCAACCGCAGCTTCTTCAACCGCAGCTTCTTCAACCGCGACAGCCTCAGGCTCAGTTGCTTCCGAATCAGTTGCTTCCGAATCAGTTGCTTCCGAATCAATGGCTTCCGACTGTTCGGCAGTGACCTGGAACTCGCCACTTTCAATAAGATCGAAGGCGTCTCTCTCAAGAAGGAGGCAATCGGCCTGCAATACGTCAAGAGTGTTAAAGTCGCTGACTGCGCTGACCTCAACCTTCTTCAGGTTACGAGCTGAGAGACAGAGACCGCTCTTGCGTGAAACGGTACCGATCAGGACCCTCTTGCCCGCGAGCCCGCAGGCCGCAAGGACAGCCTCCAGCTTACCGGTAGCAGGCGTCTCAAAATCCAGCCCCTCGATCACCTGCACCTCCTCCGAGTTGAACTTGGAAAAAAGGGCTGAGCGCAGGGCAAGGCGCCTCTGCTTCTTGTTGATCGAAAAGGAATAATCTCTCGGGTGCGGCCCGAATATAACTCCACCACCACGCCAGATCGGCGACTTGCGTGATCCGGCACGGGCGTGTCCTGTCCCCTTCTGCTTCCAGGGCTTCTTGCCGCTACCGGCCACTTGCGACCGGGTCTTGGTCGAATGGGTTCCCTGTCTCTTATTGGCCTGGTACATCACGACCGCCTGCTTCAGAAGACGATAACGGACCTGGGTATCGAGGCGATCGGACGAGATGGAAAGCTCTCCCTTATCCTCGCCCGCGACCCCCTTGCTCGCGACCTTGAATGTCTGTGTTGTTGCTTCGGCTGCTTTGGCGCTCATGATGAAAGGCTCTGTTCAATATAAAGATAGCCGCCGCGAGATCCTGGAATCGCTCCCTTTACCAGGAGAAGATTCTTCACTTCGTCGATCTCCACAACCTCGAGATTCAGCACCTTGCAGTTGCTGTTGCCGTAATGGCCGGGAGAATCCTTACCCGGAGGAACCCGACCTGGATCGGTGTGCATTCCAGTACTTCCGACGAGACGAACGTGCTTGCCGCCGTGAGATTTGTCACCAGTGGAGTGGCCGTGACGCTTCACGTTACCAGCGAAGCCTCGACCCTTGCTGACGCCCCTGACATCCACCCTGGCTACACCCTCGAAGACCCCTGCTCCAATGATGTCGCCGGGATTGACCTCCGTAGCCGGCTCAGGCTCGTCCGCGGCTTCCTCTTCGACAGCTTCTTCCTCGCCTGCCTCAGTATCGTCCTGCCCGGTATCGTCATCTTCCTGCTCTTCGCCGCCCTCATCCGTGGAAGCCTCTTCGCCGGCCTCGGGGGCAGTCTCTTCGGCTTCCGTTTCCTCGACAGCAGCCTCCTCGGCCTCCGCCGGCGCTTCCTCTGACTCAGGAGCCACGGGGACACCACCTGTCAGGATGTCGGCAGGGTCAATAAAAGGAATCTCCCTGACGAACCTCTTGGTGTTCACTCCGAGATTGTCAAAACATACCTGCTGCGGGCGTCTCGCGTTTTTGCGTCGATCATCGAAGCCGATCTGGTAAGAACTGTAGCCATCCTGCTCTTCCGTCTTGATCTGGAGAACCGCGCAGGGGCCAGCCTGGAGAACCGTAACCGGTATCCATTTCCCATCCTCAGAGAAGATCTGGGTCATCCCGACCTTCTTACCGAGGAGCGCTTTTCTTGACTGTCTTGAGACCGAGCCCATTGTTCTATTCTTCCAGGTAATCCATTCCGCCCTCGCCGCCCTCTTGGCGGCTGAGACGCCGTGAACCTATGCTTTCATCTTCAAGTTGACGCCCGCAGGCATATTGATCTTGCGAAGATCTTCCATGGTTCTGGCGCTGGGCTCCAGGATCTCGATCAACCGCTTGTGGGTCCTGATCTCAAACTGCTCACGTGATTTCTTATTCACGAAAGGAGAACGGTTTACAGTGTACCTTTCGATCCGAGTCGGCAGAGGAACCGGCCCCGACACCTTCGCGCCGGTTCGCTTCGCTGTCTCCACGATCTCAACGGCGGCCCCATCAAGGACCTTGTGATCGTAGGCTTCCATACGGATACGGATCTTCACGGTTATCTCACAATCTGAACTACTGACGCTTCTTCTACTGTTCACATCTCAAGACGCCTACACCGACAGCTCTCACTGCCCGTAAACAGGCTCGATGACTCGCATCTCAAGGGAACACACACGTTCCAACCACTGGAAAATAGCGCGTTAGCGCCCTGCTCCAGCCGTCTTATATCCACTCTGACCGGGAGCCCATAAACCTTGATAGTACAACAACTAAGGATACCCCCGGACAAAGGGCGAAACCGCCGATTATAGCGACCTTGTCATCACTGTCAACAGACAATCCGCGAAAAGAATACGGCTATTCCTGACGCCAGCAGCGGCCAGTTTCATCTCAAAACAAAGTCTGTAGTTCCTTACGATATAAGGCCTTACAACTTCTTTGCCGATAATGGAGTCGGCTCAAAGCTGGAATCTCTCAGCAACTTCCTTTGGGACGGCTGAATAAGATTCCGGCTGAAGGCTGATGGTGCCCCTGCCCTGGGTCAATGACCGCAGCCTGCTGGTATAGCCAAAGGTTTCAGCGAGCGGGACAAGCCCGCGGAGGATCCGAAGGCCCCCCTCCAGGTCCACCTCCCTGATATCAGTCCGCCTCTGGTTCAAATCTGTGGAGACTGCCCCGTAGTATTCTTCAGGTACCTGGATCTCAAAACGCATCGTCGGCTCCAGCACAAAACTCTGTGATGCGTTGAGGGCATTGTCGAACGCCGCGTTGGCAGCTGTAGCGAACGCTACAGCCGAGGCCTCGCCCGGGCGGGTGCCGCCGCCTGTAACCGTGACCCGGATCCTCATTAGCGGCAGCCCAAGGGTCCCACCTGATTCAACCGCGGCCGCGAGCGACTCCACAACAGATGGATGAAACTCAAGCGGAACATCTTCCTTAGAGAGCATGTTGACGATCTCACAGCTCCCGGCCCCCGCGCCGGGCCCGACGTTGACCCTGACCTCGGCATACTGGCTGCGCTCTCCCAGCTTGTGGTCAAAGATCCCCGCCCCCTCGCAGGCCTCCATGATGGTCTGACGGTAAGACACCCTGGGCTTTCCAATGTTCGCTCCGACCTTGAATTCCCGCTCCAGCCTCTCCACTACAATCTCCAGGTGGAGCTCCCCCATCCCCGAGATGACCAGCTGCCCGGTGTCTTTGTCCGTTTTCCAGCCGAAGGTGGGATCCTCCCGCGCAAGCTTATCGAGACATTCCAGCAGCTTATTCCTGTCTTCGGTTGAGATCGGCTCGATGGCCATCGTGATGACCCTCTCAGGAAATACCGGAGGCTCTAGAGCTATGGCGTTGGCTGGGTCGGAGATCGTATCGCCCGTCGAGGTGTGACGGAATCCGACGACCGCCAATATACTGCCGGCCACCGCCTCATCCAACTGCTCCCGATGGTTGGCGTGCATCAGGTAGAGCTTCTGGGCCCTGTCCTTTTTGCCTGTACGCGAATTGAGCACCTGGGCTCCCGTCTTCAGCTTGCCGCTATAGATTCGTATATAGACGAGGTCCCCATGAGAGTCGGCGACTGTCTTGAAAGCCAGGGCGCAAAAAGGCTCATCCGCGTTTAGGCTGCGAACGACCTCCGTTCCATTATGCGGGTTCGTCCCCTCCACCGCGTCGAGATCCCCAGGGGCCGGCAGGTAATGGCAGACCGCGTCCATCAACGGCTGCACTCCAAGGTTGCGCAAAGCCGCGCCGGCGAACACGGGAACCAGCTTCCCCAGGAGAGTGCCGGCCCTGATCGCCGCCCGGAGCTCCTCCGCGGCGATATCCCGCCCCTCGATATAGGACTCCATCAGCCCATCGTCGAATTCAGCCGCAGCCTCGATGAGCTTCTCCCGCCAGGCTTCCACTTCAGCCGCCAGTTCCTCGGGAACATCTTCCTCGATGACCTTCTCTCCCAGGGATTGAGAATCAAAACGAAGCGCCCGACGCTCGACAAGATCGACCACTCCATCGAAATCCTTCTCACTGCCGATCGGCACCTGCGCCGCGACAGCGTTGGATCCCAGCTTCGCCCGGATGGCCTCGAGTACCCGAAAGAAATTCGAGCCGACCCGGTCAAGCTTGTTTATAAAAACGAGCCGAGGAACATCGTAAGTGTTCGCCTGTCTCCAGACAGTCTCAGACTGCGCCTGGACGCCTCCTGTACCGCAGAAAACTCCAACCGTTCCATCCAGAACACGAAGCGACCGCTCGACCTCGGAAGTAAAATCCACATGCCCAGGGGTATCTATAATGTTGATTCGGAAATCATTCCAATCGATGGTTGTCGCCGCGGCTGTAATCGTGATCCCCCGGCGCTGCTCTTCAGGCATCCAGTCCATGGTTGCCGTACCCGAATGGACCTCTCCCATCCGATGCTCTTTGTGAGAATAATAGAGCATTCGTTCCGAAAGCGTCGTCTTGCCCGCATCGATGTGGGCGATGATTCCTATGTTGCGAATCGAGCGCTTGGCCATGCGAGACTCCCGGCGGGCAAAAAAAAAGCTGAGCGCAAGCCGTCAAAGGCGAGCTCTCAGCCCTTAAGAATTCTATGATCGATCACCAGGCGAAGTGAGCGAAGAGCTTGTTGGCCTCTGCCATCTTGTGGGTGTTTTCACGCCACTGGATCGACGCACCCTGCTTCTGGTATGCATCGAAGAGCTCATCTGCGAGGCTCAGCGCAACAGGCTTTCCCTTGCGGCCGCGAACATTGCCGACAATGACGCGAATGGCCAGGGCCTGCTGACGCTTCCGGCTGATTTCCATCGGCACCTGGTAGGTGGCTCCACCGACGCGCTTCGAGCGGACCTCGAGGTTCGGCTTCACGTTGTTGATCGCGCCAAGAAAAACATCGAGAGGCTCCTGGTCCTCGACACGCTTGCCAAGCTGCTCCATTGCGGTGTAGACGATCTTCTGGGCAACCGTCTTCTTTCCGTCACTCATGATCTGGTTGATGAACTTCGAGACGACCAGGTTGTCAAAAATCGGGTCCGCCTTGAGATAGCGTTCAGTCGACTTGAACTTGAACTTGGTCTTCTTTTCTGTCGTCTTCTTGGATCTTCTTGGTCTTGGCATGCTTTAGCGTCTCTCGATATCAACCACGTTTACGACCGTATTTGGAACGGGACTGTTGGCGCCCATCGACACCAAGGGTATCGAGCGTTCCACGAATTACGTGGTAGCGGACACCGGGGAGGTCCCTGACTCTCCCACCACGCACAAGGACTATATTGTGCTCCTGCAGGTTATGCCCGACACCAGGAATGTAAGCGGTGATCTCCTTGCCATTGGTAAGACGGACTCTCGCCACCTTGCGGAGAGCGGAATTCGGCTTCTTGGGAGTCATCGTTTTCACCTGGAGACAGACTCCCCTCTTCTGAGGGCAGTTGTCCAACACCCGTGACTTACTCTTGCGCTTGGCTTTCTTACGGCCCTTGCGAACAAGCTGGTTAATGGTAGGCATTCAGTTTTCCCTGTGGAATTTGGTTATTAATCGTTCAAACACTAATCGTCCAGGACCTCGGGGGACTTCGCTTCGACAGACCCGCCGGTAATCCCGGCCAACAGACTGTCTACGCTTTCCTGCGGTTCCGGCTCAACCGAGCGGGCAACGGGCTCGCCAAGCTTTTTGACACTCTGCTCAAGGTAATCCTTGAATCCGGTACCGGCCGGTACCAGATGCCCAAGGATAACGTTCTCCTTGAGACCGACAAGGTTGTCGGTTTTACCGCTGAGAGCGGCCTCAGTCAATACTTTCGTGGTTTCCTGAAAGCTTGCAGCGGAAATAAAGCTGTCGGAATGCAGCGAGGCCTTGGTAATGCCGAGCAGCTGGGGCTCAGCTGTAGCAGGCTTCCGCCCTTCCTTCAAAATCCCGTTATTGACCTTCCTGAAGCGGAATTTGTCGATAACGGTGCCAGGGAGCAGATCCGTATCGCCAGGATCTCCGATCTCCACGCAGCGAAGCATCTGCGAAACGATAATTTCGATATGCTTGTCGTCGATGGTCACATTCTGGGACCGATAAACTGTCTGAACCTCCCTCAGGAGGTATTGCTGCACGGATTCTTCACCCTTGATCCGGAGAATATCACCCGGATACACGGCTCCGTCCACAAGGGAATCACCAGCCTTTACGATGTCACCGGTATGAACCCGGAAATGCTTTCCGTGTGGAATGACGTGCATCTCAGGATCGCGCCCGGACTCTTCGTTGGTCACGCTGATAACGAATTTGCCGCGCTTCTTCTCTTCCTCGAGCTTGACCACACCATCGATCTCGCTGATAACCGAAGGGTTCTTCGGCTTTCGAACCTCGAAGATTTCCGTCACCCGGGGCAGGCCACCGGTAATATCCTGGACCTTGTCCATCGCCCTGGGGCTCCTGGCAAGAAGGGTACCCGGGGTAATCTTCTGGCCGCCCTCAACCTCGATGTAGGCCTTCTCAGGAATCGGATAAACGGCCAGCGAATCACCTGCCTTGTCCTTGATGATAATCTGCGGGTGACATTCTCCCTTGTGCTCGATGATCAGGTAGCGGGTCTTGTTGGTGACCTTGTCCAGCTCCTTCTGCATCGTGACACCTTCGATAATATCATCGTACTCTACCACGCCATCCATCTCGGCAAGGATCGGGATCATGTGAGGCTCCCAGGTCAGCACATCATCTCCTGACTTGACCTTGCCGCCCTCGGGCACGTGAAGAACAGCTCCTGCGGGTACGCCCGCGCGCTCAAGCTCCCGGCCCTTGTCATCAATAATGATGACCTCACCATTACGGTTGAGCACGACATCCTGCTTCTCCGCGTTGGTGACGTACTTGATGTTCTCGTACTTGACCTCTCCATCATGCCGGCTCTCGAAGGATGACTCCTCGACAGCCTTGGACGCGACACCACCGATATGGAAGGTACGCATGGTGAGCTGCGTGCCAGGCTCACCGATAGACTGCGCCGCGATGATCCCAACAGCCATCCCCCTCTCCACATCACGTCCCGTCGAACGGTCCATTCCGTAGCAAGTGGTACAGATGCCAAGGGCCGTTTCACAGGTCAGGGGAGAACGAACCATGACCTTTTCGTAGCCGAGACCCTCGATCCGCTTGGCGATCTCCTCGGTGATCAGCTGGTTTTCCGCGACAATCACCTCGTCGGTAATCACATCGACAATGCTCTTTCGCGAGACACGACCTGTGATTGATTTCGACAGGGGAATGTCGACCTTGTCGCCCTTGTAGAGAACAGCCTTGGTAATACCCTCGAGAGTTCCACAGTCCGCCTCGGTGATAACGACATTCTGCGCGACATCCGCGAGCTTCCTGGTCAGGTAGCCGGAGTCGGCGGTCTTGAGAGCCGTATCGGCCAGTCCCTTACGGGCGCCGTGCGTCGAGGAGAAATACTCGAGAACCGAGAGTCCATTGAGGAAGCTCGACTTGATCGGAGTTTCGATGATCTCGCCGGAGGGTTTCGCCATGAGGCCACGCATTCCGGCCAGCTGCCGAATCTGGGTAACGCTTCCTCGAGCGCCCGAATCCACCATGACGTAGATGGGATTCAGATAGGGCACGTCTTCGCCGGTCTCAGGATCTTTGCGCTCATCGTATTTCAGCGCCTGGATCAGATCTTCTCCAATCTGCTCGGTAGCATGGGTCCAGAGGTCGATGATCTGGTTATAGCGCTCACCCTCGGTGATCACACCCGCCTGGTACTTTTCTTCAACCTCGTAGACAAGCTTCTGCGTAGCTTTCAAGGTCTTCTGCTTGGTGTCGGGCTCACGCAGATCATCCTTGGAGAAGGAGATCCCGGCAATGGTCGCGCTCTTGAAGCCCAGCTCTTTGAGATCATCCAGAAGAGCGAGGGTCGACTTGCGGCCAAGCAGTTGGTAGCAGTCGTGGATAACCTGGTTCAGGTTGCCTTTGCTCATGCCCATATCGTAGAAGTCCATGCCGACGGGCAGAACATCGTTGAAATAGATACGGCCAACCGTGGTCTCGTAGCGACCACTCTCCTGGTTCTCAATTCCCTCGCTGGTCCTGAAGTTCACCTCATCCCCAAGGCGCACCTTGATACGGGTGTGGAACATGACCTTGCTCTGCTGATGAGCGCGGAAGACCTCCATCCTCGAGGAAAAGACCATCCGCTCTTCATCCTTGCAGCGCACCGCGGTGGTGAGATAGTGACAACCAAGGACAATGTCCTGCGACGGCGCGATAATCGGCCGACCGCTGGCGGGCGAGAATACGTTGTTGGTAGCCAGCATCAGGGTCGAGGCCTCGACCTGAGACTCGAGCGACAATGGCAGGTGAACGGCCATCTGGTCGCCATCGAAATCGGCATTGAAGCCCTCGCAGACCAGCGGATGGATCAGGATCGCGTTCCCCTCGATGAGGACAGGCTCAAAAGCCTGGATTCCCATACGATGCAGGGTAGGCGCCCGGTTCAACAGAACCGGATGCTCATGAATAACCTCCTCGAGGATATCCCAGACCTCCTCATCCTTGCGCTCGAGCATCTTCTTGGCGCTCTTGATCGTATCCGCATGACCCAGCTCCTTCAGGCGCCGGATGATGAACGGCTGGAACAATTCGAGAGCGATCTTCTTCGGTAACCCGCACTGGTGCAGCTTGAGCTCGGGACCGACGGCGATAACCGACCGCGCCGAATAATCAACCCGCTTGCCGAGCAGGTTCTCGCGAAAGCGCCCCTGCTTACCCTTGATCATGTCGGTAAGCGACTTCAGGGGCCTGTTGTTCGAGCCCAGTACCGGACGCCGACACCGATTGTTGTCGAAGAGGGCGTCGACGGAATGCTGCAGCATGCGCTTCTCGTTACGAATAATCACATCGGGCGCGTTCAGGTCGAGAAGCTTCTTGAGGCGGTTATTCCTGTTGATCAGGCGCCTGTAGAGATCGTTCAGATCAGAGGTGGCGAAGTTGCCGCTCTCCAGCAGGACCAGGGGTCGCAGGTCAGGCGGAATGACCGGCACGACATCCATCACCATCCACTCCGCCTTGTTGGCGGAATCGAGGATGGACTTGACGATCTTGAGCCTCTTGATGAGATCCTTCGTCTTCTGCTTGCTCTTGGTGGTTCTCAGCTCAGCCTTGAGCTCCTCGGTGAGCTTCTCGAGGTCGATGGCGAGAACGAGCTTGCGCACAGCCTCGGAGCCGGTATCGGCCTCGAAGGAGTCTCCATACTTCTCTCGGCAATAGGTGTACTCCTCCTCGGTGAGAAGCTGGTTGCGCTTGAGCTGGGCATCTCCCGGATCGATAACAACGTAATCCTGGTAGTAGATGATCCTCTCGAGCGAGGCTGTCTTCATGGCCAGGAGATTTCCAAGGCGCGAAGGAGTGGCCTTGAAGAACCAGATATGCACACAGGGAGCGGCAAGATTGATATGCCCCATCCTCTCGCGGCGGACCCTGGAGTGAGTGATCTTGATTCCACAGCGGTCGCAGATAATGCCGCGGTGCTTGATCCCCTTGTACTTCCCGCAGAAGCACTCCCAGTCACGCTCAGGCCCGAAGATCCTCTCGCAGAACAGACCGTCCTTCTCGGGACGATAGGTACGATAGTTGATCGTTTCCGGCTTCTTCACCTCACCATAGGACCAGGACAGGATGTCGTTGGGTGAAGCGAGTCGGATAGATACCGAGCCGTAGTCATTAACCTTCTCGTAGATTGACTCCACTTTCGAAGATCTCCTGTTTTTATTCGTTAAAGGTTTTCTTGTCTCTGTAAACGATACGCACCCGGACGACTACCTGCCTAATTCTCATTCGGCATGGCCGCGGGTGAGGGAACTCCGTCCCGTCTCTTGTGAAGCTCCAGGCAGAGCCCCAGCCCCTTGATCTCATGGGTTAATACATTGAAAGACACAGGCGTTCCCGGCTCGAGAGTGTTCTCGCCCTTGACCATGGATTCATAGATCTTCGCCCGGCCATCCACATCGTCAGATTTCACCGTCAGAAGCTCCTGGAGAATGTTGGCCGCGCCATAGGCCTCGAGCGCCCAGACCTCCATCTCCCCGAAACGCTGACCGCCGAACCTCGCCTTTCCGCCCAGCGGCTGCTGGGTGATAAGCGAGTAGGGCCCGGTGGCGCGCGCGTGGATCTTGTCATCCACGAGGTGGTGCAGCTTCAGCATGTAGAGGTAACCAACCGTAACCTGCTGCTCGAGCGCCTCACCCGTACGGCCATCATAGAGGGTCATCTTGCCTGTATCCGGATACCCGGCCTCCACCAGGTTCTGCTTGATCTCCTCCTCGGTGCATCCATCGAAAACCGGAGTCTTCGCCCTGAAGCCCAGCTTGCTGGCCGCGAGACCGAGGTGGGTCTCAAGAATCTGGCCCAGGTTCATACGCGAGGGAACGCCCAACGGATTCAGCAGCATGCTGACAGTGGTTCCATCCTCGAGATAGGGCATATCCTCCTCGGGAAGGATCTTGGCGATCACACCCTTGTTTCCATGCCGCCCGGCGACCTTGTCGCCAACCGACATGTTCCGCTTGGTTGCAACGAAGACCTTGACCATCTCGAGAACACCCGGGGACAGTTCATCTCCCCTGGTGAACTTATTCACCAGGCGGCTCTTGCGGTCCTCGATCACCTCCATGCGGGCAAAGTGCTCCTGGAGACATTCCTTGAGAGCGTTG
>CAUZHA010000137.1:0-10474 GCA_963579555.1 Planctomycetes bacterium UBA1146
GACACCCCCTTGCCCGTTCCAGGGTCGAGCTTGAGACAGGCCTTTCCATAGAGCACGTAGATCGCATCGCTGGTTGAAACATAATTGCTCCCGATCGCGTTGGCACCGGGCTGGTGAGCGGTATTGTCATAGGGCTTTCCGAGCCCGGGGAGTTCCGCCTCCCAGAGCTGCCGGCCCGTGTAGACATCTAGAGCCCTGAGAATATCCGGCCCCTCGATAACAATCCTTCCTCCAACCACATGATGGCGGGGTCCATGCCCATGACGTGGCAGCAACCTCGTATTGGAGGCGCCTCCGAACCAGAGCAATCCGAGAGGCGCCTTGACGAGGGAGTCGCGGGAAATGTTACTGTTGCTACCGTCCCCATACTGGTGGGTCCAGCTTCCTGTCCGTGCCAGGGGACCTGGCCTGGAAACGTCAAGGGAGCCTCCCCTCTGCCTGACCTCAGCCCCCTCCAGGGCCCCGGCCTTGATCACAGCGTCAACCTGCGCGCGGCTCGCCGAGCCTTGAAGGAAGCAGGCCATCCCTCCATAGGGCCGAAGGGATCTGAATACAGCGGTGATGGCGTCTGGGGAGATCTTCCCTGCCGCTGCTCCCCCTCCAACACAGGCGAGATTGGCGAAATAGGCAGGCAGATCCCACTCCTCGACGGCTCCCAGGTGCACACTTACCCGGCTGCCATAATGTCCCGACTGGACCAGCTTTTCTCTGAGGCCTGCGACCCTCGCAGGATCCTTTTCAAGCACAAGCAGGCGCAATTTCGTACGGGACAGCAGGGCCTCTACTGGCGCAGGCTTCGTCCCGCCCGTCACCAGGCCATACCCTTCCACCGGGGAGAGGCCTTCCAAAAGCTCATCCAGCTCGTCGGGAAGAGCGGAGCCTCCCGCGAGCTGGCCCCTGCCCTCGCTTCTCACAACAGGCTTCTTCTTCCTCGCAGCTCCGAAGCACAGAATCGAGCCCTCCCTGGTCGCCACCAGGAGGCGCCCACCGGAGCAGCCCAAGCTCCCGGGAACACCCGGCAGCTTCTTCTTCCAGGCAAACTTTGGGCGTTTTTTCGCGGCGACTCCGCCGCGAGGCATGTCAAAGGCGAGCAGGTTTCCCGCGCAGGCGACATAGATCCTGCTCCCACACCGGATCGTCAAGGTATCAAGAACCTCACCCCCCCCCTCGTCCTTCAGAAGGGGAAACAGAGCCTTGGAAATTCTCCAGGATGCGCCAAGCTCCAGCTGGCGTTTGAGACCGCGCGGAAGGGTCCTGGAGAGAGTCCGTTTCGGTATCTCTCCATCAACGTTACGCAGCTTCTCTACCTCGACAAGTCTTGCCTTCGAAGAGACCAGCTCAAATTTTGCTCGGGTTGGGAGGCCTCCAGGGCCGCCAAGCCCGGACTTCGCGCTGGCCGCCTTCCCCTTTCCATGGAGAGGAATCCGGGTCTCCGTGAGACAGGTCCAGTTAGCCGGAGTGGGGTAGATGGCCGTTCTGCAGATCGTCTCAACAGCCTTCGCTCCCTCCTTCCCCAGGGAGCTCGAGGGGACCACCGAATCCTTATAGCTGAGAACACCGGCAAGGACAGTCTTCCCCTTGCTCGTCTTGTATTTATTCGGCAGGAGGTAGCTGATGCTCTCGAGCAGTTCCGGCTCCGCTCCCCGGATCGACTTGCTGAGTCTCTCGACCTTGCCCCCCTTTATCGAGATCTCGTAGTCTGCTCCACGGGCCTCATCTTTCCAGATGGCGTGGAAATTCTGCCTGTCAAAACGAACCCTCTTGCCAAGTCGCATCGCTCTCAACCGCAGGAGATGCGTATCCTCTTCCTTCACCACAGCAGCTGAGTAGGCGGCGGCCGAATCAAGAGCCGTGTCAACGCCCAGCGCGCCCTTGATCTTTTCCCCTCCGGCCAGGCCGTATAGTATTCCCGAATTCAGGAAGACGCTCCCTGTCGCCGAGACATGATAGGACTCTTTCTTCGCGTTCTTGGCGAGCCTGTAATAGAGCAGGCGACCGGTGCCCTGGTCCAGGCAGGCGGGAATGGCGCGGCCATTGGGGACAAGCAGCCTGTCACCAACAGCCGCGAGATAACCCTGGGGCGCAAGTCCTCCGAAGGCTGGGCTATTGTGCGGCTGGTCAATGAAAAGCGCTCCGCCCGTATCGTTCGTCCACAACACCTTCCCGGTGGCCGCGTCCAGGCAATGAACGTAGGTCCCCATAAATGGCCAGATACTGGCGCCGTAGTATACCTTTCCATCTTTCACCACAGGAGCCCCCCGCGCCGGCCAGCTGGAGATCACCCTCCCATTGCCAAGAACCTTGCGGTCCGAGGGTCCTCCGCGATGCCGCCAGAGCACCTTGCCGGAGCTCGCCTCCAGGCAATAGAGATAGCCGTCATCAGAACAGGCGTACAACCTCCCGCCTGAAAAAAACGGGGCAAAGCGCACGGGACCGTCAGTGAAAAATCTCCAGAGACGAGCTCCATCCTGCAGGCTGTAGGCACTCACTGAATCGGTGAGCGACGAAGCGACAAAGACCTTCCCCCCGGCTGAAACCGGCTGGTAGCATGAATCAAACTGCAGGCGAGGCTGGTCGGGCCAGGCGGGAGCCAGGGCAGGGAGCTCGAGTCTCCAGTGAAGAGACAGCTTGCCCGGCAGCTCTTCGTCGGTGGTGGCGCTCCTGCGGGCGTCCCCTCTCCAGGCGGGCCAATCAGCCCTGGCCCCCGAGAGGAAAGATAACGACAGGGCCAGAACAGCCAGGGCGCAAGGCCCCCTCGACCTTCCACGGCCGCCTGGCAGACCCACCTGCATATTCAGTATCTCGGGTTTCACCCCTTTTCTCCGTTCGCTATCCAGGGCCAAGAGGCCTCTCTGAGACCGCCGGAATAGTATCCTGTGAAAACGCCTCCCGCTCAACCATCCTCGCCTGATTTTACCCATCGCAGGCTCCTGAATTCCGGGCGGCCGCCCGCCCAGCGGGTGCTGCCGAGGACCTTGTCTCCCCGATCTCCATAATAAGCCCTGAAACCAAGCAGATCGGCAACCTCCCAGGACTCGAGCCGTTTACGCGTCTCCTGATGGATAAAATCACCCGGGGCGAGCCAGATCGTATGCCAGTCGCCCCCCCCCGGCAATTTGACAACCGTGACCGAATCACCCTTGCGGCGCCCCCTGTAGCCTCTGAAAAAGTTCTCGGTGATAACGACAACCAGCTGGTTCGGTTTTTCCGTTCGTACCTCGAAGACCAGGCGCTCACCGTCTCCTCCTCTCCACTTGGGATCGGTAATCTTACGGGTCCAGAGCTGCCAATGATGCGGATTGTCGGCTGACAAGCGATACCAGTCCTGGAACCCACTGGAAAAATCATCGATCAACCGGCTCGGCCTGTCCGTCGCCTGCACCCCACTCTCTTTCAATTCCCCGGGAGAAGCGACCTTCAGCATCGAGCTGATCGCGAAAGTGGAGGTCGGAGGTGCGAATGGGACCTCCTCCGGCTGGTCCAGCCTGTAGTGGACGTTGGCGAAGGCGAACAGTGGCTGTTTGACTGAAAAAATCGGCAGCTCGGCTGTCCAGGAGACTCCTTCCCGGGAGGTCATCGCCGTACGCCAGAACCGGGCGGGTGGATCGGGATCCACGGAGTACATGATATCGACCTTCGCAACCGGGCGGGAGCGCCCAGGGGTCACGATAAACTTCGGGACCGTGTCGAGAACCAGCCGCGTCGCGGGAATCTGGGGAAACCTGAGGCCTCCCCTGAGATGCTGGTCAAGCCAGAGTGGACGGGTGACCGAAAACTCAGGAGTGAAACGATGATTGAGATGAGGAGCGAAGGAGTACCGTACGGCCTTGTGCGGAATCAGCGCGCCGGTACGGTAGGTGTCATCCATGATCCCATGGAAATCATTTGTCGAGCCGAGCCAGAGGAGCGGAGCCTTGATTCGAGGAGCGTAGGATTGAAAACCGAGGGTCGCCCGGAACAGTTTCACGTCTCCATTCGGAACCTGCCTTCTCTGCTCGGGCAAGAGCTTCCATCTCATCGTCCGAAAGCCCTGTCCACCCACGGAGGGAGCGGCCACCTTGACCCTGTCGTCGGTTCCAGCCACATAGACCGTCAGGTCACCTCCCATCGAATGCCCATAGACGCCGAGACGTTCCCGGTCGACTCCGCGCTGCCGCTCCAGGAAGGTCAGCCCTCTCCTGCCCGCGATGGTCAGCAGATACCAGTTGTTGTTCCTTGGGGACTGGAATGCATCGAGGTACTTCTCTCCCGGCAAAAGATTGGAATACCCAGCGACGTTCTCTTGTGTAGGATCAACCGCCCCCCAGTCCGTGTTGGGTTCGCCCGGTATCGCACCCTCCATTTCACGCCCTCCCCAATTGATGGAGAGGCACGCGTAACCTCGACGAGCGTAATACCTGACCTCATGAAGAAAGGCCCGCTGTCCGCCTCCATGCAGGTGTAAAAGACCCGGCAGCCGCTCTACGTCCTTGGGACGCCCGTAGAAGGCGGCTATTCGAGCTGCCCGGGTCTTGAAGGTCCCGATGTGAAAGGTAACGTAGCTCAGGACCAGGCCATCCTCTTCCCATTGCCGGACAATCCGGACATCCAGGGGCTCGACGGACGGATCGATCTCCGCCCAGAGAGCCTGCACGGATCCCGGGGCAGCTTCTTCCGCTGGAGCGAAACCGGGGATGAGCAAAAGACAGAGGAGTGCCAATACGGGCGCTCTGCGGCCTCCTGTCCTCTCAACTACTCGGCCAGGTAAGTAAATTTTCATTCCTCTGGCTTGGATTGTGTTTCGGCGGCGATACACGGCAAGATAGAACCCTTACCTCCAACGGATCCTCCTGTTAAACTGTTTTAGTAGATATTGCCTTTTGGACCAACACCAGAAAAGAAACTACTCACGGAGAAGCTTTACCCATGAGGTTCGAATTCTATTCGCTGATGGTAGCCGCCCTGATTTCTCTGGTTTCTGCCACAGTGCTAAACGCCTGCTCTGTACCGGTGTTTCGCTATGCTCTCGAACGCTGGCAACCTGATACATTCCAGGCCCTCGTCCTGCACCGCGGCAGCCTCAGCGATGAGCAGAAAAAACTCATCGACACCTTCGATCGAAGTGAAGGAAAGAAGAGGGCCAATGTTGAGCTCGTAACAGTCGATCTCGATGCAGCCCCTCCCCCTGAGCTGCTCAGCCTGCTCGAAAAACAGAAGGAAACTGCGCTGCCCAGGATTCTCCTGATGCCTCCTCCCTTCACCGGGTCAGCGACGCCTCTCTGGTCCGGGGAGCTTGAAGACAAGACCTCACTGGCCGGCTTTAACGCACAGGTAGATTCACCTGTCCGCAGGGAAACCGTCAAGCGGCTGCTTGCCGGAGACTCGGCGGTGTGGATCTGCCTTGAATCAGGTAATAAAGAGGCCGATGACAAGGCCTTCAAGCTGCTTGACGCCCAACTGGCGAAGCTTGGAAAAGAACTGAAGCTCCCGGAGCAGACACCAGAAGATCTCGAAGATCCCGACAGCCAGGTTCGATTCGAAAAACTCCCCGTCCGCATAGCTTTCTCAACGATACGCGTATCCCGCGGCAACTCCCAGGAGAAGGGCCTGATTGACCAGCTGATGAGAACCGAGGATGACCTTCTGGAAGAGAGCGGGAAACCGATGGTTTTTCCTGTGTTTGGACGTGGGCGCGCCCTCTGGGCCTATATCGGAGCGGGAATCACTGACGAGAACATCGCAGAGGCAGCCCAGTTCCTGATTGGACCATGCTCCTGCCAGATCAAGAGGCAGAACCCGGGCTCTGATCTCCTCCTGACGGCCGATTGGGAAGGCTCCCTCGAGGGTCTCATCGAGACAAAGGATGTGGAGCTTCCTCCGCTCAGCGGCCTCGAGGGTTTCACGGTTGACGTTGACGACAGCAGCAATAGCGAGGGCGAGACCGTCGCCGACGTAAAGCTTGTCGCTAAGACCCCGGAGCCCCCCCCCATCCCCCCAGAGACGGAATCCCCCCCAGCGCCGGTTCCTCCTGCTGAGGAGACCAATTCGCCTGCCGAGGGACCGGGCCCTGTCGAGGCCGCAGATGAAGCCAACCCGCTCCAGCGCAATATCATTCTCCTTGGGATCGCCGGATTCACGCTACTGGCAGGCATTACCCTGCTCGTACGCAAAAAACAATAAACTCACCGGCCAAGCGGAACGCTCCAATGAAGCTCCCACACCTGATTCTTCGCGAGATCGCCTTCCGGAAAATATCTTTCGCCGCAAGCCTGCTGGCGGTCTGCGCCTCAGCATGCTGCGTGGTCGCGTCCTTCGAGCTCTTGAGAGACCATGATCTGCGTACTGAGGAAATCCTGAAGGAAAAGAACCTCCAGGAGACCGAGCGGCTGAAAAAATACACTCTGAGACTGACAGAGCTCACTCGCAAACATGAAGACGAAACCCGAAAGACCATGAAGAACCTCGGGTTCAATATCCTCATCCTGCCCCGGGACCAGAACCTCGCTGATCTCTACGCGGAAGATTTCGCCTCAAAGTACATGCCCGAAGAGTACGTCAAGCGCCTGGCCAACTCGAAGATCGTCACGATAAACCACCTCCTGCCAAGTCTCACCCAGAAGCTCACCTGGCCTGAGAAGAAGCGCACGGTCCTCCTGATTGGAGTGCGTGGCGAGGTACCCCTCATGCACAAGGACCCCAAGAAGCCGCTTCTTGACGCGGTCCCCAGGGGAACCGTCGTGCTTGGACACGAGCTCCACCAGAGCCTTGGCCTGAAGGAGGGAGACAAGATCACCCTGCTGGGAGAAGAGTTCAAGGTGCATAAATGCTATAAGGCACGGGGGAACAAGGACGACATCTCGGTCTGGGTAGACCTCTCCAAGGCTCAGCAGATGCTCAAAAAAGAAGGGCTGATCAACGCGATCCTGGCTCTTGAATGCAATTGCACTGCAGATCGGCTACCGATCATCCGTAAGGAGATCGCCGACATTCTTCCCGAGACCCAGGTCATCGAGAGAGGAACCAAGGCGACCGCCAGGGCCGAGCAGCGCATGGCCGCCCGGCGGCTGGCGGAAAACACCCTAGCCACAGAGAAAAAACGGGCAGTTGAAACCCTCGCGGCCAGCAGAGAAGAGAGGATCTACCACAAGGCCGAGCTCGAATCCTTTACCGCAACACTCATTCCACTTGTCCTTGCCGGCTGTGCCCTGCTCATCGGCCTGCTGGCATTCCTCAATGTCCGCGATCGACAGGCAGAGATCGGGATCCTGCGCGCAATCGGGCTGAAGAGCTCCCAGGTCTACGCGGTCTTCCTCGTCAAGGCGTTCTTCATCGGCGTCATCGGTTCCCTGGCCGGATTGCCCCTGGGACACCTTATAGCCAGCCAGGCAGCAAAGAGTTCGGCTGCGGCACAGGGTGAGCTGCTGACAACTGGCGGAAATCTATTCCTGCTCGTGCTCGTGACGACCCCCCTGGTCACCCTGCTGTCAAGCTGGGTCCCCACCCTGATCGCAGTGCAGCAGGACCCCTCGAGTACCCTGCGTGAAACATAGGGAGCTCGGGGGATTCAGACTGCTCGGCGCACCAGGCCTCTCTGATTGAGATAGTCGAAGAGGAAATCGCCCATACCCTGGCTGGTATCGATAAGCAAGCGCTCGACCTTATTGGCCTGGCAGATCTCCTCGAAGCGATCATTGAAACGATGAAGCGCCGCGAGATAGGCCTTCCTGAGTTCGGAGGGCTGCATGAGAATCTCATCAGGAACCTCGAGCCCGATGAACTTGATCATGCCATCAAAACGGAAGGCCAGCTCATCATGATGGAGGATCTGGAAGAGAACCACCTCGTGCTGTTGATACCTCAACCTCTGCAGCACCTTCTCCAGAGCA
Organism: Planctomycetes bacterium UBA1146; assembly: GCA_963579555.1. Lineage (GTDB taxonomy): Bacteria > Planctomycetota > UBA8108 > UBA8108 > UBA8108 > UBA8108. The sequence continues at coordinate 7,866 of CAUZHA010000137.1, forward strand.
TCAAGATCGGTGAAGAAATCACTGAAGACCATGATGATCTCTCTTCGTCCTGTACGACCGGCTACCTCAGAAAGGCATTCGGACATATCGGTCTTTTCCTTAGGCTCGATCTCATCGAGATGCTCAGTCATACGCTGGATCTGGGCCATCGAGTTGCCGGGCGGAATATAGCCGAGGATCTTTTCATCAAAGGTCGAGAGGGATACACGATCACTCTGCTTGATGATGGAGTAGCCCAGGGCCGTCAACATCTTGGCGGCATAGAGCATCTTCTGTTGCTGCTCCTCGCCGTAGCGCATCGAGGCACTGACATCCAGCACCAGGTGGGCGGTGAAGTTGGTCTCCATCTCGTATTGCTTGATGAAGTACTTGTCCCGCTTGTAAAAGACGCGCCAGTCGATGTGACGGATATCGTCGCCGATCACATATTCTCTGTGACCGGCAAACTCAACGGCAAATCCATGCAATGGAGATTTATGCGCTCCAGCCAGGTTTCCCATGACCAGACCGCGGGGCTTGACCGGAGTCCCCTGGATCTTCCCCAGGACCTCCGCATCGATATAGCGTGATAGTATGCTCTTTGCCATCGTTACCCGTCTCAGGCTGCCGGCTTCTCATAGGTTTCCTGGGAAGAGATCTCGTCGAGCAGCATGTCTATCAGACTCTCGTTATCGAGTCCCTGGGCGTGGGCCGCGTAGTTGCTCGCGATTCGATGGCGCAGTGCAGGTCTCGCCACGGCGTCGACATCATCTACGGTGGCGTGATACCGGCCATAGAGCAATGCCCTTGCCTTCGCGCAGGTCACCAGGGTCAGTATTCCCCTGGGCCCGGCTCCCCAGTCGATCCAATTATTGATGAACTCGGGAGCACCCTCCGCGCCCGGGCGAGAAGCCCTGACAAGGGCGTGGGCATAGCCAAGCACCTGATCACTGACCGGCACCCGAAGCACGAGATTCTGGATCTCAATCATCTGCTTATCACTCATGACGGGCTTGATTTCACCAAGATCTCCAGTCGTTACCCGCCTGGCAATTTCCCATTCCTCTGCACCGGTGGGATAGTCCACCTTGATATAGAGGAGGAATCTGTCCAGCTGCGCTTCGGGAAGAGGATAGGTCCCCTCCTGCTCCAGTGGGTTCTGGGTCGCCAGCACAAAGAAAGGATCCGGAAGACCATGAACCGTTCCTCCCGCACTCACCTGCCGTTCCTGCATCGATTCAAGCATGGCGGCCTGGGTTTTCGGAGGGGTCCGGTTGATCTCATCGGCGAGAACCATATTCGCGAAGATCGGTCCCTGCAGGAACTTGTACTCACGGCTTCCGCCCTTGGATTCCTGGATAATGTCAGTTCCAGTCACATCACTGGGCATAAGGTCAGGCGTGAACTGGATCCTCTTGAAGCTGAGCTTCAAGGACTCCGCGATCGAGCTGATAAGGAGGGTTTTCGCCAAACCGGGAACGCCCTCGAGAAGGGCGTGTCCGCGCGCGAACATGGAAATCAGCACCTGCTCAATCACCTCATCCTGACCAACGATGACCTTGGAGAGCTCATCCTTGATCTTGTTATATGACTCTTCACATTTTTTTACCGCAGCTACATCCTGGCTGGGAATCTTCGCGTCAGCACTTGCCATCATTCTATCTCCTGATACTCCGCCCTAGAAACGCTCGTTTACTTCAACAATGCCCCGCCTCAGTCGATACTCTCGAAATAGCGGCGAAGCCTCTCTCTGTACCCTCTCGGCGCAGGCTGACGCGCACGCGCATTGATAGCCTTTCGCAAAGAAGGAGGCAGCTTGCTAAACCATGCTGCCGTTTTCAATTTCCTGTTTTGATTGTTTACGTCGCGGGCACCGGCATTCGGAGTCCGACTGTCAGCCTGCTGGATTTTATCAATGACCTCGAGAGGCCCATCCTTGACACCCTGGTTCTCCGCGAAGCTACCACCCTTTGAGCTGCCTCCGCCCTTCCCAGAAGGAGAGGTCTGTCCCGGTTGCTTACCCTGGCCCTGGCCCTGGCCCTGACCCTGCCCCTGACCCTGACCCTGACCCTGACCTTGGCCTTGACCTTGACCTTGACCCTGACCTTGACCCTGACCTTGACCTTGACCTTGACCTTGACCTTGACCCTGACCTTGGCCTTGACCTTGACCCTGGCCTTGACCTTCGCCCTGACCTTCGCCCTGGCCTTCGCCCTGGCCTTCGCCTTGACCTTCGCCCTCGCCTTCACCCTCGCCTTCGCCCTCGCCTTCGCCCATGCCTTCTTCACCGAAGCCTTCTTCACCGAAGCCTTCTTCACCGAAGCCTTCTTCTGCTTCTTCTCCAAATCCTTCAGCGAAGGCTTCGCCAGCGACCAATTCGGCGGTCGCTGCGGCTGATTCAGAAACAGTGCCAGTCCCTAAAGGCTGGTCAAAAGCAGCTTGTCCTTCGCCGCCTTCAGAGGCTTCACCGCCTTCGGAGGCTTCACCGCCTTCGGAGGCTTCACCGCCTTCGGAGGCTTCACCGCCTTCGGAGGCTTCACCGCCTTCGGAGGCTTCACCGCCTTCGGAGGCTTCACCGCCTTCGGAAGCTTCGCCGCCTTCAGAGGCTTCGCCGCCTTCGGAAGCTTCGC
>CAUZHA010000138.1:0-10420 GCA_963579555.1 Planctomycetes bacterium UBA1146
TGCGCAATACGATGCGTACCGAGGTGTCGTCATGCTGGTCCGGGTCCAGGATGGGGCCATCAAGAAAGGGCAGCAGATCCGGCTGATGCACACCGGCGCCGACTACTTTGTCGAGGAGGTGGGCTACCTGAAGCTCGAGAAGGTGGCCACGGGTCATCTCGAGACCGGCGCAGTCGGCTACGTGATCGCGGGGATCAAGACGATCCAGGACATCAACATCGGCGACACGATGACGGAGACGGGCCGTCCTGCGAAAGAGCCTATCCCCGGCTACCGGGAGGCCAAGTCGGTGGTCTATTCTTCCATCTACCCGATGTCGAGCGAAGACCACGGCGATCTGACCAAGGCGCTCGATAAGCTCAAGCTCAACGACGCAGCCCTGACCTTCACCAAGGTGTCCTCCGCCGCGCTCGGCTTCGGCTTTCGCTGCGGCTTCCTCGGCCTGCTGCACCTCGACATTGTCCAGGAGAGGCTCGAGCGTGAGTTCGGCATGTCGCTGTTGCTGTCGGCGCCGACGGTGCAATACGATGTGACCCTCACCAATGGTGAAGAGGTCGTGGTTGACAATCCGAGCTTCTTTCCCGATGCCGGGGATGTCGAGCGCGTCGAGGAGCCCTACATCAAGGCCTCGATCATGATCCCGGAGAAGTTCCTGGGAGCGGTCATGGAGCTCTGTCGGGAGCAGCGCGGCGAGAAGACCCAGTTCGACTACCTGGCCGTGGGCCGGGTGGAGGTTACCAGCGAGATGCCGCTGGCCGAGGTGCTCTTCGATTTTTACGACAGGCTCAAGACGGTAACCCGGGGCTACGGGTCCTTTGATTACGATGCCCTCGATTACCGGGCGACTGACATAGTCAAGGTCGACATCATGGTCAACAAGGAGCGCGTCGACGCGCTCTCGCAGCTGGTCCATCGCGAGAAGGCGCGTTCCCGGGCGATGCACTATTGCGAGAAGCTCTCCTCGACCATTCCGAAGCACCAGTTCAAGATCCCGATCCAGGGGACCATCGGCGGGACCATCATCGCCCGCAAGACCATCAACGCCTTCCGCAAGGACGTCACCGCCAAGTGCTACGGCGGCGACATCACGCGCAAGCGCAAGCTGCTGGAGAAGCAGAAGAAGGGTAAGCAGAAGATGAAGATGGTCGGCTCCGTCGAGATCCCGCAGGAGGCCTTCATCGCTGTTCTCAAGACGGAAAAAGAGAAGTGAGCTCCGGAGGCGGGGCGGGACTTTATCTCCACGTTCCATTCTGTTCGGCGGTTTGCCCCTATTGCGACTTCGCCGTCGTGCCGGCCGATGCATCGCGAAGCGCTCGCTATGTCCAGGCCCTCCTTGCCGAGCTCACGCTGCTCGGCGAAGAAGAGCTCTCCTTTGACACCATCTATTTCGGCGGCGGGACTCCCTCCGCGCTTTCCCGCGCGGACCTGGAGTCTATTCTTGCCGCATCCAGACGGAGCCTCGCTGTCGAGGACGATGCGTGGCTGGCGCTGGAGGCGAATCCTGAGGACGTCGATGCCACCGCCCTGGAGGGGTGGCGCGGCCTCGGAGTGAATATGCTCAGCCTCGGCGTTCAGTCCTTCCAGGCGGAGGAGCTTCGTTTTCTCGGCCGCCGCCACAGTCCCGCGGAGGGGGAGCGCGCGGTCCGCGAAGCTCTCGCCGCGGATTTCGACATTGTCTCGGTGGACCTCATCTTCGGTCTCCCCGGGCAGGAGCCGGAGAGCCTGCGTGACAGTATCCGGAGGCTCGCCGAGCTCGACCCGCAGCATGTCTCCTGCTACCAGCTCACAGTTCACGAGGGGACGCCCTTTCATCGCAGGAGACAGCAGGGGCGCCTGCTCGAGCTTGGCGAATCCCGCCAGGGCGAGCTGTTTGAGCTCGTACACTCCGAGCTGGCGGCCGCCGGCTACAGCGCCTACGAGGTGTCGAATTTCGCGAAGACGGAGGATGCGCGCTCACGACATAACCAGAAATACTGGGATCACTCTTCCTATCTCGGAGCCGGGCTCGCCGCCCACTCGTTCTCCGGCTGCAGGCGCTGGTGGAACGAGCCGGACCTCGAACTCTATTGTTCGATGCTGGAGCGGGGAGAGCGGCCACTGGCCGGCAGCGAGGAGCTGGACTCTTCGGAGCTCGCGCTGGAGGCTGTCATGCTCGGCTTGCGCCGCAGCTGCGGGCTGGATCTCGAGCGTCTCAGGGCCGACTACGGCCTCAACCTGCTCGAACGCAATGCCTCCATCATCGAGGGATATGTCGAGGACGGCCTGGCCGTGGTGGATGGGTGCTTGCGGCTGACCCCGCGCGGCCTCGCCGTGGCCGATGCGGTGGCGCGCTCTCTTGACCTGGGCCTTGCCTGAGGCGGCTCAGCTGTTGTAGCCGAAGAGCCAGGTCGCCCTGCCCGGGCCGATGTTGCGGACGCTGTGGGCGGCGCCGCGGGGGATGAAGATCTCTTCTCCGGGTTGGGGCCGATGGATCTTGCCGCTCACCTCGAATTCAAGCGCTCCCTCGATGACCACTACCAGCTCATCTGTGGAGTGGACGAAGTCATTCCATTCCTGGCCGGGGGCGTCCTCCCATGGCTCGCAGCTGAATCCGCGGGCCGCCCAGTCTACCCTGATGGCATCGGGATCTACGGGCCGTTCCTGCATGGGCTCTCTCCAGTCGGGGGCTGGGGTTGTGGAAAGTATGGCAATCAGAAGGCTGTGCGGACAGTATAGACCGAATGCTTGCGCTTCTGAAATCGACAGTTCACCATCGGCTGGCAAGGCCCCTGCGTCCCCTCTTCGTCTTTCTGCTCCTGGCGCTCGCGTCGCCTGTTGGCGGCGGAGACCCGGGTGACACCCCCGGTGTCAAGAAGACCGCCGGGGGCGGCACTGGAGCGAAGAAACTTCGAGCGAAGCGTTACGACGAGGTGGCCTATGCCACCACCCACAACGCCATGAGCAACAGCGACGAGGGCTGGTTGTTTCCAAACCAGACGCACGGCCTTACCCGCCAGCTGGCCGATGGCATCCGGGCCTTCATGCTGGATGTGCATGACAAGGATGGGAAGCCGTATCTCTGCCATAGCCGCTTCTTTCTTGGCAGCCGGCCTCTGAAGGATGGGCTGGGTGAATTGACCGCCTACCTGGGGAAAAATCCCCGCGAGGTGCTCACGATCATCCTTGAGAGCTATGTGAGCTCGCAGGCGCTCGCGGGGGCTTTCAAAGAGAGCGGTCTCCTGCGTTACGCCCACAGCCAGCCGAAGGGAAAGCCCTGGCCTACGCTCGGCGAGATGGCCGCCTCGGGCCGGCGGCTGGTCGTCTTCACCGACCGTGCCGGGGGGGAGCTTCCCTGGCTGCACAGCCTCTGGGATTTCTGCTGGGAGACCCATTTCTCCGCGCGGAGTCGCAAAGACCTTGTCTGTCGGAAGAACCGGGGCTCCTCGAAAAACAGCCTCTTCATTCTCAACCATTTCCTGACTCGCCCGGTGGCGTCGGCAGGGCTTGCGGACGAGGTGAACCACAATCCCTTCCTCAAGAAACGCGTTGAGCAGTGCCGGAAAGCTTCAGGGAGGCTACCGAATTTCATCACGGTTGATTTTTATGAGCGCGGCGATGTCATAGCAGTAGTAGATGAATTCAACGGTATTCGGTAGATTGGACGGGCCAGCGGGAGCCCGGATGCGCCCCCGTACGGGCAATGTCCAGCAGCTCTGAGTATTAGAACGGGTATCCCGGGGTTCCGGCCTCCGGTGCCTTTTGAAGGACCAGAAGATGCCAATTGCAACAGGGACCTCTTTTCGAGCAGCCTTGGCCTTTGTCGGGATGCTTCTCGCCGTCACCTCGCGGCTTTCCGCCGAGGCCTCCATCGAGTTCAACCGCGATGTCCGCCCCATTCTTTCGGACAAATGCTTCGCCTGTCATGGGCCGGACAAGGGGCCGCGAAAAGGCGATCTTCGCCTGGACATCGAGAAGGAGGCCTTCGCCGAGCGCGAGGGCCGCCGCGCGATCGTCGCGGGCAAGCTGGATGACAGCGAGCTCTACAAGCGGATCACCCATTCGAGCAAGCGCAAGAAGATGCCGCCGGAGAAGTTCGGCAAGAAGCTGAGCCAGGGAGAGATCGACATCCTGCGCAAGTGGATTGAGCAGGGCGCGCGCTGGCAATCACACTGGTCGACTATCAAGCCGGTGAAGAGCGACCCGCCTCCGGGAGAGGGCCACCCGGTCGACCGCTTTATCCGTTCCAGGCTGGAGCGGGAACAGAAGAAACCCGCTCCGCAGGCTGATCGTCGGACGATCATTCGCCGTATTACCTTTGACCTGACCGGCTTGCCTCCTTCTCCCGCCGATGTGGATGCCTTCGTCTCTGACAAGGCCCCTGCTGGAGACGCCGCCGCGCGAGTGATAGAGAAGCTGCTGGCCTCCGAGCATTACGGCGAACGAATGGCGATGTACTGGCTTGACCTCGTGCGCTATGCCGACACCAACGGGATCCATGGTGACAACCACAGGGAGCACGCTCTCTACCGCGACTACGTCATCGATTCTTTCAATGAAAACAAGACCTTCGACGAGTTTACCCGGGAGCAGCTGGCCGGTGACCTGCTGCCGGATGCCTCGGTCCAGGCGCGGATCGCCTCCGGCTACAATCGCCTGTTGATGACCACCCGCGAGGGCGGCGCCCAGGCCAAGGAGTATCTTGCCAAGTATGCCGCCGATCGCGTGCGCAACGCCTCCGGCGTCTGGATGGCCTCGACGATGGGCTGCGCCGAGTGTCACGATCATAAGTTCGACAAGTTCACGATGAAGGATTTTTACTCCTTCGCCTCTTTCTTCGCCGATATCAAGGAGACGGCCGTCGGCACCCAGGCTGCCACAGCCATGCCCTCGCGAGCCCAGCTGAGACAGATTGCCGAGGTCGACTCAAAGGCGAAGGAGCTCAGGAGGTCTCTCGATGTCCAGACACCCGAGCTCGCCGAGGCCCAGGCTCGCTGGGAGAAGAAGGCCCTGCCCCGCAAGGCCTCGACCGCCTGGTCCGCTCTTCGTCCTGTAGAGGCCACCTCGGCCGCAGGGGCGACCCTGAAGGTTCTCGATGATGGATCCACACTCGCCAGCGGCGCCAACCCGGACAAGGATGTCTATACCCTGCGTTTCGAGGCGAAGCTTCGGGGGGTGACCGGGCTCAGGCTCGAGGTTCTTCCCGATGCATCGCTGCCGGCCAATGGTCCCGGCCGGGCCGAGAACGGCAACATCGTTCTCAACGAGTTCGAGGTCCTCCAGGGCGACCGGAAGGTCTCCTGGGGTGTTGTTACTGCAAGTCATTCCCAGGACAAGTATGGCGTTGCGGGTGTCACTGATGGAAACCAGGGGACCGGCTGGGCTCTTCTTCCCAGGGTCGGAGCGGAGAGCCACGCCGTCTTCGAGGCCAGCAATGTGCTGATCTCAAAGAACCGTAAGACCTCTTTCACCATCAAGCTTCATCAGAATTACGGCGGGCATCATACGCTCGGACGTTTCAGGCTCCTGGCGACCGACTCCTCGCCCCCGATTCGGGCGGAGGACTCCGGCGGCATTCCCGTTGATGTCGTCACCGCCTTGCAGGTCAAGTCCTCCCAAAGGACGCCGGACCAGAAGGATGCAATCTCCCGCTACTACAGGAGCATCTCACCGGCTCTTGCGGCGGCCCGCAGGGAGCTGGAGTCGCTCGCGTCCCGCAAGAAGAAGCTCGAGAAGGGCTCCACGAAGGTCCTGATCTCGACGGCTCAGAAGCCGCGCATGATGCGCGTCCTCCCCCGCGGCGACTGGCTCGATGATTCCGGCGAAGAGGTCAAGCCGGCTGTTCCGGGTTTCCTCAGCCAGATCGAGACGAAGGAGGCCCGCGCCACCCGTCGCGATCTGGCCAACTGGATGATCTCGCGAGACAACCCTTATACCGCCCGGGTATTTGTCAACCGGCTCTGGAAGCTGTTCTTCGGCCGGGGCATCGTGAAATCGCTCGACGATTTCGGCTCTCAGGGTTCCTGGCCCACCCATCCCGCCCTGCTTGACTGGCTGGCGATCGAGTTCATGGAGAAGGGCTGGGACATCAAGCACATGGTCCGGCTGATTGTCTCCAGCGACACCTATCGCCAGTCTTCCCTGGAGAGCAGGGAGGCGCGTTCTCTTGATCCTTACAACGATCTCTTCGCGCGCCAGGGGCGCTTTCGGCTCGACGCCGAGATGGTTCGGGACAACGCGCTCTCCATCAGCGGCCTGCTGGTCAGGACTCTTGGAGGCAATAGCGTCAAGCCCTACCAGCCCGGCGGGTACTGGTCGCACCTGAACTTTCCCAAGCGTTCCTACAAGAATTCATCAGGAGAGTCTCTCTATCGCCGGGGACTCTATACCTACTGGTGCCGCACCTTCCTCCATCCGAGCCTGCTGGCCTTCGACGCGCCGACCCGGGAGGAGTGTACGGCCGAGCGGGTGCGATCCAACACTCCGCAGCAGGCCCTGGTTCTTCTGAACGATCCTGCCTATGTCGAGGCGGCCCGCGTTTTTGCCCAGAGGCTGCTGGGCGAGAGTGGAACAGATGTGGACAAGGGTATACAGTGGGCCTTCCGGGAGGCGCTTGCGAGGTCCCCCAGCCCGGCTGAGGCGAAGCTGCTGAAGGCCCTGCACCAGCGTCATCTTGGCGAATATTCAGGCGACCCGGAGTCGGCAAAGAGCCTGGCGACGGTGGGCTCGAAGCCGGTAGCAGGAGATTTTCCGCAGGCGGAGCTGGCGGCCTGGATTTCAATTACGCGGGTGATCCTGAATCTGCATGAGATTATTACGAGGTATTGAAAACATGAATCTACCGATCGAAAACCTTTTGCGTGACGAGTTCGCTCTGCAGCAGACCCGACGGTCCTTTCTCCGAAGAGGCGGCGCTGGAATGGGGGCCGCGGCCCTCAGCGCTCTCCTGAACCCGGACGCCTTCGCGGCGGACGACAAGAAAGCTTCCACTCCCGGAGAGGTCGAGGTTGAAAACTGGCAGGGCGTCGTGGCGCCTCTGCATTTCAAGCGCCGGGCCAAGCGGGTGATTCATCTCTATATGGCCGGAGGCCCTTCTCACCTCGAGACGTTTGATCACAAGCCGGAGCTCGGCAAGATGCACGGCAAGCCGATGCCGGAGTCCTTCACCAAGGGCCAGCCGATCGCCCAGCTGCAGGGCAAGAAGCTGAACTGTCTCGGTCCCCAGCATCCGTTCAAGAAGTTCGGGAAGAGCGGCCAGTCCATCGCCGAGATCTTTCCGCATATCGGCTCGGTAGCCGATGACATCTGCATCGTGCGTTCCCTGCGCACCAAGGCGATCAATCATGACCCGGCCCATACCTTCATGAATACTGGGACCACCATCTCGGGGCGGCCCTCGATGGGCGCCTGGATGCTCTACGGTCTCGGCAGCGAGACGGACAACCTGCCCGGTTTCGTCGTGCTCTCCTCCGTCGGCAGGGCGGGCCAGGCCCAGCCGATCGCGGCGCGCCAGTGGCACAGCGGCTTCCTGCCAAGCCGTTTCCAGGGCGTCGAGTTCCGCTCCTCCGGCGACCCGGTGCTCTATGTCGGAAACCCCAAGGGCGTCACGGCCGGACGGCAGCGAGACGTCGTCAGCGCGGTCCAGGAGCTCAACAAGATCCACAACAACGTTGTTGACGACCCGGAGATCCAGACCCGCATCTCGCAGTATGAGATGGCCTTCCGGATGCAGACCTCGGTTCCCGGCCTGGTCGACATCTCGGACGAGAAGCCTGAAACCCTGGAGCTCTACGGCACCAAGGGAGCGGATGGAAGCTACGCGGCGAATTGCCTGCTTGCCAGGCGGCTGGCCGAGCGCGGTGTCCGCTTTATCCAGGTCTACCATCGGGCCTGGGATCATCACGGCGGCATCAAGAACAATGTGAAGACCACCGCCGGGGAGGTCGACAAGGCTACGGCCGCTCTGATCAAGGATCTCAAGGACCGCGGTCTTCTCGATGATACGCTGATCGTCTTTGGCGGCGAGTTCGGCAGGACCCCCATGGCCCAGGGCAATGGACGCGACCATCACATCAAGGGCTACTCGATGTTCCTCGCCGGCGGCGGCATCAAGGGAGGGATCTCCTACGGGAATACCGATGACCTGGGCTACAACGCCCAGGACAACATCTTCGAGGTCCATGACTTCCATGCGACCCTGCTCCACCTGCTCGGGGTGGATCATAAGAAGTTGACGGTCAAGTTCCAGGGCCGCGACTTCCGCCTGACCGATGTCCACGGCAATGTCGTGAAAGACCTGCTGGCCTGACCGGGCCTGCCGACAGGAGGTTTCGTCTTAACGCAGACGCTCTCCCCTTGGCGTTCAGCTCTGTGCTGGCCGGGTGCGCCTTGGTCCAGTTAACCTATGCGCAGGCCTGTCTCCTGGCGGATTGAGGGTGATCAGAGGCTCAGGAGGAACTCGATGAGTTTCGACTGTTCGTCGAAGTTCAGGGCGTTGAAAGCATCCTTGGCGGGCGAAGCCTCACCGAAGTGGAGGAGAATTGCATCCCGGAGGGTCTCGGCCGAACCATCGTGAAGGTAGGGGGCGGTCTGCCTGATTCCCCACAGGGGCGCCGTGCGGAACTCGCCCGGCTCGGCATCCGCCTCAGGCACGTTGAGCCGGTCGGGGTTGGCGACATCGTGCAGCAGGAAATCCGAGAAGGCTGCTACCGGCCCCTCTTCGCCGTTCAGCGCGCTGACATGACAGCTGGCGCAGCCGGCATCGTTGAAGTTGTCTTCTCCCTTGTTGATTCTCTCCCGAAGGCTCGGATTGTCCGGGAAAGATCTCGCCGGAGGAGCCAGGTGGGTGCTGAAGAAGACGAGATCTACGAAGTCCTGGTCAGCGAGCTCAGGATCGCTGACCGAATCGGTGTCCACCTCTACAGCGAAATCCGCCAGGAGGCCGTTTACCGTGACGCCCATCTCGTTGATGAACGCGTCCGCACAGAAATCGGCAAAGCTGGGAATGCTCGCCTTGTGACCGAACCTTCCAATCCGGCCATTGATCATGAGGGCCCGGCCGGAGATCCCGTCGCCGTCGGAGTCTTCCGGGTCGGCGTTGGCCAGCAGGGCCGCTTCCGGCAGCCGGTCAACCAGGCCGAGGCCGAGCAGTGAAGGAGTCTGGCGAGTTTCTATGATGTTGGCTTCCGGGTTGAGCTCATCGCGGGCGGCGCCATGGACCGCCAGCCTGGAGACGGCCGGTCCGGAATCGAGCTGTACGATATCGCCATTCTCTTCCCGCTTCGCGAAGCGCACGACGTCGACATCGAGGCCTCCCGCGCCGCCCATGACCGGGGCCAGGTGGCAGCCGCGGCAGGAGTCGCCGTTGAAGAGAGGGCCAAGGCCTTCGTTTGCGGAGAAGAAATGGTTGAAGACGAGCTTCCCGCGCTTCCAGGAGAGGGTCTCGATGCGGTCGAGCTCACGGTCGGGTCCTCCCAGCGAGCCGACCCCGGGAATGCCCGGAAGGGGGGGCTCCCTGCAGCCCAGGTCCCGGGTGGGGTCTTCGCCCGGAGCGGGGAAGGGCGCCGGCGGCGCGTCCGTCCCGCCGAGGAAAAGGAAATTCAATGTCCGGATGACATCGGTAATGTTGATCGTTCCGTCATCATTGGTGTCGTTGGCGGCCAGGCATTCCGGCTGCTCATCTCCAATGAATAGAAACGACAGGGTGAAGACGGCATCGCTGACATTCAGCATGCCATCATCGTTGGAGTCGCCGCGGATAAAGTCATTTACCGGATTGTCCCCGAACTCAACCCGGCCGCGCGCGGAGGGAGAGTTCAGGTGATAGGCAAGCAGGAGGATCCCCAGCAGCAGGAAGGCGTTCGCGGTTTTGTAGAGGATCTTCATGCGGGAATTCCTTAGAGCGACTCCAGGAAGCGGTGGAGCATCAGGGTGTCCTGCTGGTTCAGCTCGGCGTAGGCGTTCCGGGCCCTCTCGCCCTCGCCTCCATGGAGAAGGATAGCTTCTCGCACCGTCGCCGCCCGGCCATCATGGAGGAAGGGAGAGTGCTCGCAGAGCCCCCAGAGGGGCTGGGTTCGGAACTCGTTTCCAAGCGCCTGTTTCATGGTGATGCCATCGGCAAGCTCAGGTCCCATATCATGCAGCAGGAGGTCGGTGTAGGGGTGGATCTTGCCGATGCGAGTGTTGATGCTTGCGGTGTGGCAACTGGCGCAGCCAAGCCGCAGGAAGACGCTCTCTCCCTGGCGAACGTTCGAGGTGATTCGGCCGCGCCTCGGGGCCGCCAGGTTTTCCTGGAAGAAGACGAGCGCGATCAGTTCCCCCCGGATGATCTCCGGATCCTGGATTCCATCGTAGTCGGTGAGCTCATCCATGGGGGCGGCCACCTGGGCATAGGCGGTCTTGATCTCGAACAGCTCGTCAAGGAACGGCTTCTCGTCCTGCGCGG